>JAGBES010000028.1 GCA_017936845.1 Bacilli bacterium
TCATTCCTGTCTTTATTTCTATTACTGTTCCTTTTGTATGTGCTACTACTGTATCTATTATTTTTTTATTATTTTTATATCCCACTATATCTATTCCTTTATGATTATTACTATATTTTTGAGTTATATAACATTCTTTACCTTTTAATATTTTACACTTCATTTTTAGAACCATTTCTACTAAAAAAATAAGTTGATATCATTCCAAGTATAAGCATAAAATTATCTATATCTATTTGATTATTAATTGTTAAATAAAAAAATGCTGTAAATGTCATTAAAGTTATTATTGATTTTACTTTTATTAAATTTGCAATATTACTAATTATTTTTTTCTCCATTTTATTTCTCCTAACTCATATTTTTTTTTATATTTTCTATAGCTATATCTATACTATATTTTATAGCTCTTATTGAACATTTTTCTATAACTGATATTTCTTTTAATGTCATTTCTTCTAAATAATACTTTTTTATTCTTCTTTTTTGTATATCTGGTAATTCTTCTATTGCTCTTTTTAATTGTTCTTTTTTCATTTTGGAAATTACTATATCTTCTAAATTATTATTTTTATTTATTGCTTTTATATATAAAGATTCGTCAGTATATTCTAAATGTTCTATATGTCTATCAAATTCATTCATTTCTTTTAAATCTTCTAATTCAAATTTATCAAATAACTGATATACTTCTTTTTCTATTTTTATTTTTTGCTTTTTACCAGTACTATCTATAAAAATAACCATATAATTATTATTTTCAAAAATTAATTTATATGGATTATCTTTATGTATTCTTCTTTTTGGAAAAATCATTATTACCATCCTTTCATTTCAAATTTTTTGAAACGATTGGTGGAGATTTATTTTTATAAATAACAAAAAAAATACCAAATTTATTCAAATGAATATATTTGGTACTTCTTACTTTGTAAAAATCATTAATTTTTTTGCTAAAAAAACATAATAACCATACAACATATTTTTCTACAAGCATAATACCACCCAATATTGAATGATAGTTAGATGATACTGCCTTTATCTAATTTTCATACATATTTCTAATATTATAACATATAAAAAGAAGACATTTAATCTTCTAATCTTTTATCTATAATTATTATTTGTTACAAACCCATCCTTAATATAATATTCTTCATAAATTCTATACCTATTAATTTTAAATAGGTATATTCTTCTTCATTTTTATAATATATATCACATATTTTTATAAATTATTGAATAAGTATACTTTTTCTTTCTATAATATCTTTTAATATAAGTAATAATAATTCTTGATAATATTTAAACTATAATAACATTTCTTCCAATATTATAATATTAATAAAAGCTTAATTTTATTAATTATTTTATGTTTATTTATATATATTTTTTTCATCTATGTAACTAAATTACTTATCATCTTCAAATATTTTTTTGTAATCGAATCCATTTCATTTAAATCTGAATATTTTTTAAAATTATTTTTTTGATATTCTAAAATAGCATATTCATAATTGCCATTCTTAAATGAACCTGACATAAAATATATAATGTTATTATCTATTTTCTTAATATCGTATTTAAAATTTATTTTCATATATATCATTCATAATCAAATTTTATTCTATCCATATAATTAGTTATCTCTTTAAATTCTAAATAATCAAATTTTTTCATAATCTTCGAATTCTTTATTTATAATCAATTTTTTTTCTTAATTATAATTTTTTATTTTTTATAATCTTATTTGATATTTTTTTATGACCAATATATATTATGAGATAATATTAATAACTAGCTTTCTATATAAAACCAATTATCTTTTAAATTTATTAAACGCAAAATGGGATTTCCAGCATCCAAAAATTTTTCTTTATTTTCCATTAGTATAATACCTTGCATTTTAACTAATCTATTTGATTTAAACTCAAATAAAATATATCCATCAGATTTTATTACTTTTTCTAATTCATATTTTTTTATTAATGACATAGTTTTTGGATATTGACTAAATTTATTATTATCTAAGTCTAACTTATACTTTTCTTTTGTTCCAAAATTATGAATTTTAACAATACCAATGCCATTATCTACATTGAAATATAGTTCATTACTATCAGATTTCAATTCTTCTGCTGAAAGTTTAAATTCTTCGCTATTAGTTTTAAATTTCTTGATAATTTTTACATTTGGATAATTATTCCATAAATATATAAACAAGAATACTATTACTATAATTGGAATAATCATATAAACTGGAATAAATAACAAATGTATTTTTTTCATATTAATCATCTTCCTTTGTACATATCAATCCCCATTTTTATACTGTTATGATCTTCAACACTATCACCATAATAAGGTTCTTTAAATATTTTTAATGATATTCCTTTAGCTGCATATCCTCCACCCATATATAATAATTTTTCATCATATCCTAATACACTACCTATAATTCCATAATGGATATTTCCAAATTGTTCAGCATTTATTATTTTATCATTCCATACGAAAAGTCCATTTAAGCCTAAATATGGCACATCAAATTCGTCATTCCATATTTTTTCCCTTTTATAATCCCAATCTCCTTTATTTTTTACCATACTATAGAAAAATTCCATAGTTCTAGGTGCTGAAGAGTTATTTTTTACTGTTAGTGCTTGTGCTGCATTTTTAATTAAAACTTTATTTAAAACGTCTGAATAATCAGGTAAAGATTTTTTTAAAGAATTAGTTATATTATTTGCAATAGTATTCAATGAACCAACTATTGTTGAAACAGTTGTTGACATTGTTTTTGCCAAATTCTTAATACTACTTAATATTGGTAAATTTCCTGCACTATCTAATAAATTTATTGGATTATTATAACTGTATAAATATAAATTGTTCGCTAGAGCATTTCCACTTTGAAAAAGCAAACTATCAATATTTATAAATCTTCCCCATAATGGATTATAATATCTACTATTTAGATAATATAATTTTGTTTCTTTATCATAGTAATAGCTTCTGTATCTGAAAGGATTTATATTTCCTATATGATTAATATCCGTTACTTCATTATTATTTATATCTTTTATTGAAATTATATTTCCAAATGAATCATATTTATATTTTACTACAGTATCATTATTACTATCTATTATTCCAATAATGTCATCTTGAATATTTTTTATATAATAATATACTGCTTCATTATATTTAAATCCTATTAATTCATCTACATCATTGTACAAATAGTATAACATATTATTATCTGTTTGTTCAAGTATTATTTTATTATTTTCTAAATAATATTTTGTTTCTATATTATTTACTATTTTACTTGTTCTTATTGAGTCTTTATTATATTTATACAATATATCATTATAGCTATTTAATTGTCTCCCATTTATCCATGTTAATATATCATTTCCTATTTGAATTGGATTTCCTATTTCATCATATATTATTTCTATATTATTATATTTTGTTAATTGATCTTTCCAATTATTATTATTATATTCATATATATTTTCATTTAATAAATTATTTGTGTTTATATTATATGTTTTCTTAGATAATATATTTCCATCTTCATCATATTCATAATTAATAGTTTGATTTGTTATATAATTATCTTCTTTTATAAGCTCATTATAATCATCATAATAGTATTTATTTATTAAATTATTATTTATATATATATGTGTTATATTATTTAATTCATCATATTTATAAAAATATTTTCCTAATCTATTTTCTATACTTTCTATTATTAAAGATGTTCTTTTTCCTTTATTTTTATATGTATAATTATTTATATTATTACTTATTAATCTTCCTAGTGAATCATAAGTATAATTAATTTCCATATTATCCATTATTACTTTTGTTATCAAATCATCATCATTATAAGTATTATTTATAACATGTTCTATATTATTTAAATAATATATTTTATTAGCAACATTACCATTTTTATCATAATCGTATTTTATTTTAAAATTATTAAATATATATTCTCTTAATCTTTTTGATAAATCATAATTATATTTATATATATCATTATTAGATATTATTTTTGATAATTCACCATTATTTCCGTATTTATAACTATACATATCATTTTCTTTTATAATATCTTTTATTCTATTAAATTCATCATATGTATAATTTACTTCATCATTATTTCCATATATTGATTTTATTAAATTACCATTATTTTCTTCAAAAATATTATTAACTAAAATATTATCATTTATTTTGATTGTTTTTGTATTTAAAAATTGATCATATATAAAACCATAAGTTTTATTATTTAAAATTATTTTATCAAGCAAATTATTATTATTATATTCATAATTTATTTCCTTATCTTTTTGTTTTATTTTTGTTATTTGTTCTTTATCATTATAAAAATATTCTGTTTTTATATTTTTAGGATTTGTTACTGATTTAGTTAATCCTGTAATTTCATCTATATCATATAAAGTTTTGTTAAACATTGAATCAGTAGTACTTTTTATAAATCTTCCATCATCTGTATAAGTAGCATTATTTAAAATAAATTCTTGATTACTACTATGTTCTATATAAAATTCAAAACTACTATCATTTTCAATTAGATTTGAAAATTGTATAATATTATTATTTACTTTTAAATATTTATCTGTATTACTTTGTTTAATTAAATAACTACCATTCTTATTTTCTACAAATTTAAATAAAATTCTATTATCTGTCAAAATTAAATCATTATTATTTATTCCAAAATATAAATTTTCTAAAATATTATGGTGTATATAATAAGTATCATTTACCTTTTCAATGATCCAATCATTATGATTACAATATGAATCTGTAATAATTATTTTATCTTTTTCTAATCTTAAATATTTATTTGTTCCTTTTAATCGTATTTTATACTTTCCAGATACAATTTCTTTTATATTATTTATTAATTTAGTTAAAATAGGATTACCAAATTGATCATATTTTATTTGATTTGATATTCCACTTTCACTTATTCCATTAATAACTCTATCTGTTATATTATTATCATATTCAAATTTAAATTTTTTACCTTTTGGATTCATCATTTGAATTAATTGATTATTCTTATCATAATTAAAGTTTGTTATTTCATCATCTAAATTTTTTGTTAATATAACATTACCATCAGAATCATAATCATAATTAATATTTCTGTAATCTTTTATCATATATATATTAGTTATATATAAATTATTAGCATTTCCATACTGACAAAATTTTAATTGTAAACCATCAAAGTCTCTTTCAGCAGTAAAGCTAGTAGTAAAATATTGCCATTCATTTTCATTTATATTTAGTTTTGCGCTTGCTACTTCACATCTTCCCCACTCTTCACCCTCATCATAATTTATTACAACATAATTATCAGTCATAGGATAAAGAGAATGTAATCCTTCATTTTTATACCAAAAGGAAATATTATATGTATCTCCACCTTTACCTTTAATATCAAAGTCTTTTTTAGCTGTTAATGAAAATTTAGGATTCATACTTATTTTTAAGGCTTTACCTCCATTATTTAATGTTATTATACTGTAAATTTCAGAAGTTGAAACAGAAATATCCTTATCTAAAGCTTCTAAAATCCAACCATCTAATCCTTTAGAAAAATCAGAATTTTCTATCATATTATATTTATTAGCAATTTCTCCTTCTTCTAATTGAATATCATCAATATAAGTTGTTCCAATTTCTTCAAAATAAAATGTTATAAATAAATCACTCTTTGCTTCATTTGGATAATAAATAGTAACATCACTTCTTTCAAATGAATCATTTTCTACAACATTTTTATATTCTTCTATAGTAACATTTTCTTCATTAATATAGGATAAAGAAAGTTTTATTTTACCTGTGTTTTTAATAAACGAACTAAATGTATAATAACAATTTTTTGGTATAGAAATAGCTTGCCTTATATATTTATTAATATTTATATTTGTTACTTTTAAACTTTTATTACCTGTGTTTGATATTTCGTTAGTTATATTCTGATTTATACTATCCGATTGAGTAAAATTAATTGTATCGAGTTCAAAACTAGTATTTGATAAATAGTTTTTAACATATTTATTAGGTAAATCTTTACACAATAATTTATTTTTATATTTAGTATTTTCTCCTTCTTCTGTTATATATGTTTTTCCATAATTTCTCATTTTACCATATGCATCTTTTATATCTTCACTTGATTTTAAATTACTAATAGATGAAATATTTCCACAATCATTAAATATCATAGTATTAACTCTTTCTTTATTATCAGTAACTGTTGTTGAATTAAAATTATAAGTTATATTAAAATAATTGCCTAAAGAATTATCTATTCCATATTCAGATACTTTTTTTATTCTATATGGTGATTCTTGATAATATTCAAAACTATTCTTTAAACCCGTTTCATCAGTTATACTTGTAATTAATCCATTGTTATTACAAGTATAATTGGTTATTCCAGATTTTGTTATAATATTTTTCAATAAATTGTTTTCATAATTAATTTGTATTATTTCATCTATTGATGAAACTGTAATTTTATTTGTTTCATATATTAAATTAATTTCATTATTATTAGCATCTGTTATTTTAGAAATTGTATTATTACTATTATAATTGATTGTAATTTTATTATCACTTAAATCAATTATTTCTTTTAAATATCCAGTATTATTTATTATATCGAATATCATCTTATTTTCATTTTTATCTTTAAGAATATATTGTATAGAACTTTCTTCTATAGTCATGTTTAAACCATCTTCATCTTTATATACAGTATCTGTGCCATATTTTTTAAAGTAATGTATAGTTCCATCTTCGTCAACATAACTTAAATAATTAACATTATCAATCGTTTCTTTATTTATTAATTGTGATAAATTTAATCGATAACCTTTCCCATATCCTAAATTAGTATTTAGCACTACATCATTTGTGTTATAAATTAATTTTAATGAGATAGGCATTTTACCTTTAATAGTTGATCCTATATTAAAAATCCCCGTTAAATTTCCATTATAACTATTAATATATGTATTACCTATAGAATATGACTGACTTTTATAATCCATATAGTTTTCTAAACCGTTTTGATTACGATATGTTATTGTTAAATAAGGTTTATAATTACTATTTCCTTCTTTTGTAAAAAATTTAACAGGTTCTTTTCCAGTATATTCTTCAATATTTTGTTTTAATAAAATCCCATAATTTGGTTTATCATTATACCATTTTTTTACTAAATTAGTTAGAATACAAAAAGGCATAAAATTAGCATCAATGACCCCTTCAACCATACTATCATATTTATTATTCATTATGTTCCAATTAGCACTATTTTCATTCCAATTTTCAGTTACTCTATGAATACAAACAAAATTATTATTTTCTGATTCATATGTATAAGGTGTTAAGTTAAGTTCTGCTTCAATTATTTGACTACCTGTACCAATTTTAGGTAAATCAAATTTTATAAGTCCTCTATTTACTATATCGCTATTATCAATTCTTTCTACACCTACTTTTAAATATTCCAAATTACCTTTATTAACAGTTGTATCGTCTTGATAAATATATGTATCACTTACACTATTTATATTATCAGGATTCATTATAGTTGGATCTATAATAATTGGATATTTAATATTTTCTAAATCTAATAAATCTTTATCTATTACAATCTCTAATTCATAATTTTCTTCCTGCTTATTTAATTTATAATAAACACAATTTATTATATTTCCATCACTATCTATAATATAAGGTGATTCCATTGTAGAAATTATATTCCCATTTTCTACTATATCAATACTATTTTTTTCATTTAAAAACAAATTTAAATTTGTTTTGATAAAAAATACTATATTATTTATTAATGAATTGTTGTTTTTTAAAATAATATTTTCTTTTATTTTATCTGATAATATATCATATTCAAAATCTATCCCATCTAAAATATTTATATATTTTACTTTTGAGCTTAATTTTGAATCATAGTTTTCTATAGTTATATTTACATCATTACAATCCTTTATCCCAAATTCGATTATTTTATTATTATATTTCAATTTATAAAGTATATCTTTTGTACTTTCACTAAAATATGTAATAAACGAATTTGATTTGTTATGATAATAATTATCTTCTTTTATTAAAGAATTATCAATTTCTTCATAAATACCATTTTTTATATAATGAATTGCAGAACCATACATTTTTGCAACTATTGTTCCATCTTCATTTAAAAAATGTTTTTCTTTTTTTCCTCTTAAATTAATTAATTCAGTTTCATTCATATTTTCGCCTCTCTTTTATCAATTTAAATTATGAAGTTCTTTTCCATATATAAACAGACATATAAGGAATATTATGTGTATGAGAATTAAGTGTATGTGTATGTGAGTTAAGTGTATGTGTATGACCTTGTCCTCCACCTTGGTAACTAATTCTTACACCTGCATTATATCCTTTATTATTACTAGCATATGTCACTGCTTTATCCGTCCAAGTAACAGTACTTCCAGAATCATTATGTCCTTGAATATTATGTTGATGTGATGGTATTTGTGAAATAGTTAATATAGTAGATCCAGTATCTCCAGTAGCTGCTCCAGTATTACCTGTTGCAGCTGCTGTTAATGTTCCAGTTATAGTTGAATTACCAGCTTCATTAACACATCCATATAAAAAACCACCTGATAGTCTTTCCCATATACCTCCAAAAAGTGTACTTGGACTTATTTGATTAACAGACATATATATACTACCAATAGGATATATTAAATCAAAAACTCCCTCACCTGAACTACCACTAAAAGAAATACTATTTACAATTAAATTTCCATTTTCATCTAAACTAAATTTTTCATTTTTTGATAAAAGACATTTAGTTGTAATATGATCTACTTCTAAATTTACATCATTTCCTTCTTTTGTAAATGCATCTTCAATATAATCATCATACAATTCTGTTTCTATAATACTTGTTTCTTCGTTATTCATATCTTCACGTCCTTTCAATTTTTTCATTTATAATTTAATTTTTTATTAACAGTGGTTAAATGATTGATTGCTAATCAATTCCATAGGTTTTATGCCTCCTTGTTATCAAACAAAGCTACCCCTTTGATTGAGTCTGAGCTAGGTAGAAGTATCATTATACTCATTATTTGTCATCGCATTACTAATAGCAATTTAGTATTTATAACCAAGTATTAATCGTCAAGCGTACTTGTTATTGTGCTTATTATAATAAGAATGTATTTAACCACATCTATTCAATTGTCAAAGAATCATTTCTATAAAAAAAGAAGAATATATTGAGAGTTTTTATTCTCTCAATATATTCCTCACTTAAATTGTTTTTTTGAAGTCTATATTTTAATTATTAATCACAAAAAAGAAGAATTAATTATTCTTCTTAACAAAACTAACTACTTTATATACAATAGGTATCATAATAAATTCTACTATTATTTTTATACCAGCTTGACTTATAATCATAATTATAATATTATTTAAACTAATTTTTCCTATAAAACCTATAGTAACAAAGAAAATAGAATCTAACAATTCACCTATTATTGTAGAAAAAGATAATCTAAACCATAAAGGTTTTATATTAGTTTTTTCTTTTATAAAAGTCAAAACATATGAATTAGAAAGTCCACCTATTAAATAAGCTGTTAAGCTTGCTACTAATATTCTTGGTGTATTACCTAACACTAATTCAAATTCTTTTTGATATTCAAAATAATCTGGATAAGGCATTAATATAGCTAGAAAAAAGATAAATACCATTAAGGTATTACACAAAAATCCAGATATAATAATTTGTTTTGTTTTCTTATAGCCATATACTTCTGAAAATACATCACCCAAAATATATGTTACTGGAAAAACTAAAGTTGCCGCTGTTAAAGTTATACCAAAAAAAGATACAACTTTAAAAGCTGTAACATTAGAAATAAGTAAACAAGTTGTATAAATCATAATCATTAAAATAAATAAATTATTTTCTTTTTTCATATTACCCTACTTCTTTTTTATATCTTCTAATTTATCATTTATATCTTCTTTATAAAATTTATATGTTGCAATTAAAATAATAGCTACTGGGAATGATGCAACTATTCCTGTTATACCAAATAATATACCTCCAGCTGTTATAGAAATTATAACAATAACTGGTTTTACATTATTAGTTTTACCATATACTAAAGGTCCTATAACATTACCATCTATAATAGATAAAATACAGAATGTAATAACTGTTCTAATAAATAAAGCTGGAGAAACAACTATAGCTGTAACGGCTGCTACTACATTAGTAATCATACCTCCAAAATATGGTATTAATTGTGTTACCATAGCTAAAAATCCTAAAAGTAGTGCATTTGGATGACCTATAATAGCATATATAATAGAATATTCAAATAAAGAAATAATCATCAATTTTACAAATCCAGATAAATAGTTTTTCATTTCTTCATCAATTGTTTTAATATATCTATAAGTTTTTCTAGATTTATTTTTTAAATATTTTTTTGTTTCTTTTCTTATATTCTCCATATCTATTAAAAAATAAATAGCTGATGTAAAACATAAAAATACATTTGTTATAAAACCTATTGAAACATTTATTAAGTTGATTGCTCCATTAGATATATATTTACCAACTCCCATAACGATATCATTTAAAGCATTTGTTAAAGAATCTTGAATTGGTCCTAAATCATAGTTATATTCTTTTGATATTTCTTTAACAAAAGATATAGATGAATTAAATAAATTTACAGTTTGATTAAATAAAAGTGGAACAACTAAGAAAACCGTGAAACTTACTAGCGCTAAAAATAAAACTATTATTATAAAGATTGATAATCCTTTGGGAACTTTTTTCGATTGTAGATATTTTAAAAATGGGTATAATGCATAGGCTATTACAAAAGCAACTATAAAAGGCATCATAATTTTAAAGAATTTACCTAAAACTCCCATCCATAAATTTCCTGTTTGATATAGTAAAAATACAATTAGAGCTACAACAGCTATATTAACCAATTTAAAATTTATTTTATTTTTCATTTTAATTCCTACTTTCTAACAAAATAGTTACAGGTCCATCATTTAAAATATTAACTTTCATATCACTACCAAATATACCTGTTTCTACATTTATATTATTAATTTTTAATTCTTCATTAAATAAGTCATATAATTTTATTGCTTCTTCTCCATTTAATGCATTTATATAACTTGGTCTATTTCCTTTTTTTGTATCTGCGTAAAGAGTAAATTGTGAAATACTAAGTATACTACCATTTTCATCTAATATACTTTTATTCATAACTCCTTTTTCATCATCAAATATTCTTAAATTTATAATCTTTTTTACTAAGTATTTTATATCATCAATTGTATCACTATCTTTAAAGCCAACTAATAAAACTAATCCTTTATCTATTTTACCTACTATTTTATTATTAACAGATACACTTGAATTTAAACTTCTTTGTACTAAAACTCTCATTATTTAATCAATCTTTCTACTTCTATAATATCTTTCATTTGTCTTAAATCATTTATAAACTTGACAAGATTTTCTTTTTTATCGACTAAAACAGTTATTTCATAAACATTGTCAGTTTTATTAATATAAGTATTTATACTTTGAATACTTACGTTAGATTTAGTTGTTTTAGCAATTATATTTAATAATAAATCTTCTTTTTTTAATGCATGAATAATTAAATTAGTTGGATATTTTTTATTAATTTCTGCATTCCATTTTACATCTACAAGTCTTTCTTCTAGTTCTTTAACATTAGGGCACATTGCTCTATGAACAGTAATACCATATCCTTTTGTTATATAACCTACTATCCTATCTTGTGGAATTGGATTACAACAAGATGCTAGATTAACTTTAATATCATCTATTCCTTCTACTAGTATATCATTTTTTATTTGAGGTTTTTCTACTTCTTTATTCTTTGTTTTTCTTAAAATTATTTCTTCTTTTGTATCTTTATTTTCCTCAGTAATTAAATTAATTATTGATCCTACTTGAATACTATTATTTCCTATACTAATATATAATTCATCTAAATTATCATATTTATATTCTTTAAGTATTTTAGAAACATTTTCATTTGATAAAAATTCACTAATAGCAAGTTTTCTTTTTCTTAATTCTTTATTTAATATATCTTCTCCATTTTTTAAATATTCTTCTTTTTCTATACGATTAAAAAATCCTTTTATTTTATTTTTAGCATGATTAGTTTTTACTATATTTACCCATTCACGACTAGGTCCAAATGAATTTTGATTAGTATTAATTTTAACTATATCATTATTTTTTAATTTATAATCAATCGAAACAATATTATTATTTACAATAGCTCCTACCATTTTATCTCCAACTTTAGTATGAACTTTATATGCAAAATCTATTGGTGTTGATCCATTTGGAAGTTCTATAACATCACCATTTGGAGTAAATACATAAATAGTGTTGTTAAAAACATCTTCTTTTACTGAATTAATAAAATCTTCATCTTTAGTTTCTTCACTATTAAGTTCAATTATAGAACGGAAAAATTGTAATTTTTGTTCCATATTATTTTGCATTAAACTTTTAGCATTGCCATTATTTTCTTTATATGCCCAGTGAGAAGCAATACCACGTTCCGCTACTTCATCCATTTCATATGTTCTTATTTGTATTTCAAATAAATAACCATAATCACCAAAAACAGTTGTATGAAGTGACTGATACATATTTGTTTTAGGCATTGCTATATAATCTTTAAATCTTTTTGGAATTGGTCTATATTTAGAATGAATTATTCCAAGTGCTTTGTAACATTCTGGTTTTGTTTCTACAAAAACACGAAGAGCTAATAAATCATATATATCATTAAACTTCTTACCTTTATCTAATTTTTTATAGATACTATATATACTTTTAGCTCTACCTTTTATTTCATGTTTAATACCATTTTGATCAAGTAATTTAGAAACACTATTTTTC
Organism: Bacilli bacterium; assembly: GCA_017936845.1. Taxonomy (GTDB): domain Bacteria; phylum Bacillota_I; class Bacilli_A; order RF39; family UBA660; genus OMSK01. Next base: position 13,079 of record JAGBES010000028.1, read on the forward strand.
ATTTCTTCTACTACTTTATCTCGCTCAACTTTTGATTGATTTAATTGTTCTACAATAGAATAATATACATCTGGTTTGTAATATCTAAGAGATAAATCTTCAAGTTCACTTTTGATTTTATTCATACCAAGTCTATGAGCTATAGGAGTTAAAATTTCTAATGTTTCTATGGCTTTTTCTTTTTGTTTTTCTTCTGGATGAACCCATAATGTTCTCATATTATGTAAACGGTCAGCTAATTTAATAATAATTACTCTAACATCTTCACATAGTCCAACTAATATTTTTCTTTGCGTTGCTATCATAATACTGCTTCCATTCGATGTATCAAAATTAAGTTTATTAATTTTAGTTACACCATCTACTAAATTAGCAATTTCATCTGTAAAATTTGAAGCCATTTCTTCTTTTGTTACATCACAATCTTCTAATACATCATGTAAAAGTCCTGCACATATAGTCGCTGCATCAGCATTTATTTCTGTTAAAATATATGCAACATTTAATGGATGTTCAATATATGGCTCTCCTGTCATTCTTTTAACACCAAAATGTTGTTCTTTAGCATAATTATAAGCTTTTGTTATTAGATTTAATTCTTTTTTATCATTTATATAGGTTTTTATTTTATTCATTAAATCTTCATATTTAAGTCCAACATTTACCTTTGTCACAGGCGCCATCTCCCTTTTATACTGTATATCTTTTTACATTTAGTTTTTCTTTTATTTCAATATTCTTATTTACTTTATCTTCTATATACATTGTAAAATTATCATATTTTTTAATATATTCTAATAAATCTCTATCATTTTTTATTTCTTCTTTTATTATAGTATTATCAATACCTTCTATTTCATTTTCTACATATTTTCTAAAATAAATAGAAAGTTTATTTTTCATTTCATAATTAAATTCAAAGTAAGCTCTTGATAAAGCATCTTTTAATATATCATGATCTATATATGTATCATAATCTATTATATTTGCTTCTTCGATTAAAAATTTTATAATTTTACTATTTTTATTTATACGGACATAATTATGTTTATCTATTAATATAGAATCTACTTCCATATTATTAAATAAATCACTAAGTATTTCTGTCATATTTTTATTATTTAATTTGGTTGCTACTGACATACCTATTAATATATCTGCATACTCTATTAATTTATAATCTTTATATTTTTTATCTGTTCTTATCATAAAACCACCCTTAATTATCAAAATAAATCATACGATTTCTCATATTCAATTTTTCTTTTAAATATTTATCTATAAGCATATCATCAACATTTAAAACATCACTAACCATTTGATAAAGTGATAAATTTTTAGAATTAATCCATTTCACTTCTTTTAGATAATTCCATATATCTTCTTCTTTAATATAGATATAACCATTTCTACGCATTTCTTCTTTTTTAGTTTTTAATGCTGGTTTAATTCTTTTATATAATTCTTCTATTGAATCAAACATTATGTCCATAATAGTTCCTCCTTATAAATAAATATGCTTAAATTCTCATATATATATTATATATTAAATTAAATATTTTTTAAAGTTTTTGGAGGAATAAAATGAAAAAAAGTAAATTTATTAAATCAAGTATTATTTTAATAATAGGTGGTCTAATAACAAAAGTACTTGGAATGATTATAAAAATTATAATGACAAGACTAATTGGAACTGAAGGTATAGGTATATATATGATGATTTCACCTACTTATATGTTATTAATATCAATTGCTACTTTTGGACTTCCAGTAGCTATTTCTAAACTAATTGCTGAAAATAAATACAATAATAAAAATATTATTCTATCTATAATTCCCATTTCTTTAATTATAAACATTTTAATAATTATATTGTTATTTATATTTAGTGGTTTTATTTCAAACAATCTTTTACATGAATCAAGAACTTATTATGGATTAATTTCTATGGGGTTTGTTCTTCCTTTTATTTCTATTTCATCTATTATAAGAGGATACTTTTTTGGTAAGGAAAGAATGTTACCACATGTTATATCTAATATATGTGAAGATATAATAAGATTAATTGTTTTAATAATAGGAATTCCTTTATTTTTAACTAAAGGAATTGAATATACAATTGCTTTTATCATTATATCTAATATATTTAGTGAACTTTCATCTATTATTATTTTGACATTATGTTTACCTAATAAAAATATAAAAAAAGAAGATTTTTTTCTAAATAAAAAAAACATAAAAAATGTTTTTGGTATTAGTGTTCCTACTTTAATAGGAAGATTAATAGGTAATATAGGATACTTTTTAGAACCAATAATTTTAACAACTATTCTTTTAAAAGTTGGATATACTAATAATTTTATTGTTTATGAATATGGAATTATTAGTGGTTTTGTTTTACCATTATTATTACTACCTTCTTTTTTTACTGCTGCTATTTCACAAGCTTTAATACCAGTAATAAGTAAATCATATTCTAATAATAATATAAAATATACTAAATCTAAAATAAAACAAGCTATTTTTATTTCATTATTAATTGGAATCCCTGTAACAATAATTTTTGAATTATTTCCAGAGTTTTGTTTAAAGTTTTTATATAATACTAATGAAGGAATAAATTATTTAAGGGTTCTAGCTCCTATTTGCTTAATGCAGTATATTCAAGCACCTTTAACTAGTAGTCTACAAGCTATGGGTAAAGCTAAGGAAGCTATGAATGGAACCTTAATCGGTATGATATCAAGAACTGTTCTATTAACATTATTATCTTGTTTAAAAATAGGAATGTGGGGACTTATTATATCAACAAGCATAAGTATCATTTTAGTTACTCATCACCAATATAAAAAAATAAAAGAAAATCTAAAAAAAGATACTATCTAGTTAGTACCTTTTCATCTTCTATTCTTAAATTTAAATAATAATAATAATCTTCAGTCAATACTTGATAATAATACTCATTTAAAGTTATCCAACTTCCATCATTATCTGGACAATATTTACTTTGTGCTTCACTATAAAATGATATATTATCTAAAGAATAATTGGAATAATTATTCTTTAGATTAATAATATGGTATATTATTCCTTCTTCCAAATTTCCATAATAAGTATATCCGGCTCCGGCTGGATTATTTCTTTCATTAAAATTTTTACTACTTAATGTATAATGTGATTCAGTATAAATTATTGACATTGATATTCTTTTATCAATTCCAAATATTTCACTATATTTTTCTACCATTTCTTCACATTCCATTGTTGGAACATAATCACTATCAACAAAAACACTCTCATCAAAACCATATTTACTATAATTCATATCTATATCCTTTATAAAATATATAATAGATTGTTCTTTACTATCAAAAGAAATACCATAGTCATATATTTCATTATCATTTATAAATTTTTCGCTATTAAAATTATTAGTATATTCAGATATCTTATCTAAAACCATTTTATTATCTAGTCCAAATACATTAGAATAATAATCCACTAATGATATATATGAAAATAAAGTATTTACATTTGTTGTTAGGTTAACATTTTTTGGTTCAATAATAATATTTTCTTCAGCATATAATTGTTCTTTGTTATAATCGAATTTTCCAAATTTCATTTTTGAATTTTTTTCTAGTTTTATATTAGCAAATACATAAGGTGTTGTTAAAAGTGTTAAAATACTACCGTTAATTAATAATTTTACTACTTGTTTTTTCATATTATCACCTCACATAGTTCAAAATTTTAACATATATGATATTCGAAGTCAACAAAAATTTCAAGTTATGTCATATTTTTTGTCTAAATAGTAAAAAGATACTAATTTTTAGTATCTTTAAACATTTCTTCTATTGTTGTTCCAATTGTTGCAATATTTTGAAGTTCTGACGGAACTATAATTTTTGTTGCATTTCCATTTGCCACATTGCTTAATGCTTCAAAGCTTTTTAAGGTAAGAACTGTTTTATCAGCTTTTGCTTCTTTTATTAATTTAATTGAATCAGCTTCAGCTTGTTTCATTTTAAGTAAAGCTTCAGCTTCACCTTCTGCTATTTTAATTTGTGATTCTTTTTTAGCTTCAGCTCTTAAAATAGCACTTTCTTTTTCACCTTCTGCTATTAAAATACTTGATTTTTTCTCACCTTCAGCTTGAAGAATTTTTTCACGTCTTTCACGTTCTGCACGCATTTGTTTCTCCATTGCTTCTTGAATATCACGAGGTGGTAAAATATTTTTTACTTCAACTCTATTTACTTTTATACCCCATGGATCTGTTGCTTCATCTAATATTGAACGCATTTTTGAATTAATAATATCCCTTGATGTAAGAGTTTGATCTAATTCTAGTTCTCCTATAATATTACGAAGTGTTGTAGCAGTTAAATTTTCAATAGCATTTATTGGATTTTCAACACCATATGTATATAATTTTGGATCTGTTATTTGAAAGTATACAACTGTATCTATTTGCATAGTTACATTATCTTTTGTTATAACTGGTTGAGGAGCAAAATCCTTAACTATCTCTTTTAATGAAACATTATTAGCAACTCTGTCTAAAAAAGGTATTTTAATATGTAAACCATTTCTCCATATTTCATGATATGATCCTATTCTTTCAATAACATAAGCTCTAGCTTGTGGTACTACCTTTATATTTGGAAGTACAATGACAACAATTAAAACAATTAAAATAAGTAAAAATTCCATATTATTCCTCCACTTTCTCTACTTTTAATTTTACACCATCTATTTCAAGTACTTTTACAGTACTATTGGTATCTATATTTTGATTAGCAAATGCTGTCCATCTTTTACCATCTACTTTTACTTCTCCAGTAGCATTTTTCTTTATTTTTTCTGTAACAATTCCAGTCATTCCTATTACTCTATCTAAATTAGTTGACTCTTTTTTTTCTTTTATTATATTTTTTAATATTGGTCTAGTTACAATAAGTAAAACTATACCCCCTATTGTAAATACAAAAAATTGAATAAAGAAATTATCTGTAAAAAATGATAATAATAAAGCAAACAATCCACTAATAACAAACCATATAGTTGTTAAATTAATAGTCATTACCTCTACTATTATTAATAATATTATTATAATTAACCACATATATGCCATAACATCACCTAAATTAATTATACTATTTATGTATTTGTTTTACAACAACAAAATGAATTTTTTTTATAGTATTTATTAATTTCAAACATTTATTAAAAAAAAGTTATTATCTAACTTTTTCTTTACTCTCATCACCACTAATTAATGCTTGATTAACTGTATCAAGAGCCATATTTTCTCTTTTTAAATAATCTATTTCTTGTTGTAATTCATTTATTATATTATTCTTTTCTTCTATTATTTGATTAGTATTTTTTAGTAATTCTTCCATTTCACTAGCTTGTTTTTCTAAATTTAAATTATTTAAAGCCTCTTGTAATTCTTTTGGTTTTACAATTAAATTTTTGAAATTATTATCTTTACTTAATTTTCCATTTAATTTACCTAATTTACGAAAAATACTTTTTAATGTTGGTTTTTCTTCATACACTGGTAACTCACCATCAAATTCTGGTTTTATTTCTTTTATATCTTCTGACGAAATAACGCCTTTTTTTACTTCACTTTCATTAAATTTTTCTAAAGAGGAAACAACATCACTATCTACAGCATATCTTCTTTTAGTAGTAGGATTACTTGTCATTATTTTTAATTCAGTTGGTGGTTCTAATGGTTCAATCGAAATTATTCTTGCCATAATTATTTATCCTCCTCTAATATTTGAAGCATTACTTTTTTTACAAAATTCCATTCTTCCTCATTATCTAATTCTTCTATATAGTAATTATCATCGTTTTTTTTCTTTAAATTTCCTACATTTATTGTTACTAAATCGCCTTTACTAGGAAAACTATAAACTATATATTTTTCATCTATTTCTGGCACTTCAAAACATAAAATTAAATCAGCCTCAAATTTATGATTATTAACGTTACAAATTGTAATCTTTTTACTCATATTTATACCTCCTAGTATCTAGAATAATTATAACAAAAAAATAGTTATTTGTAAACTATTTTATATAATAATGCTTTATAGGAACTAAGTCATCATTTAATTCATAACATATTGGTTTTCCTGTTTCTATTTCTAAATTAATTACTTCATCATCACTCATATTATCTAAATATTTTATTAAGGATCTTAAACTATTTCCATGAGCTACTATAATTACTTTTTTATTATTTAAAAGTTCTTTTTTTATATCACTATTAAAGTAATCTATAACTCTTTTTATAGTATCATTTAAATTTTCTGTTAATGGTAATTCTTCTTCTGTTAAATCTTTATATTTTATATCATTACCAGGATATCTAGAATCTTCTTTAGTTAAAGAAGGAGGTCTAACTGATGCACTTCTTCTCCATAATTTTACTTGTTCTTCTCCATATTTTTTTCTTGTTTCATCTTTATTAAGTCCTTGTAAGGCTCCATAATGTCTTTCATTTAATTTCCATGATTTTTTTATTTCGATATTATTAAAATTCATTTCACTTAATATTATATCTAATGTATCAATAGCTCTTTTAAGTAGTGAAGTAAATGCTATATCAAAAGTAAAACCATTTTCTTTTAATAAAATTCCTGCTTCTTTAGCTTCTTTTATGCCATTACTAGATAGTTCTACATCAGTCCATCCAGTAAACTTGTTTTCTAAGTTCCACACGCTTTCTCCATGTCTTACTAGCACTAGTTTTATCATAATATCACCTATTTTATTATATCATTTTTTTTATTTTTTCATATATTTTATTTCAAAAGTTGTTCCTTTATTTACATCTGACTTTACTTTTATAAATCCATTATCTTTTTCTATTATTGCTTTTGATAAAGAAAGTCCTATTCCAAAACTATTTGAATCATTATTTTCTCCTTTATAAAAACGATTAAATATTTTTTTTGTTTCTTCCTTACTCATTCCTTTACCATAATCTATTATAAATATTTTGATATAAAAATTATTTTCTATTACTTTTATATCAATATTACTATTTATATTAGAATATTCTATACTATTTTTTACAATATTAGTAATTGCTTCTAACTGCCAATGATAATCGCCATAAAAAGTATTATTTTTATCTATATCTATACTTAAGTTAATATTCTTATCTTTTAATAGTATATTTAATTTTGCTTTAACATTATTTACTAATTCTAAAATATTTATTTTTTCTTTTTTAAATTTAATTACTCCAGCATCAAATCTTGATAGTTTAAGTAAAGATATCACTAAAAAATTAATATCATCTATAGTTTTTCTTATATCTTTTAAAAATTCTTCTCTTATTTTAGGATCCATATCTTTTTCTTCTAATATATTATCTATTAATATTGATATAGAAGTTAAAGGTGTTTTTATTTGATGTGATATATTAGTAACCCCTTCTTTTATAGCTTCTTTTTCTATTTCTTTATTTATAGCTTCGTTTTTAAGCATAATAGTTATTTTATATAATTCATTTTTTAAATTAGAAAGTTCATCTTCACTATTTTTTAAAATATCTAAACTATAATCTTTATTATTTATTCTTTCTATACTTTTAGTTACTTCATCAATTAGTTTGTTTCTTTTTTTCATATTAATTACAAATAATATTATATATATTATAAATATAGTTATTATAATTATATTACTTAAATAAAATCTATTTTTATATTCTTTATTTAATCTATTTATAGAAGATACTTTATTTATATCTATACCATATTTTTCTAAATTGTTTTCTTTACTATCATTACTATTTATAATATTAATTAATTTTTCTTCTTCTATATCCTTATAATTATTCTTAATTTCAACTATAATACTATTTATATTTTGATTAATTATTTTATTATACTTATTTTGATAATAATTATTTACAATAAAATTAACTATTAAAATTATAAATAATAAGATTATACTTTCTATTATAAAATTTTTATTATTTTTATTTTTCATCTACAACATATCCTATTCCTTTTAATGTTTTTATTATATCTTCACTTTCTAATTTTTCTCTTATTCTTTTTATATAAACTCTTAAAGTATTATCATTAACAAAATTACCTGTTTCTTTTTCTATTTTATCTAGTAAGAAATCTTTTGATAAAACTTTATTTTTATTATTTACTAAAGTTAAAAATAATTTGTATTCTAAACTTGTTAAATTAACTAGTTTTTCATCTTTATATACTTCTTTTTTTTCTGTATTTATTTTAATATTTTTAAATTTAATAATACTATTTATATTTAATATCTTTTTTATTCTTGATAATAATTCTCTATTTCTAAATGGTTTAGTTATATATTCATCAGCAATATTAAGTCCATAAACAATATCATCAATATCATCTCTAGCTGTTAAAAATATAACTGGATAATTATAGTTTTCTTTAATATATTTACATAAAGTAAAACCATCTTTATCTGGAAGTGATACATCTAATATAATTAAATCAAATCTATTTATTTCAAGTTTTTCTATTGCTTCTTTATAACTAGTACTTGTAATTATATTAAATTCTTCACTTTCTAAATAATATTTTAATCCTTTAAGTATCATCAAATTATCTTCAACGATTAATAAATTCATATATATCACCACCTTTATTATACTAGAAAAAGACAATATATTAAATATTATCTTTTCTTATTGTTTCAATTATGTTTTGCTTATTTATTTTATTTAGTGAATACTTCATAATCATTCCAACAACTATTAAGATAAAAATTATAGATATGATTATAGCTTTTATAGGTATTTGAAATCCGAAATCAATAGAATTTGATAAACCTTTATATATTAGATAAGAAAATATTGTTCCTAATATACATCCAATTATTAATGATTTTAATCCATAAAAGATACTTTCTAATCTTATCATACGATTAAATTCTTTTTTTGTCATACCTACACTTTTTAACATAGCAAATTCTTTACTTCTTAAATTCATATTTGTTGTTATTGTATTAAAGATATTAGTTACACCTATAAGTGTTATAACGATTATAAAGCCATATAAGAATACCGAAATCCATATAACCATATTATTCATTTGTTTTTGATATAAATCTATATTTTCTACTTCAATTGTATCAATTTTTAAATTTTTAATATCTTCTTCTAATTTATATGAATCAGGAGAATCTATTTCTAAATTATTAACATAATTAACACCTAATTTTTCTATTAAATAATCACTTATTATAAATGCACCTATTCCATATGCATAATTATCAATACCAAAATCACCTTTTTTAGTTATTTTAGCTATTTCCAATTCTTTTTCTTTTCCATTTACTATTCCTTTAATTTTATCTTTTTCTTTAAAATTAAATGTTTTTACTATCTCTTTATCATACATATAAGATGTATTTTCTACATATATAATTTTATCTTTTACTTTTTCATAATCTAAATGTAGTGATTTAACATATTCTTTATAATTAACTTCTCCTATTGATAAAAGTGATATTGTTATTTCTTTTTCATCGCCATACATAATATTATTATCAATTAAATATCTTCTATCTGTTTCTAATTCTGTTACTCTTTTTATTGAATAAGAATCTATATTTTTAAGTTTTAATACTTTATTATAATTTTTAATTGTATTTTCTACATCTGATGTATCACTTACATATACATTATAAGGAAGATTTTTATAATACATATTTGATACATTAAATCCATAATGAATGAATGTTGATAATGCTATAAATATTGTTATACTTACAACAAGTGATATTACTGTTGTTCTATATTTTTTCTTATTTCTTTTTAAATTTTTATAAGCTATTTCTCCACCTATACCAAATAATTTATTTATAATTTTAGGTGTTTTTAATTTTTTACCTTTTATTTTTATATCATTATTACTTCTTATTGCTTCTATTGGTGATACTTTACTTGCTTTATAAGCAGATGAAATACTTGATAAGAAAATGGTTACTCCACCTAATATAATTGAAATTAATATTGCTTCTATTGGTATATTAAATACAAATTCTATTTCATTAAGCATATCTACTAACATAAAATTTGAAAAAATTATTAATATATATACTACTATAATTCCAAGCAGTATTCCAAGTGGTATACCAATTATTCCTAAAATAAATCCTTCATATATTACAGATTTTCTTATTTGTTTTTTTGTTGCTCCTATACTAGACAACATACCAAATTGTTTCATTTTTTCTGTTGTTGATATGGCAAAACTATTTCTTATTACAAATATACTAGATATAACAATTATTCCAATTACAATAGATAATAATGATAATAAAGTTTTTCTCATATCATCTGTACTTGCAACAAGTGACCATCTTAAAAGTTCACTATTATATTCTACTTCATAATCTTTTTTTATTTCTTTTGTTATTTTATATGTATTTCTTATATTTTTATATTTAACTTTAATATCTATATTAGAAGATATATTATCTAGTAATGTAATTCCTATATAATCACCATATCTATATTCTGAATTAATTATACCAACTACTTCATATTCTTTATTATTTTTATATTTTAAATCAATATTTCCATCTTCATCATAAAAATAATCTACACCATCTTCACCATAATAAATATCAAATGAAATTTTATCTCCCAATTTATATTTTGCTTCTTCATTAATTGCTTTAGCAATTACTACTTCATTACTATTTTTAGGAAGTCTTCCACTTTCTAGTGTTACTTCTTTTAAATAATCTTTATCATATGCTTTTAAATTAAAATATTCTTCATTACTATATTTAATATTATTATATTTTACAAAACCTAAATATTCTTCTAAATAATATTTTTGAATATTTCTATTTTCTTTAATATATTTTATATCTTCTTTTTGAACATTTTTAAATACTGCATGATAGTCTCCTTCATCTTTAATTATTGCATTAACCATTGTCTTCTGAAAAGATGAAAACATACCTGCTACTGTACAAATTAAAGCTGTTGAAAGTACTATTCCTATTATTGTTACAATACTTCTTTTTTTATTTAACTTTACATTTTTAAAAGTAAATTTTTTTAAAATATTCATAGTTAATTCCTTTCATCTTTTATAATTTTTCCATCTTCAATAGTAATAATACGATCAGCATTCGAAGCAATTTCTAAATCATGTGTAATCATAATAATTGTTTGATTATATTTTTTATTTGAAAGTTTTAAAAGTGATACAATTTCTTCACTTGCTTCACTATCTAAATTTCCAGTTGGTTCATCAGCAAGTATTATACTAGGATTATTTATAATAGCACGAGCAATTGCTACTCTTTGTTGTTGACCTCCAGATAACTGATTTGGTAAATTACTTTCTCTTTCTTTTAGATTTAAAACATCTAGTAATTCATTAAGTCTTTTTTTATCTACTTTATTTGAATCTAATAGACATGGTAATGTAATATTTTCTTTTACATTTAAAATTGGAATTAGATTATAAAATTGATATATTAATCCTACTTGTCTTCTTCTAAATATAGCTATATCATCATCTTTCATAGAATATATATCTACTCCATCTATATATACTTTTCCACTAGTTGGTTTATCTACTCCACCTAATAAATGAAGTAATGTTGATTTCCCACTACCACTAGCACCTATAATTGCTATAAATTCTCCTTTTTCAACACTGAATGAAACATTATCTACAGCATTTACTTTATTTTCTCCTTTACCATAGATTTTATATAAATTTTCTACTTTTAATATTTCCATTTTATCCCTCCAAAATAAGTATATTAGTTTAATGTGACTTTAAAGTGACAAAAAAGCTATAAATATATTTATAGCCGAAAAAATCATAATTCTAATATTCATCTAAAAAACTTTTATATTTTCCATCCTGTTTTGTTCCTAAAACACAATTTAAATTAATATTATCCATACTTTTAAAAATATTATTTTCTATATCTTTATTAACTTTCTTTAAATTTTTTATTAATTCTTTAATTTCCTTTCTTTTACTTGTTCCATCATTTATTAAAGAACAACCTTCTGTAAATCTACAAGCACAATTTATAAATGTTAAATCATTTGCCTTTTTAAATGCTATAATATCATCTTCTTTTACTAAATAAAGGGGTCTTATAAGCTCTATTCCTTCAAAATTATCACTATGTAATTTGGGCAACATAGTTTTTATTTCTGAACCATAAAACATAGAAAGTAATGTTGTTTCTATAACATCATTAAAGTGATGTCCTAGTGCTATTTTATTACATCCTAATTCTTGAGCTTTACTATATAAATATCCTCTTCTCATTCTAGCACATAAATAACAAGGACTTTTTGAATCTACATTTGCAACTACATCAAAAATATCACTTTTAAATATTTTAATTGGTATATTTAATATTTTAGCATTATCTATAATAAATTTAAGATTATAATCATTATATCCTGGATCCATTACTACATAATGGGCGTTAAATTTTACTTTTCCATGTCTTTGTAGTTCTTGGATACATTTTGCAAGTAAAAATGAATCTTTTCCTCCTGATATGCATACCATTATATTATCATTTTCATCTATTAGTTTATATTCACTAACTGCTTTTACAAATTTACTCCATATTTCTTTACGAAATTTTTTTATAATAGATCTTTCTATTTCTTTATATTTTTCCATTTATTTCACACTCTCTATATATTTTATCAAATGCTTCTAAAAATTCATCTACTTCTTGTTCTGTTGTTAAATGTGATAAACTTACTCTTACTGATGAAGATGACAAATTTTTATCTTTTGTTAAAGCATATACTAATTTAGAAGGTGTATTTATAGGGCAACATGAAATTTTAGTAGAAACATATATTTGATAATTTTCTAATGCTTTTTGAATGTCTAATGATTTTATTTTTTTTACACTAAAATTTATTATATAAGGTACTGAATTTCCCGTATTATTTATATATACATTTTTATATATTTTTAGCCTTTCTTTTATTTTATCACTTAATTCTTTTACATATTTATATCTTTCATCTAATTTATCTAATGATATAGATAATGCTTTATCTAAGGCTACTATATTAGCTACCTCTGGTGTTCCACTTCTAAATACAGTTGTTGATCTTCCACCATTAATTTGTGGTTTTAAACTTACATTATTTTTTTTAACTAGCATTCCAAAACCAGTTAAACCATAAAACTTATGTGGTGTTATTGTTATTAAATCAGCATCTTTATAATCTATATCAACTTTACCAATTGCCTGTGATGCATCCGTATGAAAAAAACAATTAGAATATTTTTTTAATATTTTACCTATTTTTTCTATTGGTTGTTTAATTCCTATTTCACTATCTACTGAACAAATACTTACCAATATAGTATCATCTCTTATCATTTTTTCTAATGCTTCTATATCAACAAAACCATTTTTATCTATTGGTATTAATTCTACTTCAAATCCTTGTTCTTGCATAATAGTAGCAGATGCCACTATAGAATTATGTTCTAAACTACTTATTAATATATGTTTTCCATAGTTTTTATATCTTTCACAAATCCCTTTAATTGCTAAATTATTTGATTCACTAGCTCCACTTGTATATATAATTTCTTCTTTTAATATATGCAATTTATTAGCTATATTATTTGTACATTTATCAATTAATTCTTTAGCTTCTAATCCTAGTTTATGATTAGAATTAGGATTAGCAAAATATTTTCTTGTAGTATTAACAAATGTATCTATTACTTCTTCATCTACTTTTGAAGATGCTGCATAATCTAAATAAACCATCTACATCAACCTTCCTATATTTTATTATAAAAATAGTATTTATTTAAGTCAATATTATAAATAAATTTTTAATGTTTAAATTTAAATAATTATTTACTTTTTCAAATTAAAATGTTAATAAAAATGAATATTTAGGTATTTTTTTATTGTTATAATCTATAATTACTATTCTTTCTAAAATAATTAATATATAATAAATTGAAAATCAAATAAAAAAGTGCTAAAATATTTATGAAAGTAATGTATAACTAGTTTATATTAATTACTTAATTGTCTAAAATTTATATAAAAAATTAGGCATTTTTTAGAAAGGAGTTAGAAGTGATTAAATCTCACGTTAAAAATATGAATACAATTATATCTTGGTTTTTCGTGCTATATTTTGGCATACTTTTTATAGAGCGTTTTCAAAGCATAATTCGTTCTTATATGGATTCAAAAGTAATCTTGTATGGAAATGGATTTAATGCCTATACATATACAATTTCATTTATATCTTTAGGTGCTACAATAATACTTCTTATATTTTTTAACAATTCTTTTTGGCACTCATTGATTGATAACTCTATTATACCCAATTATTCTATGCTAGCAATTACAGCAGGTGTACTTTTAATATCTGGTATGGTACATACTGAACACACTATTGCCCCAATACAATTTATATCTTATGGAATGTTAATTGTTGCTATGATTCTTAGAACTATACAAGCTTCGTCAGGAGCTGAAGTTCCATTTAAACTTTGGTATTCACTTATATTTTTAATCTCTTTTTCAATGGCAATACCTGTTATGTATCATTCAAATATTGAACATGAAACATTATTCCATGTCATAGAAGCAATAGCATCTCTTATTTTGGTATTTTTCTTTACATACATGCTTCATCAAATGTTTATTGGTCAAGGAAACAATTTACTTTATTGGATTCCAATTATAACAGCTATTATATTTGATGCAATAATTATTGCTATGAGATGGAAAGAAAGTGTTAATGTTTTTGTTCTTATATTCATTATTGCATCAACCATTCTTTTTATGGTAGGAAAAATTATTTTTGCAATATTAAAATAAAGCTATTTATAAATAGTTTTTTATTTTGTAATTTCAACCAAAACATAGATATATTATTCAATTTTAATTAAAAAAAGAGTAAATAAATATTATTTTTCATTTACCCTCTTTTCTAAATATATTTTTTTAAATTTTAATATTGCCATTATTAATAATAGAATACTAAATAATAATATTATTAATCCACCTACTATACTATTTTTTAAACAAATTATTCCTATAAACATTAACCCAAATATTACTATAGCAAAGAATAGTATTATTATAGCTATAAGTGGATATCTAATAAATTTACTTATCTTTTTATTTTTACTTACTTCTAAACTTCCTTCTAAAACTAGGTCTATTACTAATTCTATCAAAAATTCCATACTACTTCTCCTTTATTTAGATGGTAACAATTACTCTAAATCATATTTTTTTATACAAACAATTACACCATCTACATATTCACCAAATTTTTTCCATTTAGTTTCTTCTACTATTTTAAAGCCAATGCTTTCAAATACTTTTAATGTATTTTTTCTATCTTTTTCAAAACTATCATATAATTCATCTATTCCATTTTTAAAAGCTTCCTTACATAATAATTTTAATCCTATTTTAGAATAGGCATTTTTTCTATATTTTCCTTCTATTACAATTCCACATTCATATCTATTATCATTTTTATTATAATGATAATTTACATATCCAATATATTCATCTAAATCTATATCTTTTATGTATGCAAAAAATCTATCTTTACTTTTTCTTTTTTCAAAATCATTTATCCATTTTGATTCAGGAAAGTCTATACAACCTGTATCATAATGATAGCCATCATAAGATACATCATATCCAGCATTGTAACTCATTGTATCTGGATCACTTAATAATCTTTGTTCATAATAGTATTCTTCTAATTTAGGTTCGACTAATATTAAATTTTTATTATCATTTAATAATTTAATTTCTATACCAATTACTCCATATTTTTCTATATCTTCATCTTTATAATATTTTGACATATCATTTGGATCAGGCATTTCATCTTCTTTATAACCTATAGCTGTTTTATCAAAATAATTATATAATTCATCAAATGTTTTAAATAAATGTAATTTAATAACTTCTACTTTGATTATTATATCTGTATTATCATTATCAAATTCAATAATGTCACCTACATTTATTTTTCTTCTTTTTTCATCATATAATCTCATTTCAATTGTCTTCGTACCATTTTTTATAGATTCAAACGGTCCATCCTGTAAATTCATTTTATATATCACAGATACACCTCCAATATTATAAATTATTTAATTTTGATTTTATAAAATCATCCATTAACCTACTATCTTTTTCTACCCATTTATAATCTGTATGTTCATTACTTAATACTATGTCAAGATTATCATTATCGCATTCTATTAAGAAATCTAGTTCAATAACATGTATAATTTTATTATTTTTTTCTTTTACTTCATCACTATAATTAATGATTTTACTAGTATTGTTTGATAAATCAAATCCTATTTCTTCTTTTAATTCTCTTTTAAGTGCTTCTTCTATTAGTTCATTATTTTCTAAATTACCACCAGGAAATTCCCATGATCCTGGCATAAAATCATCATTATCACTTCTCTTTATTATTAAAAATTTATTTTTATATTTTATAATACCTGTTACTATTATTTTACATTCCATTCTTATTTCTTCCTTTCTAATTTTTTTCTATAATTTTATTTTATATCTCTTACTTTCTTTAAAAATTCAAAATACTTAGTTAAAATTTCTAAAATATTATTAATCTATTTTCTTTATCATATCTAACATTTTTGAATGATATCCTTTTTTATTATAAAAATTAATTGTATTCTCTTTATAAGCAAAAAATTCGATATTTATATATTCAAAACCTACTGATTTAAAATATTCTTTCATTTTATTAATAATTTCTTTTCCTATACCTTTACATTTAATTTTATTAGTTCTTATTCTCTTAATTATTCTTTGTATATTCTCTACTTATTTTCTATTAGTTTAGATTCATCTATATATTGATAATTTAATGCATTATTTTTGGTTACAACTGATTCTCCAAGTCTTGATTCAATATCTTTTCTAGTATTGTTAGCTACTTGTCCACCTTCTTTAGCAATTTTTCTATTTTCTTCTAAGCCAATTGGTCTATGTTTTTCAGCTAATTTTCTTGTTGTTAATTCACCTATATCTGCAAGTGCTACTTCTAACTCTGACATATTATCTCTTAATGATTCTTTTCTTAGACCTTTGTATTGTTTATATTCTTTAGCAGTCATTCCAGACCATTCTTTATAAATATCATTAGTAAGAATTGCAAATTCAACTTCTTCAGTAACTCCTCCACTTTTCCATGTGTCAGTTAATTTTTTTCTATCTTGTATTCCTTTTATTCTTTTAATAATCCAATCTTCTTCATATCCTTTAGCACGATATATATCTATAGCTCTTTGTACTGTTATTGATGGGTCAAATACTTCATCAATTCTTTCTTTACCTAATTTAGCTAACCATTGTTTTATTGGTTCTGCATTCTTACTTGGAATTGATTCAATAATTCTAAACATACCTTCTATATCAGTTACATCAGTATTGTAATATTTTCCATCTGATGCCTTTAATTTCAGTTGGTGACAATTTGTCACCGACTCATTTCCTTCTTCTCTTAACCTTTGCTTTAGTTTATTCCAATACTTTCTACCATCTTTACTTTCTGATATAATACTAACAATATCAACAACACTTATATAATACTTCTCATCATCTTTATCCCATACTGTTCTTATTGTTTCATTATTAAATATTTTATTTATTAAATGCATTTTATCTTGATTCACAAAACCATCCTTCCTTAATTATTTTTCTTTTGAATCTAAATATACTTTCATAATTGATGTAAATAAATCTTCCTTTTGCATATTAGTCAACTCTTTACTTTCAAATAACAATTTTGCCTTTTCTATTAAATCTAAACATGAATCTGTTGTTTCTGTCATAATAAAGTAAGACATATCCACTTTAAAGTATTCACATAGTTTTTCTAATTGTTTTACACTTAAATTTCTTCTTCCACTTTCTAAGTTAGAAATTTGTCCTCTACTAAGTTCTAATACTAAAGCTAAATCATCTTGCTTTAAACCTCTTCTCTTTCTTAATAATTTTACTTTTTCTCCTAATTCTGAATACATATTATAATCACCTTCTGAATAAATTATATCATTTGTGCTTCAAATAGTAAATTATTTTGCGAAAAATTTTTATATTTTATTACATATTGTAATTTAAATTCACCTAATTGAATTTATAACAAATTGATTTTTCATAATCTAAAGTATACTATTTACAATTTTAATACAAAGAAAAAAGAAAGCTTTTGCTCTCTTTAGAAATATTATAAAATTCTATAAACATTTATTTTATTACTTTTTATATTTTATATTTTCTAATCTTTTAACAAAATCTTTTTCTTCTAGTGGTTTATCAAAATAATAACCTTGTATTTTTTTACAACCATATTCTTTTAATATATCTAATTGTTTTTTTGATTCAACACCTTCTGCTATGACATCAATTTCTAGTTCTTTTAACATTGTTATTATATTTCTAAGTATTATTAAATTTTTTTTATTATCTTTTTCTATACTATCAATTAAAGCTTTATCTATTTTTACTATATCGTAATTAAGATTTTTTAATAATGTAATAGATGAATATCCTGAACCAAAATCATCCATTGATATAGAAATATTATTTTCTTGAAGAGTTTTTATAAATTTTTCCATTTTTGATATATCTTCAATATTTGTTAATTCTGTGAATTCTATTTCTATATATTTAGGATCTACATCAAATTCTCTTATTATTTTCATTATTTTTTTTACAGTATCACTATTATTTAAATGTTTCATAGAAAAATTAACACTTACTTTTACAGGATCTAAACCTAATTTTTGCCATTCTTTTATATCTTTACATACTTTTATTAATACATAATAATCTAAATCCATTATCATATTTTCTTTTTCTAATATTTCAATAAATTCTATAGGTAACACTAATTTACCATTTTTATTCCATCTTACAAGTGCTTCTGCTCCACATAATTCATTATTATCACAATTAACTTTTGGTTGATAATAATTAATTAATTCTTCATTTTTTAAAGCATCAGCTATTTCAGCCTTAATAGTTTTTTCATTTATCATTTTTTTATTTAATTCATCTGTATATTTAAAAATACTTATATTTTTTCTTTTTGCTACTGCATATGCTGTACTAGCAAGTTCTATAGAGTTATTTGGTGACAAACATTTTGTGTTTTCATAATAACCTATTGTTGAATATAAATCTACATCGTTACCATTTAATTCAACAGTTATATGTTCTATTTTTTTTAAGTATTTTTTAAAATTATTCTTTTTTATTATGGATATAAAATTATCTCCTCCAGGTCTACATAAAGCCTCATCACCATCAATTATTGATAACAATTCTTCTGAATATTTTTTTAATATCTTATCAGCATCTCTTCTATCAAAAATAGTATTTATATATTTAAAGTTTTTTATATTACTAAAAATATAAATATATTCATTTACATTATTTATTTGATGAGTAAATTTATACAATCCTTCCATATTCAATAAATTTGTTAAAGAATCTTTATATCTAGTTTCTTCAATTATATTTTCAAATCTTTTTTTACTAAAATATAAATGAAATAATGAAACTATAGAAAAAATAAATTCAATTTCTTCATCTTTAAATTGATATTCTTTTACCGGATATATTAATATATTAGAACTTCCATTATTAGCAACTTCATTTTCTTTTATGATAAATTCATCTGAAAAATTATTATTAGAATAAACGATTAGTGAAGTTGTAAGATAAAAGTGTACACAAAAAAAGTGTATACTTTTATTTTTGATATAATTTAATAAAGGAGATGATAAATATGTCACGTGGGAGACCAAATGGCGGAAAAAATAAATGTTGGACAAAAGAAGAAAAAGAAA
>JAGBES010000029.1 GCA_017936845.1 Bacilli bacterium
ATTATCAAACATTACAAATGTTAAAAAATGAAGATGGGTTAGTAAAAGGAAAATATAATGTAGTAACAGAAACAACAGTAGATGATAAAAAATATAAAAAAATTAATGATCTAGTAACATTAAAAGGAACAAAGCCAAGTGGAGGAACAATAAATATATTAGAAAATAAAACAGTAGGATCAGCAATGTTATGTATTAATGGATATGTAGTAGAATACTTAAATAAAGATGTAAGTATAGTAGGTGATGACTGTTCGGAAATGGAAAACATAATAGAATATATAGTAGATAAAGAAGGATATCAAGTATCTAGAACATTAACAATAAATTATCCAAAAGGAAACTATGAATATTACTATAAAGTAAGTGGAACAGCAAAAATAGGTGAAGATATTGTAGAAAAAGATAAAGAAATAAAAACAACTAATAATATATCAATACTATTAGAAGAGAATCAAATAGTAGAAACATGGATGCTAAAAAATGGTAAAAAAATATCACTTAGAAAATATGAAGAAGAACAAATAGATAATGTAGAAATAGTAAGTATAAATATAAAAGATATAATGGTCTCATATCCATTATTAACAAGTCATGGAATAGATTATAATGTTCAAATAGAATTAGAATATGATAGTCAAGAAGGAACAAGTCCATATTACAGTATAGATAATGGTGTAACATGGGAAAAATATACAGAATCTGTAATAAAAAATATATCATCAAATAAAATAAAAGCAAAAATGGTAAGAGATAAAAGTAAAAGAGAAGGAACAGTAGTAGAAAAAGAAATTTCTTTAGCAACTGATGCGCTAGGATTTAATGCATATGATAATGATACAAATACTTGTGTTGGAAATGGCACATATTATTTAAATGTAGATAGTAGTGCGATAGGAAAAGATATTACAGCAATAGCACATTTTACTAAAAGCTATGACTCACTGATAGTAACTGCAATAGGTATCGATGATACAGAATTAATTACAAAAACAATAAGTAATCCAAATAATCCAGGGGAAAGATTTGATGGAAATCTTATGACAATTCCAACAGGAACATCAAGATTGAAATTTGTAATTAATAGATATGTTTTGTGTCAGTTTAGTATTATAGATTCTCCAAGTATAATTCAAGAATTAGAAGAAGAAGAACCAATTTTAACTTCAATTGGTATAAAGATACCAAATTCATATGTGATGATTGATTATTCTGATTCAAGTATAAAAAAATTGTATAAAATAGATGATAGTGATTGGTTAGAATATTCAAATAAAATAAAAGCTCAAATTGGTCAAACAGTTTATGCAAAAGGAATTAGAAATGATGGGACTGAAACATTAATAAGTAGTAAAAAGTTAACTATTTTGTCATCAACGAATACATTATCATTGAATGCATATGATAATGATACAAATACTTGTGTTGGAGATGGCACATATTATTTAAATGTAGATAGTAGTGCGATAGGAAAAGATATTACAGCAATAGCACATTTTACTAAAAGCTATGACTCACTGATAGTAACTGCAATAGGTAGCGATGATACAGAATTAATTACAAAAACAATAAGTAATCCAAATAATCCAGGGGAAAGATTTGATGGAAATCTTATGACAATTCCAACAGGAACATCAAGATTGAAATTTGTAATTAATAGATATGTTTTATGTGAGTTAGAATAATTAGTATTAATTATAATATATTTTCATAAAAATAAAAAGACTATTAACAAAATTTATTTGTCAACAGTCTGAAAAGTCTAAATATAGACTTTTTTTGTATATTAAATTGTTTAAAAGGAATACTAAGTATAGGTGATAATATGAAATTAGAAGAAACATTAATGATTATACCAAGAAGTTTATTATCAATTTTAATACTATATTTAGTAACAAAATTAATAGGAAAAAAACAAGTATCAGAATTAAGTTTATTTGATTATGTAATAGGTATATCAATAGGAAATTTTGCGGCTGAGATGATTATAAATATGGATACACCATATATATATGGATGTATAGCAATTATAACTTTTGGAATTGTAGCCTTTTTAGTTTCTTATTTTACAATGAAAAGTATAAAACTAAGAAAACTTATTATAGGAACACCAACAATTGTAATTCAAAATGGAAAATTACTAGAAACAAATTTAAAAAAATTAAAAATGGATATAAATGATTTATTAGAACAAACAAGAATAGGAGGATTTTTTGATATAAGTGAAATAGAATATGCTATTGTAGAAGCAAATGGTAAATTGAGTATTATGCCAAAAAGTGAATATGCACCATTAACACCAAATGATGCAAAAATTAAGGTAAATAAAAAGGACTTAGTAGCAAATATAATAATAGATTCAAAAGTAATAAAAGAATCACTTAATAATATGAATAAAGATGAAGAATGGTTAGAAAAAGAATTAAAAATAAAAGGATATAGAGATAAAAATAAAATTTTATTAGCAACACTAGATATAAATGAAAAATTAATAATATATGAAAAAAACCCTAATTTACACGTCAATAAAGTACTAGAATAATATTGAATAAATAATGAAAAAATGATATCATTATAATAGGTGATACTATGAAGATAATCTTTAATAATGAAGAAAAAGAAATAAGACTATTGACTTATTTTAAATATGGAAGTTCTTCTAGTGATAAAGAGTTTGTTTTATATACAGAAAATAATGAAGATAAAGAAAGAAAAATATATCTATCAGAAATAGAAAAGACAGACGCTGGTTTAAAATTCATACTTCCATCAAAAGAAAATTTAATAAAATTAAAAAAAATAATAAAAAATTTTATTTCAAAAGATTTTGAACTATCAATAGTATTACAAAATAAATTTAAATATTTAGATATAAAAAATCTAGAACAAAAAAATATAGAAGAAATAGAAAATAAAACAATAATTTTGACAAAAGAACAATATATAAAATTAATATCTAATAAATATTTAACATATCCTAAAATGGAAATATTAAATATGGATGAAATAACAAAAGAAGGTTATGATAAAAATAATAAAGAAGCTATACCAGCTAGTTTATTAACTCTTCTAATATATTTAATAGGAATACTTATATTTCAAATAATATTATCATTTAATGGTATACCAGTAAATACGTTATTTAAACCAAATGGACCATCGATAATAGTTTGGTCCCTTGTAATAGCTATTATAAGTATGATTGCTTTTAATTATGAAGAAAAAAGAACAATAGAATCATGGTTAATAATATTTATAATAACAATAACAATCATATTAATAATATCCCTTATACAAAATAATTTCCAAATATCAAGAATAACTTTAAATTCATTAATTTATTCTTTATTGTTCTTAATACCATATACATTATCAAAAAAAATATCATTTAAGATAGTAAATAAACTAAAATGTAGAAATTATTTAACATATTACTGTTTTTATTTAGTTTTATTTATTTTAGTGTTTATACCATTAATTAATTTATATAATAAAGTACTTATAAATTATATAAATAATATAATAGAGATGATGTAAAAAAATGAAGAAATTACTTCATTTTTTTTATTAAATCTTTTTTTATTTTCTTTTTTCCTTTTCTTATAGCCTTTTTCATAGCTTTATTATCAAAATATAAATAAATGATAATAGATAATATAATTACTAGTGTTATTAAAAATTTATAAATAAATTCCATATTTTTAATATAATCAGCAAAACTTTTATTATCATTCCAAATACCTATTTTTTTACTTTTAGCTTTTTTTTCTGATGAATATAAATCATCAGTATATTTATAATCACCATATATATAAGCAACACGAGCAAATCCATTACTGATTAAATCTTTTTGTAATAAGTTATCATCAACAAAAACCCAAGCTAAATATCTATTATATTTATCATATTTGTCACTATTAGAATCAAATTCTAAAACAATACTTTTAGCATTTTTAATCTTGTTACAAGTATATAAACTTGCTTCTTTACCAAATGGTTGTTCTTCTTTTTTTGTTTCAGGAGTATCAATAGCAAGAAATCTAACAGTAATTTCTTTATCATTTAATATAAATTTAGCAGTATCTCCATCAATACATTTACTAAAAGTAACTTTTTCTTTGGTATTACCTAAAACAGTACTAGGAAAACATAAAAATAAAAATATAAAAATAAATAAACGTTTTTTCATAAAATACCTCATTTTAATTATAGTATAAAAAAACTTTACATACAAGCTTTTTTTGTGATATACTAGTTGCTGGCAAAGGGAAGTGTAAAAATGAAAAATATAAGAAATATAGCTATAATTGCCCATGTAGATCATGGAAAAACAACATTAGTAGATCAATTATTAAGACAATCAGGAACGTTTAGAGATAATGAACAAGTTGATGAAAGAGTAATGGATTCAAATGATATAGAAAAAGAAAGAGGAATAACAATACTTGCTAAAACAACAGCTGTAGATCATAATGGATGTAGAATCAATATACTTGATACACCAGGACATGCAGATTTTGGTGGAGAAGTAGAAAGAATTATGAATATGGTTGATGGTGTTTTACTAGTTGTAGATGCCTATGAAGGAACAATGCCACAAACAAGATTTGTGTTAAAAAAAGCATTAGAAGCAGGTGTTACACCTATATTAGTTGTAAATAAAATTGATAAACCAACTGCAAGACCAGCTCAAGTAGTGGATGAAGTTCTTGATTTATTTATTGAATTAGGAGCAGATGAAGATCAATTAGAATTTCCTGTTGTATATGCATCAGCAATTAACGGAACATCAAGTTTAGAAGCGGATTTAGAAACGCAAAAACATACGATGGATCCAATTTTAGATATGATTGTAAATTATATACCAGCTCCTAAAGTAGAAGTAGATGGACCACTTCAATTTCAACCAGCATTATTAGATTATAATGATTTTGTTGGAAGAATAGGAATAGGTGTTGTTAAAAGAGGAAAATTAAAGATAAATGAGATGGTTTCATGTGTTAGATTAGATGGAACAATCAAACAATTTAGAATAGCAAAAATGTTCGGATATATTGGTCTTAAAAGAATAGAAATAACAGAAGCGGAAGCAGGAGATATAATTGCTATATCTGGACTTCCAGATATAAATGTAGGAGAAACTGTTTGTGAAGTTGGAAAAGAAGAAGCACTTCCACCTTTAAGAATAGATGAACCAACATTACAAATGACATTTGGTGTAAATACATCACCATTTGTAGGAAGAGAAGGAAAATTAGTAACAGCAAGAAAAATAGAAGAAAGATTAAAAAAAGAAACAGAAAGAGATGTTTCTCTTAAAATAGCACCAAATGATAATGAATCATTTATTGTTTCAGGTAGAGGAGAATTACATTTATCAATATTAATAGAAAATATGAGAAGAGAAGGATTTGAACTTCAAGTATCAAAACCTGAAATAATTATAAAAGAGATAGATGGTATAAAATGTGAACCATTTGAGGATGTTCAAATAGATGTTCCAGAAGAGTATGTTGGATCAGTAATAGAAGCATTAGGAAATCGTGAGGGAACAATGGAAAATATGTCAAATCATGAAAATCAAGTAAGACTTAACTATATAATTCCATCTCGTGGTTTAATAGGTTTTTCAACAGAATTTATGACTATGACAAAAGGATACGGAATGCTAAATCATACATTTAAAGAATATCGTAAAATGGCAGGAAATAGTGTAGGAGAAAGAAAATTAGGGGTATTAGTTTCAATGGAAAATGGTCAGTCAACAGCATATGCTTTAGGACAACTTGAAGATAGAGGAGTTATGTTTATAGAACCAGGTACGGAAGTGTATGAAGGTATGATTGTTGGAGAACATACACATGATAATGATTTGGCAGTAAATGTAGTTAAAGGTAAAAATTTAACAAATACAAGAAGCGCTGGAAAAGATCATACAGTAGTTTTAAAAAGACCAAGATTAATGAGTCTTGAATACTGTTTAGATTATATAAATAGTGATGAATTAGTAGAAGTAACTCCATTAAATTATCGCTTACGTAAAAGAATATTAAATACAAATGAAAGAAAAAAATTTGATAGTAAAAAAAATAGGGATTAAAACCCTATTTTTCATTGTTTTCAAAAAATTTAGTTATTGGTACTTCTAACTTATTAGCTATTTGTTCTAATGTATCGATAGAAATAGTTTGATGAGTTATAGATTCTAGTTTTGCAATAAAACTATCACTTAAAAGTAAACTTTCAGCTAATTGTCTTTGTGTCCATCCTTTTTTCTTACGATATTTTTTAATATTCTTTCCTATAATTGTATAAATGTTTGTATTATTACTGCTCATACTATCACCACCTTTATTTTCTCACAAAAACATATTATTTGTTATAGACTAATAATCCAATATAAGTTATAATAATAATGGTGATGTTATGTATATTAAATTAAAAGAAAAAAGAATAGAAAAAAACTTAACTATATATGATATGGCAAATCTGTTAAATATAACACCAGCTTATTATTATTTATTAGAAAATGGAAAAAGAAAATTATATTATGATATGGCAATAAAAATAGCTTATATTTTTAATATGAAACCAGATAATATATTTTATACAAAATAAAAAATCAAATTATTTAATTTGATTTTCTAGATAATAATTTCTAAGCTCTTTAAATCTTTGATAATGAACGATTTCTCTTTGTCTTAAAAAATCTAGTGGTCCTAAAACATCAGGATCATTAGTTAAATCCATCAAATGTTCATAAGTAGCTCTTGCTCTTTGTTCTGCTGCCATATCACTTTCTAAATCAGTAATATGATCTCCAGTTGTACTAATATATGCAGTAGTAAAAGGAACACCATTAGGATCGTTTAAAAAGAAAGTTCCATCATGAATTGTAAAATTTCCACCCATACCAGCATTTTTAAAATCTTCAATTGTAGCATCTTTTGTTAATTGATATATCATAGTGGCTATCATTTCTAAATGACCTAATTCTTCAGTAGCAATATCAGTTAATAAAGCTTTACCTTTTTCATCAGGCATAGAATATCTTTGATTCATATATTGTAATGATGCACTTAATTCAGAATCTGGTCCTCCATATTGAGCACTTAAATATTTAGCCATTTTTAAATCTTTCTTAGTAATATTTACAGGATACTGTAATTTTTTTTCATATTTAAACATAAAAACCTCCTAATTTTCCCAAGGCCAAGGACGATCATCCCAGCTCCAAGGTATTTTATTAGTTGCATCACTATTTATAACTAGTGGACCATATTTACTTTGATATTCATCCATTAATTTATTAGCTTCAGTTCTATATTGATTAAATAAATCAATCATATCTTTATCATCTGAATAAATATCTAAATAAAGACTTATATCATGAGCGGCAAAGCCAATCGAATCTACAAATAAAAGTAAAGCTTCTTTTTCATTATTGGGTGTTATATCACGAGGTTTACTTAATTTATAACTATTGTATAAATTAGGAAACATATTTCCTCTTATAAATCCGTTGTATGGATCATATAAGGATTTTGGATTTTCATCTTTAGTATACATAGGTTTATTATAATTATTATTAGTATAATTATAATAATCTAAATTATTTCTATAATCATATTCGTACATATTTTTCCTCCCTGATATATGTTATGGATTTAGGTATATAGTGTATAGGTTAATGACTAATTTAGTATAATTTAGTTAAATTATCTAAAAAAGTATTGTCAAAAATAAAAAATATTGATAAAATATAGTACGTAATAAATATTAAATGGCGTGATTGGTGAAGTGGTTAACACGGCGGATTGTGGTTCCGTTATGCGTGGGTTCGATCCCCACATCGCGCCCCATATAAAAAAATACTAGGACTTATCCTAGTTTTTTTTGTTGAAAGGGAAATAATTAAAATAATAATATTTCAAAATAAGAATGTAGAATGATACATTCTTTATTTTTGAAAAAAGAATAAAACAAAAAAAGCAAATTTGTAATTAGACAAAACAAAAAACATTTTATATATTTAAAATGGTGATTTAATGAATATAAAAATATCAAATTTTTATTTAGATGATGAACAACAGAAAATAGTAGAAGATAAAAGTAAATATCTCCTTGTAGTAGCAGGCGCAGGAAGTGGAAAAACCTTAACTATTTTAGGAAAAATAAATTATTTGATAAAATATAAAAAAATAAATAAGGATGATATATTATGCATATCTTTTACTAAAGCATCAAGTGAAAGTTTAAAAGAAAAAATAAAAAAAGAATTTAATCTAAATATGAATGTATACACATTTCATAAATTATCACTAGAAATAATAAAAGAAAACAAAATAAGATACAATATAACTGATACAAATACATTAGATAATGTTATCCATAATTTTATATTTATGGATGTATTAAATAATAAAAAATATATGAAAAGAATTCTTAAGTATTTTAAAATAAAATATAAAAATAAAATGGAATATATAAAATATATAGAAAATAATGAAGAAGTAGAAATGCTTGAAAAATTAATATCAACATTTATTCATTTATTTAAATGTAATGGATATAAATTAGAAGATTTTAATTTATTCTTAAAACAAGCAAAAAGAAAAATATTAAAATATAGACATAATAAAAATTTTTTAATAATAGTATTAAATATATATTTAAAATATGAAAAATATTTAAAAGATAATAAAGAAATTGATTTTGACGACATGATAATAAAAGCTACTAAATTAGTAAAAGAAAAAGGAATAAATAACAAATATAAGTATATTATAATTGATGAATATCAAGATACATCTTTAATAAGATTTAATTTAATTAAAGAAATATTAAATAAAACAAATTCTAATTTAATGGTAGTAGGAGATGATTTTCAGTCAATATATAGATTTACTGGTTGTGATTTATCGTTGTTTTTAGATTTTAAAAAATATTTTAAAAAATCAAAAATAATGAAAATTCAAAATACATATCGTAATAGTCAAGAATTAATAGATATAGCTGGTAAATTTGTAATGAAAAACAAAAAACAAATAGATAAAAATTTAAAATCAAATAAACATATATATGAACCAATAAAAATAATATATTATGAAAATATAAGAATAAAATTTATAGAAATAATAAATAAAATATACAAAGAAACAAATAAACCAATACTAGTATTAGGAAGAAATAATAAAGATATAAAAAATTTATTAAGTGATAAAATAAAATTAGAAAATGATAATTTAATATATATAGAAAACAAAAATATTAAAATGAAATATTTAACAGTACATAAATCAAAAGGATTAGAAGAAGAAAATGTAATATTAATAAATCTAGAAAATAAATTAACAGGTTTTCCAAATCAAATGAAAGATGATAAATTATTAAGATTTGTATCTAAAAGATATGAAAAATATCCTTTTAGTGAAGAGAGGAGATTATTTTATGTTGCACTTACAAGAACTAAGAATTATGTATATATATTAACCCCAAAAAAAGAAGAATCAATATTTATAAAAGAACTAAGAAAAGATTTTAAAAATAAAATAAATATAAATTTGTAAAAAAATTTATTTTATGATATACTACATTTCCGGTGGTGAAAAATGGATACAAAAATGTATGGGATTTTTGAACGTTCAATAGATTCAAAAGGAAGAATTATTTTGCCTAATAAATTAGTAAAACCAAATACAGAAATAGTATTTTTAAAAGATAGTGAATTAGAATTTAAAATATACTTATTAAAACAATTAGAACAAATAATAGAAAAATATAAAAATATATATCATCAAACATTTGAAGTAGAAAAAAGAAAACAAATAGATGAAACGATAGAAAGTATAATTTTAAATATAGTAGATACATATGAACTAGATGAGCAAAACAGAGCAGTGATACCAAAATTATTGAGAAAAGAATATGAATTAAGTGATAATGTTATACTAAATGGTTTATATGATCATTTTAAAGTATTTCCAAGTGAAATAAAATATAAAGAATATATAAAAAGAAGTACAATTAAATTTTAATCTTCTTTTTTTATTGATAGAAAGGCTAACTATTAAAAGTCAATAGTTTTTCTAAAAAAAATAGAATTGGAAAAGAAACCCACGCCAAAAAGATTTCACGTTAGTGAAATTTTGAAAAAATTAAGTAATTAATTATTTCAATAAAGACGGATCAAAT
>JAGBES010000030.1 GCA_017936845.1 Bacilli bacterium
AGTTCCTTTTAATTCTATATTTGTTATTGTACTTATATCTATATCTTCTCCATCTTCTATAAGTGGATATTTTGTGCTATCTAGCATACTCATTGAATTACTATATTCTATTGCTTCAATATAACCATATGCACTATCTACTGATGCTGATTTTTTAGCATCATTTATCATATTTAATATTATTGGTGTTGCAATAAGTGCGATGATTGCTAATATTACTATTACAGCTAATAATTCTATTAGTGTAAATCCTTTTTTATTCTTCATATTTTTCCTACTTTCTATTTTAATCTATATTAATAATACAATATTTTTAATATCGTTTCAATACATAACTATATATATAATCTTTACTTTACAAATTTATATAAGATTTAACTATTTTCTAAATTTATATTTTCTCCATCATATATAAATATATTTTTTTCATATATTATTGTTGTTCCATTTGTTATTTTTCCATCTTTAAATATTAATATTACATTATCTGGTTTTTGACCTCTTATATTATTATTTATTGTATTTATAAAATCTGTTGAATCATTATCATTTGTAATTTTACATTCTGTTTGATAATTCTTTGGTAATTTATTTAGGTCATAATTACTATCCATACCTAATTCAGCCATGGTAATATAATTATTTATCATATTTATATAATTTATTGCATTTGTTTTTAATATATTTACATCAACTGAATTTGTTGTTGTATTTATATTTGTTGTATCTATATTTTCTATTTTTTCTTTATCATCTTCTTTAACTACTTTTAATATTGATCTTGTAGCAACTAATGATATAATTGCTATTAAACA
Source organism: Bacilli bacterium (assembly GCA_017936845.1). GTDB lineage: Bacteria > Bacillota_I > Bacilli_A > RF39 > UBA660 > OMSK01. The sequence goes on from JAGBES010000030.1 coordinate 816, forward strand.
TATTATTACTAATAATTCTATTAACGAAAAACCTTTTTTCATATTATCACCATATAAAATATATCATTTTATTTTTTAAATGTAAATAATTTGTTTTTTTAATATACTTGTATTTTATTTTTTGATATACTTATCATGTAGTGAGGTTTTATTATGAAAAAGAAAAAAAAGAATTTATTTTTTCCTTTAATTATAATTATTTTATTTATTTTTATATTTTATTTTATTAATTTTAAAAGAAAATATGAATTAAAAATTTTTATAAATAAAATTAATAATTATATTAATGTAGAAGAATTTTATATATATGGTACTCATTTAAATATTAAAATTAATAATAAATTAGAAAAACCTATTTTAATATTAAAATCAAGTTATAATGAAATTAAATATGAATTAGTTTTAGATAACGATAATTATATTCTTTCTTCAAAACTAAATGAAGGAATAGATTTAGAAAAACTAGATAATGATAGATATTATATTATTATTAAAGATAATGATAAATATTATAATTTAGTTAATAATACTAATTATAATAATTTAACTTATTATTCTATTTCTGATAAAAAGATAGATTTAAATTTTAATGAAAATATGATTTTAAATATTGAAGATTATAAAACACCTAGTGATATTTATGATATTGTTATTGATGCTGGTCATGGTGGAATAGATTCAGGAGCAACTAGTTTTGGATATAATGAATCTACATTAACATTAGAATATTCTAAAAGTATTAAAAAATATTTAGAAAAACTAGGTTATAAAGTTAAATTAACAAGAGAAGATGATACTTATTTAAAACCTTATGGTACAAATAGTAGAACTAGTATTCCTTATGAAGTAAAAGCTAAATATTTATTTTCAATTCATTTTAATAGTAGTGAATCTTATATAAGTAATAATGGATTTGAAATTTATATTCCTAATAATATCAATTATGATTTAGCAAATTCTTTAGTAAATAAAATTAAAAGTATTGGTATTAATACTTCTACTAATACATCTTTTAAAGTTAATGATGGTATTTATTTAAGAAATTTAAGCAAAACTGATATTAATAATATGAAAAATGAAGCTATTAAAAATGGTTATGAAATGTATAATGCTGATACTTCTACACCTTATTTATATATGATTAGAGAAACTGGTGGATTTATGACAAAAGCTTATATAGATGGAAGAAATACTAAATATGATAAAAATAATTATTATAATTCAAATATTGGTTCTGAATCTTATTTATTAGAACTTGGTTATATTAATAATAAAAATGATATTAATTTCATTATAAATAATAAAGATAATTATTCTAAAGTTATTGCTTATGGTATAGATGAATATATAAAAAATACATAGTTTAAATCTATGTATTTTTTATATCCATACTGCAAATAATACTCCTATCATAGCTAATATTAATCCTATTACCCAAAATACTTTTACAATATCTCTTTCTTCCCATCCTAGTTTTTCAAAATGATGATGTAATGGTGTCATTAAAAATACTTTTTTATGTCTTATCATTATTGAAGCCATTTGTATTATACATACTAATGTTTCTACAATAAATATTCCTGCCATTATTATAAATGTTACTTCATGACTTGTTAGTACTGCTATTATAGCCATTGTAGCTCCTAATGATAATGATCCTACATCACCCATAAATATTTTAGCTGGATATGTGTTATAAAATAGAAATCCTAATAGTGATCCTACTAATATGAAACAGAAGATAGCTATTTCTTCATGTCCTAATAACCATCCTGTATTCCATGTTATTAGACCTAAAGCTAAGAAAACTATTAATGATAAACCACCAGCTAGTCCATCTAATCCATCCGTTATATTTACCGCGTTTGAACTTGCTACTAAAATAAATAGTAAGAATATTCCATAAAACCATGCCATATGTATTTTTATTCCAAGCGAATATATGTATAATTGTGGTTCATGTCCACTTTTCATAAGTAAATAAAATGTTATTAATGCTATTACTAATTGTCCTACTATTTTTTGAAATTCAGTTAAACCTATATTATTTTTTCTTTTTATAATTAAGAAATCATCTATAAAACCTATTAATCCATAAGATAAAAATACAAATAAAATAATCAATAAATTATTAGACCATTCTATTTTATTGGTAAGTAATAATATTATTACCGTAAGAATAGTTGGAATTATAAATATAAAACCTCCCATTGTTGGAGTACCTTCCTTTTTTTTATGTTTTTCTTTTAAGAAAATACTCATTGTTTGTTTTGCTTTATTTTTCTTTAGTAAAGGTATTAATATAAAGCCACATATAATTGATAATATAAATCCTATCATAAGGGCTAACATTGCTTTTGCTAAAACTAACACATTATCATCTCCATTTTTAAACATTAACAGTATACCATTTTTTATACTCATTTGTACATATTAAATTTAATTTTTTAAAAAAATAGGTTTTTTTACCTATTTATTTTATAAGAAACACTATATGCTTCATTTAAATCTAAATTAGTACTACCATTTATCATTTGTGATTCATTTTTCTTTAATTTTCTTTCTATTAAACCACTTAATGTTACATATATATTTCCATCTTTATCTTTTATTATTATATCAACTGATTTAATATATTGTTCTTCTTGTAGATTTGTAACCGTTGCATTAAAAGTTGACATTTCTCCTTCTGTTATTAATGATACATTATTGATTTTAAAACCATCTACTATTTGTTCTTTTAGTACTTCTTTGCTTTTATTTTCTTTTGTTCCATTTCCTTTTATTTCTTCTTTTTTATTGCATCCACATCCTGTTACTAAACAAAAGCATAATAACATAAATATAGAACTTAATATTATTTTTTTCATTAATATTCCTCCACTATTTCAAATTCAACCTTTTTTATATAACTATAGTCTCCTACTATTCCTGTTGTTAAAATTTGTTTTTTATTAGTTTCTAAATTTTCTACTATTTGTTCAAATATTTTTACTTCTTGATTTTTATCGTTAATTAATTTTATTTTTACTTTAAAATTTTTAGTTTTATTTGCATTATTTATCATATCTGCTTCTAATGCAGTTATACCACCTTCATAATTTAATTTAATATTACTAAATAATACTTCTTCTACTTTTGTATCTGTTTTTGCTTTTCCATCTTCTTTTATTGTTGTTTTATTATCTATTTTTTCTTTTTTATTGCATCCACATCCTGTTATTAGTCCTAAAACTAATAACAAGGATATAGAGCTTATTAATATTTTTTTCATTTCAAACTCCTTTAATTAAATATAGATATTTCTTTTATTATTCATTAAATGGTTTTATTTCATATACATATGAATAGTTGCTGATAGGAAATGAAATTTTATACGCACCTTCTGGTATTGTCATATATGGATCATTTAAGCTTGAACTTTTTACTGTTTTTGAAGCTAATACTATATTATCTTTATCATATATTGTAACTGTAATAGTGTTACCACTACTAACACTAATTTTAATACCAATATCCTTTCTATACAATGAACTGTCTACCATTATATATTTTGTTCCGCTACTATTATATCCATTAATTGATGTACTCTCATCTTCATCATATGCATTAGTTCCTAATGCATCACTTGGTAATACTGATTTATAACTCATAATTGCTGTTTCTTTTCCATTTTTATCTATTCCTTTTACATATATTGTTTCTCCAGTTTTTAATTTTATCTTTTTATTTTGATATGTTTGCCATTCTCCTTCATCTATTTTATATAATCGTTGAACACTTGTAACAAAATATTTTACTGTTATATTATCATATCCAGAATTTATTCCATATTCTGTTATTGTTGGATATACTTGTTCTACATTTATAACTGGA
>JAGBES010000004.1 GCA_017936845.1 Bacilli bacterium
TCTTTTTCTTCTTTTGTCCAACATTTATTTTTTCCGCCATTTGGTCTCCCACGTGACATATTTATCATCTCCTTTATTAAATTATATCAAAAATAAAAGTATACACTTTTTTTGTGTACACTTTTATCTTACAACTTCATTTACACTCTTACATTTTTTTTACATCATCCATCTCATTATAACCTTTTGCATATTCAAACGAAATACTTTTGCTTAATAATATATTATTTTTTAATTCTCTTAATATTTCCTTTTGCATTGAAATTTGATTTAATGATTCATTTGCTAAAATATTATCATATGTAATATTATATCCTTGAACATATCCATTATTGTATCTTGCACCTTCAGCTGAATTACCAGGATTAGTATTTCTATATCCATTAGCATAATCTATTCTTGCTTGTGCACAACCATCATTATATCCACGATCAAAGTTTGCTTTATCATTAACTAAGGAATTATATTGAGCATTGTATCCTTTTGCATACTCTTTATTCCATGCATCTTTTTTACCTGAAACAGATGGATTTGATTGTCTAGTTCCTGTATTAAAGTCTGCCATTGCTGCATCAACACCAGCATTATATGCTTCTTGTAATTCTTCAGGAGTTAAATCAACAACATTACCCTCATCATCTTTTGTTTCAGTCGTTGGTTCTTCTGTCGTTGGCATATCTTCTGGTTTTACATATTCAGTAGATGTTCCTGTTGTAGATTGCTCATCAACAATTTTTTGTTGTTTTTCATTTTCTTGTTCAATGAACACTTCATTTGAAGTTCTACCATTGTATTTAGTTATATCTATATTATTTTTTACATACTCTACTACATTTCCAAATGATTCTTCTGGATTACAGTTTTCAATAAATGAATTTGCAATATCTAATTTTTCTTTTGCTAATTCATCTGATAGATGTAAATTTCTACTTTCATAACTTCCTTTTGATGCTTCAAAATTTTGTGTATTATCAATTTCATCATTTGTAATAATTTTATTTTCACAAGCTTCTTCTACTGAATTTACTAATTGAATTCTATCATCATTTTCAGTAACTACATTATCTAATAATAACATACTATCTGCCACTATAAATAATGTTTGTGGATTAATATTTTGAGTTACATTAATATCACTGATAATTTCTTCTTTAATTTTAATTAATGAATTTAATTTTTGTGTTGCTGTTGCTTTATCACTTTTAATTAATGCTTCATTATATTCTCCTACTAAATGAGTATAGTTATTTAAGTATAAATAATCAGTTTGATCAATAATATTTCCCTCTTCATCTTTTAAGAAAAGTGATGATACATCAGGCATATTTTCTGTTGTAGAAATTGCTATTGTATCTGATAATGCTGAAACAAAATTCATATAATCTTTAGTCATTTCTGATGAAGTTATTTCACCATTTTGATTTAATATTCCAAGTTCTTTTCCTGTTATATCATTGATATTAAACATTATATATGCATTAGAAATTGCTTTTGCCTTATCTAATTTATCAGTTTCACTAATTTCATATGTTCCAGTTGGTAATAATTGTTCATTTATAAGTGTAACAATTTCTTCTTCTATTTTATTCGAAATAGATATTTCATCAATAATTTCTTCAGTTGTTACTTCTATTTCAGTAGCTTCAGTTGAATCAATAGTATTTTCTTTCTTACTACAAGATGTAAGTCCAGCACTAGCAAGAGTTAATCCTGCTAATGCAAACACTTTAATTCTATTTAAACTAACATTTTTTAACTTATATTTCTCGATTATATTTTTCATAAGCATTCCCCTTTTCAATTAAACTATTTAATTAATTCAGTTTTTGTGTTACCTGTATAACTATAACCAGCTTTTAATAATTTAGTGTCATTATATACACTCCATTTTATTGAAACTGTTCCTGGAGTTACAGATTTTGTTCTATATCTATAGTATTTAACCTTTTGATTTTCTAAAATTAAATCTCTATATCTATAATAAGTTGTATTAGCTGCTTTTGTTTTTAAATCTCTATATCTATAATATGTAACTTTTACATTTTTATAAACAGGAGTTTTTATAGTTTTTGTTTCATATCCAGTTAATACATATCTATTTCCTAATATTACTGTTTTTACTGTATCATATTTAGCACATGTAACAGTTGATGAAGAAATAGGTGTTCTTTGATATACTTTATATACAAATGTTTTACCAGCTGTACATTCACCATCACAATACCAATTATAAGTACCTACTAATTCATATCTAATTAAAGCTGAACTTGTTTGTTTTGATGAGAATTTTTGCATTCCAACATATGTTTCGTTATATCCAGTTACAGTTGTTGTAACATTATATAATGAACATGTTTTAGTTGTGCTAGAACCAATTACAACTTGAGTTTTTTCATAAATAGGTTTTGAGTAATCTAATTGTGTTTCTGTTTTTGTACCTAAATATTTTTTTTCTGTTTCTGTTTTTGTTTCTACTTCTCTTGTTTCTGTTCTTGATACTTTTGTTGTTGACCAATCTGACCATTTTGTATAATATTGTTCTGTTTTTGATACAACATCTGTTTCTACTTCTCTTGTTGCTGTTGCTTCTACTTTTGTTGTTGACCATTCTGACCAGTCTGTATAATAAGATTTTGATGAAACTTCAGATTTTGTTTCTACTTCAATATTATTAGTACTTTTAACTTCAGTAGTTGACCATTCTGACCATGGTGTATATTTTACTGTTTCTGCTGTTGTTTTTTTGTATTCATATAATGTTCTATATTTTGGAGTTTTTGGAGTACTTGGAGTTACTTTCTTAGTCTCAGTTTTATATATCTTAGCTGTTGTTCCTTTTTTCTCACATAATTTTCCTGAACAATAATTATAACATCCTAAATGAACTAATAAGTAATTTTCTTCTTCACCACATTTTAAATTTACTTTCATAAGATATTCTTCATTATTACTTTTAGTAATTTCAACATATGACGAATCTAAATCACATTGTTTTCCATTTTTATCTGTAAATGGTAAGATTATTTTTTTATCAAGCATTTCTCTTAAAGTTATTTTTGCTGTTGCTCCTACTTTTTGTGGTAATCTTTCATTTGTAAAATAACTTTGTGCTGCGTCTTTCATATCATAGATGTTTTCATTAAATATACGATCTGTTAATACTGATAAACCATCAGAATTATTTTTTGAATTATCAATTGATGAAACAGCTTTCTTTAAATCACTTTTCATTGGAAATAACCAAATTAAGATAAATACAAATAAAGCCACGAATAAGAATTGTAATATAACACTTCTTATTGAAAAATTGTTTGTTTCGGTATACATAAATACCCCCCCTTAAAATTTTATGTTCCCTATACTACCACAGAAATTTTGTTCTGTCAACAATTTTTATATAATTTTGTAAAAAACCACCAAAATCCAATTTTCTTATTGATTTCTAAGGGTTTTCTTTTCTTTGTTGTGGTATAATTCTATCATATTTTTAGGTTTTTGTCAAATTTTGACACGAACAATCGTACTACCTATATTATTATAACAAACCATATATTCAATAACATTCTTATTTTTTCTTAATGTTTCATGTGTTGTTTTTTTTAAAATTCCACTTCCAATTCCATGGATAATAACAAATTTTTCATTTCTTAACTTGATATTCTCTTTTATAAAATCATTAATTGCTAAACTTGCAGATACCCTATCATATCCATGTAAATCTATTTTAGGTAAATTATTTATAAATAATGTATTACTTAAATTCATATTGTTTCCTCTTTCATTATATGTAACAATTAATATTATAAAACAAAAAATGATATTAAGCAATAATACCCTTTTATAATAAATAGAATTTTATTTATATATTTTCTTTATATTTTCTTTTATTTTAGCTTGTCCAATGTATAGTTCGGAGAGCGTAAGAATAAAAACTCCAACAACTATGACATTCTATGCTAGTTATTCAATCTAAATACATTGTATCATACAAATAAAAAAATTGATAATCATTTGAATACCAATCTTATTATGTATTATTGAAATATATTGCGACTAATCGATAAATTGTAATTTATATTACTTTTTATTATTTTTCTTAATAGTAGAGCCTATCCCCATACCAAGACTCATTCCTATACTTACTCCAAAGCACATACAAACACCAACATTATTCGTTACAAAACCAATTATTGTTCCTATTGCAATACCAAAACTCATTCCAAGACTCATTCCTATAGCCATATAATTTTCATTTACTGTTTCTAGTTTTTTATTTGCTTTATTACTTTTATTTTTGGTCATAATATTCCTCCATTCAAACGAATTGTAATTTGTTATTTTTTACGTTTTGAAAGTTTTAATTGTTTCTCGGCAATTTTTTCTTTTAAATATTGTTCTTGTATTTTCCATACTGCATCTTCTGAAAAATTAGATTCATTTTTTATTTGATTTTTACCGTCAAAACAAAAAGACTCATCTTGTAATTCTCTATAAGCCTGTATTTCAAGCAAATCAATTTCTAATTCTTCCAATACTTTAATTTCATTACTTTTCATCATTATCACCATCAAATTACTATTTATTTCTATTTATCTACTTTGCTCATCCACAAACCATGTTTATTACAATATGAATATAAAGTTGCACCTTTTATATATTTAAATCTTACATGTGCATCCATTTCTGGATATAGTCTTTCTAAGTATGTTTTTGTATCAGTAACTAAAGCTATAAATTCTATATAATGTTCCTTTTCCATTACATGATTAACCGTAACCGATATTTCATCTTCTACTATTTCGTAAGTTGGGACATGTTTTTCAAATGCTGCATCTTCAGAATTCGCTATTAATTTTATCATATCTTCTTCACAACATTTTATTTCACATTCCTTACATTCACAATCTTTATATTGGATAACTATTGCTCCACACTTCATACATTTCTTTATCATTAATTCCATTCTATTTTCTCCTTTTAAACAAATTGCTGTTTGTCTTTCGCTTAATATTAAAAGGTATATTCCTATACATTCTTATTTTTTATTTCTTGTTAATTTCTTTACTGGTCCTTGTTCTTCTTTTATTTCAGTTCTTAATTCATTTAACATTTCAGTTGTTCTACAAGCTAACTCAGGATTCCAATTTTCTGTAGCACCATTTCCACCACGAACATAAAGAATTCTATCATTATCTTGACTTTTAGACGAAACTGATTCAAATACTTCAACATATTCATCCATCAAATCTAATACTTTATCTAAATTCTTTTGTTTTATTCCACCTTCTAAATGAGAATCAAAATAGTTCGTTACAACATCTTCTTCATCTTGACCATATTCTTTTCTAGTGCTGTATCAATAATTCCAGAATCTAATAATCTTTGATATTTTTCTAATTGTTGTTCAATATATTCTTGTGTTAATTCTTCAACAGGTTCTAATTGAGGGCATGTTTCAATCTTTAATTCTCCACTTTTTAACTTTTCTAAGAATTTTTTCATAAATGTAGGTGTACTTACCATACCCACTTTTATATTTTCTTTTCTTCTTATATTACCATCAATTTTTTGAAGATCTAAACAATTAAGTGCATTATTCTCTTGCGTTGCAAGAAGTACTTGTACAGATAAACAACCTATATATTTAGACTTAGCTCTTTCAATATCAAAATCTGGATATAATACATAATATACTTCACCATTTTTTCCTTCACTAGAATAATATATACTAGGGTCATTATCGTACCAAATAGTCGCATACATATCCATTGCATCAGAATCTTTTAAATTATTTTCAATTGTATCATAGAAAGAATCTAAATCATCTTTTAATACCATTTTTTTACCAGCATATAAATAAGAATATAATAATCCTAAACAATATGCGTCTTCGCTAAACATTTTTGCCATAAGAAAACCTCCTTTAATCTGTTAAATTATTATACACTAAACAATTGTAAAATTAAATAGTTTATAACATAAAAAGACTAAAAATCTAGTCTTTCATTTTTTATTAATTATTCTTTTTTGCTTTTATTGCAGCTTGTGAACCATAAACTATTGGAAAACTAAACTGAACGATATGTCGTTCTATTTTTGACTAAGATGGCCTAATTGTCTATTTTTATATATAAAATTTTATTATTTTAAAATAATTCTTTTTTTTATTATTTTTAATATTAATTTTTAATTTATATTTTTTACAGAATGTATCAAAATATTGGTTGATCAATTCTTCATCATATTTATAAAGATGGTATATTGATAGATCACATTCATCTTGCTTACGGCTGCATGTTTTATAAATAAAATCATAACTTTTTTGTACTTCTTCAATAATACTATTGCCCATCCATAATTCAGTTTTAATCATTTCCTCTATATTTTTTTCTATCATCTCTTTACAAAAGTCTAAATCTAAACCATAAAAATCACTATATATATTTTCGTTTTCTTTCATGTTTTCAATATTTATTAAAGATAATATAACTGTATGAATTGCAAATCGCATTTCTGACGCTTCTATGTTCATGCCCAAAAATAATCTAAAACTACGTTCATCTTTATAAAGTAACGTTTTCATTAATAAGAAAGCCGTTGCTTGGCCTACTATTGAAGGATTCATTTCTCTTTTATCTGGGATTTTTAATGTATAAGAAAAACTTGTTATATCTCTTACCATATTACATCCATTATGAGCAGATAATCTGAATATCTCATAAATATTAGTAAGTGCGTTAATTTTTTCTTTATCACTCAAATATTTATTATTTTTTATATTTTCATATATTAATCCAAAATAACTGCACTTATAATGATACACAGTTAAATATGGTTTATTAATATATGAAAAATCATTTTTTAATGTAAAATGCTCTTGCATCTCGATTTCTGTTATAACTGGAGATAAATAATCTAAGTATGACATCAATTCATATTCATTTTTAAAATCGTTTATTTTGTTAAAAAGCATTTTAGGTATAGAGTTTATTTTTCCATAACAAATATAAACATTATGATAATTAAATCTTGATAACAACCAATAATAATATTGAATTGCCCTTGTTGTATCATTAAAGTAAATAAAATGTTCAATAATTTCTATAAAATCATTTATTATGCTTGGTGCATATGTCATATCTAAATGATACTTTTGTAGATCCTTTGGCATATTAAATAACAATCTATCTATCAAAACTTTATACATATTTATATTTTTTACATATGATACATCACTATTAGCTATCAATTTTATCGTTTCTTCTTTCAAATTAACTAGCAAAGGTGAATTATAATTTCTTGGTATAGTATTATTAATAATGTTTTTTTCACACTCTTTATAATATTTTACAAATAAAATATCCTTATACTTTTTAGTAGATAAAAATATGCTTCCAACATTTGTAACAATATATATTAAATCTAGAAACGAAAAAAGAATTAATGCCAAAATTAAATTAGCGTTTTGTCCAACTATAATTAATACAACATTTATAATTAAAGATATATATAATGCAAAAACTGGTAAATGAAATTTTAATAATTTTTTTCCGAATAATAAATTAGTTATTTTTTCACCAAATATTCTTTTATCATCAATGCTTGAAATCAATGAAATAATTGCTGTTGTTAAGAATGTACTCCCAACTTGGGCAATAACTAATTCTCTGATAGTTTCAGTGTATTCTACACTATTAATTATAAACTTAAATGGTTTAAATGATACTTCAATAACTTTCAAATAATTTAAACAAATAAAGTAAATAGAGATATATAATATCACGCGAAATATTATGCCACTATTCTTTAATAATGGTCTCCACTTATGTTCATTTCTTAACAGGAAATTATTCAATTCCCATTTAATCTTTTTTATCTCGTTTCTAATCTTTTTCAAGCATCCATCACTCCCCTATGTTTCACAACTTGTTTATTATTATAACATGTTTTTATAATAATTCATCCCCAATCTTATATTTCTTTTAACAAGCAATCCGCTTTACTCTTACCGCTAATTACTAATTTTATTGGTTCATTCATAAAATTAAACTTCCATTCAAAATAATCTTTATGAACTATTATTTTATCTACAAATTCTTCTATTATTTTTTCATCTACACCATTATAGCTAATATCTAATAATCTTCTTATCTTCTTTTTTACATTTTCTATTCTTACTTCTAATGGTTCTATAGATTCACACTGTTTTTCTAATTCAATCTTTTCTATTTTATATTTTTCTATTCTACTTGATACTTTCTTTTGAAACATATCATACATCGTTACATCTATAGTTTCATCTAAATATGTATCAATTAATCTATCTAGCTTTGATGATTCATTTTCTATCAACTGATTTAATTTATCAATTCGCTTTTTTATTTTAATCTCCGGATGTTCATCTATATTCACTTCTTTCATTAATCTATCATATAATTCTTTTCGATTATTTGTATCTTGTATAAGATTTCTAAATATTGTTTCAGCCATATATTGTAATTTCCATTCTTGCACTTCTTTAACTTCACAACTATCTTTATATCTATTCTTTGGTCTCATTTTCTTGTTATAACAAACATAACAATATGTTGTTTCATTTTTATTTTTATGATATATCTTTCTGTTAAAATTAGCTCCACATTCACACACTAATTTTTTACTCCATATATTTTTAGCTACTCCAGTTGCTTGTCTTCTACCCAATTTTATTGGCTTAGAATGACTATCCATAATTTGTTGAACTCTCTTAAAATCTTCTTTAGATATAATTGGTTCATGTCTTCCTTCAACTACTACTTGTTCTACTTCTCCATAATTCATTTTAGGTTTTTGTTCTAGATAATCTGGTATATATGATTTTCTATAAACTATGGTTCCTGAATAAAACGGATTTCTTAATACTCTAGATATATAAGCAGCACTCCATCTTGATAAGCCAGTTGATGTAATTGCTCCTTTTTCAGTTAATTCATCAGCTATTTTAACAGTTCCTTTACCATTTAAATATTCAGAGTAAATATATCTTACAATTTCAGCTTGCTCTTCATTTACTTCTAAGTTTTGACCTACTTTATTGTAACCTAGAATATTACCTGATCCATAAAACACTCCATTTTGAAATGATATAATCTGTCCTGCTTTTACTCTTTGCGATGTTTTCTTACTTTCGTTTTGTGCAAGCGTAGCCATAATAGTAAGTTTTAGTTCTCCATCTTGATCATTAAAAGTCCAAATATTATCTTCAACAAAATAAACTTCAACTCCTATACTTTTTAACTTTCTAGTTTCTTGTAATGTATCGACAGTATTTCTAGCAAATCTTGATACTTCACGAGTAACTATTAAATCAAATCTTCCTGCTTTAGCATCTTCTATCATTCTCATAAAGTTTTTTCTTTTCTTTATAGAAGTTCCTGTTATACCTTCATCTATATATCTATCATATAGAATCCAATTGGGATTTTTCTTTAGAATATCATCATAGTATTGAACTTGATTATCTAAAGCAGATAATTGAGCTTCATGTTCAGTTGAAACTCTAGCATAGATTGCTACTTTTCTTTTCATTAAATCACCTCTACAAAAAAATATCACTTTTATATAAATAAGTTTAGGATGCGATTTTAAGCATAAGAAAAAGAAGTATTTCTACTTCTTCATTGCACACTTGACAATATTATTTACTTGCAAGTAACTCTTTCTTTTTTTCTTCAAATTCTTCTTGACTAATTATTTCATCATCAAGTAATTGCTTATACTCTCTTATTTGTTCTGGTATAGATTTTTCATTTTTTATTGTACCAACATTTTTTGTTTCTTCTTCATGATTCAAAATAAAATCTCTTGCTTTTTCAAAATCACTTAACACTACTTTATTTAAAGATATACAATTTGGTTGTTTTGCTGGGTCTTCATTAGCGTTACTAGACCAATAATTTAGTCGCTTATTTTCTAATCCACCTGTAGATATTTCAAAATAGCCAGATAATAAATGCATATCAATTTCAACGTTTGTTATTTTATCATATGGAATATGAAAATTGCCTTTTCCCAAAAAGTGTCCAGTCATAAATCCTTTTTTTACTATATATACATTCTTATTTGTGCATATTAAATATTCTCTAAACGCTCCTCTTATAGCAATAAGAACCTTTTCACCAGTTTCCTCAACTGAAGAAATTAAATCACTTAATTCAGTAGTTAACTCAGAACATAATATCATTTTTTTATTGTCAATAGAGGCTTGATTTGAATCATCACTAGCAACCATGTATTTAAAACCATTACACGAAATGTTATATGAAATAATTTCATCATTATTAACTAAGAATTCATATTCTTGAGACTTGCTAAATGCACCACTATCTTTTATTTGAAAAATATGTTTTCCTTTACCAATTTCAAAAATTTCACTTGAATTTTGTTTAATTTTACCAACTTTTTCCCCATCTATAAAAACACTAAAACTACATAATAAACCACTTGCAGATTTCGCATTAAATTTAATTCTGCCCATTCTAATCACCTACCTATAATTATTATACCATAGTTTTTTGCAATTAGATTATTACTTTAAGAAATCATTAAAGCCCTACTTCAAAATTCAATTTCCATTCAAGATATTCTTCATCAGATATTTCATAATTTTCTCTTTTATCTCTCATATCTTGCCACTCATTAATAGCTTTTTGTACTAATTCATTGTATTCTGTTTGTTCATAACTTTCAGCATCAAAGTTAATTTCATAATATGGGAATTCTTCTTCTAACCACATCAGATTATAAATAACATCAATTGGATTTCTAAAATCATATTCCTTTATAGCATTAATACTTACTTCATATAATTCTGCTATATCTTTTAATCTTTCTTTACTTGGATGTCTATAGTTATTCTCATAACTATTAAATGTCTTATGTGGATCATTACCTCCAAATCCAAAATAATCTGCGACATCATTCATGTCCATATGTCTTATCCTTCTCACATACTCTAATCGAGCTCCTTGGGATAAATTATTTAATGTTGGTTTCTTAAAATACATTTTCATCATTCCTCGTATAATCAATCTTAGGAGAAATCCTATAGATTGATTTTTTCTTTCTATTTATATTTTTTGAGTTATAATAACTCTTGCCTGTGGATTTGTTTCTATCATCCTACAGCTTTGACTGTTTAGAAAGGCTCTTACCA
>JAGBES010000031.1 GCA_017936845.1 Bacilli bacterium
AAAACCACAAATATATTTAGACGATATTTGCTTCAATATAAACAGTATGCCAAGAAAAATATTTGACTATAAATGTGTTTATGATGTAGAATTAAATTATTACAAATAATGGTGCGGTTGAAATTACAAAAAAGAAAAATAGCTTGAAAAAGCTATTTTTTTATTGTATTATTAATATAGACAAAAATAGAAAGTAGGTAGTTTATATGTTAGCAAATAGTAAAATCGGGGGAGTATTTAGATAACCTAAAGAAAGGATTTACACTTATAGAATTACTAGCTGTAATAGTAATACTAGCAGTTATAGCACTAATCGCAACACCGATAATATTAAATATGATAAATGATGCAAGAAAAAGTGCTGCAGTAGATAGTGCATATGGATATATAGAGGCGATTGAATATAATAATTCAATGAATATGATAAATAAAGATAAATATCCACTAATAGAAGACGGAGAAGATATTGATGTGTTGGATATAGAAGATAGTATCAATGTTAAAGGAACTAGACCAAGTAGTGGAACAGTAACAATAAGTAAAAAAAAGGTAGAAAATGCATCATTATGTATAAATAGTTATGAAATAGAATATAGTAGTAATAAATCAAATGTAATTGGAACATGTTCATCTAATAAATTAACAGTACAGAAAAAGTCAATGTATAAAAGGTTGCAATTAGAACATGAAGATGGATATACATATATAAGTAGTGATGAAAATATTGCTACAGTAGATTCAAATGGACTTGTTATTGCTAAGAAGAGTGGAAAAGTAAAAATAATCATATCAAAAGATAATGTACCAATAAAAAAAGTAGCTATAACTGTAAATATAGATGATGCACCACTTGTATTTACTAAGGGAACATTTGGAGGAAAGGTAAGTACTGAAAAAGTCGAATCTTCTGATAAAGATTTAATGAATAAGTTATATGAAGGATTGACTGATGATGATTATACCACTAATTTTATTACTTTTACGACGTACTACTATACTTATAACATGGTTAATTGCTATGTATACTTTACAGTTAAAACACCAATTACAATATCATTTTCTGGATCATATTACAATGATAGTGCTGGTAGTAGTGGAAACACGGCTATAATTAGTACTGTAAATGATGATAATTCTGAAGAAGTTTATATAAAGTTCCGTACAGGTAATACTAAAAATTATAAAACTATATCTTTTGAGCCAGGAAACTATGTGTTAAGACCAGAGTCAACTTATGTCTTCTTTTCTGAATGGGAAATCAATTAGTAAAAAATACCTCAATGGTATTTTTCTTTTTAATTTACATAAAAAAATATCCATGATATAATTAATGAGGTGATATCATGAAACAACAAAATATAAGAAATTTTTCAATAATAGCCCATATAGATCATGGTAAAAGTACACTAGCTGATAGAATACTTGATATAACAGGAGCTGTAACCGAAAGAGAAAAACAAGAACAATTACTAGATAACATGGATATAGAAAGAGAACGTGGAATAACAATAAAATTAAATGCCGTTCAATTAAAATATAAATACAATAATGAAGAATATTATTTACATTTAATAGATACACCAGGACATGTAGATTTTTCATATGAAGTATCAAGAAGCTTAAAAGCTTGTGAGGGAGCATTATTAGTAGTAGATGCAGCTCAAGGTATAGAAGCTCAAACACTTGCTAATTTATATTTAGCTTTAGAAAACAATTTAGAAATAATACCTGTAATAAATAAAATAGATTTACCAAATGCAGATATAGATAAAGTAAAAAAAGAACTAATTGATACATTAGGTTTTAAAGAAGAAGATATATTACTTGTAAGTGCTAAATGTGGAATAGGCATAAAAGAGTTAGTAGAAGAAATAATAAAAAAAATACCAGCCCCAACAGGAAATATAAATGATCCATTAAAAGCATTAATATTTGATAGTTATTTTGATGCATATAGAGGAATAGTTACATCAATAAGAATAATGGATGGAAAAGTAAAAATAGGTGATAAAATAAAAATGCTTGCTACAAATGCAATATACGAGGTAACATCATTAGGTATACATAATCCATATGAACAAAAATGTAATGAATTAATAACAGGAGAAGTCGGTTTTTTAGCTGCAAGTATAAAAAGCATAGAAGATGTAAAAGTAGGAGATACAATAACGTTAGCTAATGAAATAGTAGAACCTATTGAAGGATATAAACCTATGAAACCAATGGTATTTTGTGGAATATATCCTATAGAATCAAATAAATTTGAAGACTTAAAGGAAGCACTAGAAAAATTAAAATTAAATGATGCTTCATTAGAATTTTCACCAGAAACATCAGAAGCATTAGGATTTGGATTTAGATGTGGTTTTTTAGGACTTTTACATATGGAAATAATAGAAGAAAGAATAGAAAGAGAATTTAATATAGAATTAATTGCAACATCACCATCTGTTATATATGATGTAGAATTAACAGATAAAACACATATAATGGTAGATAGTCCATCAAAAATGCCAGAAAAAGTAAAAATAAGTTCTATAAAAGAACCATATATAAGAACAAATATATTTGTTCCAAGTGAATATATAGGATCAATAATGGAATTATGTCAAAGTAAAAGAGGAAATTATGTATCACTAGAATATTTAGATAAAACAAGAGTAAATATTCATTATGAAATACCACTATCAGAAATAGTATATGATTTTTTCGATAAATTAAAGTCGTATACTAAAGGATATGCTTCATTTGATTATGAATTAATTGGATACAAAGAATCAAATTTAGTTAAAATGGATATATTATTAAATGGAAATATAGTAGATGCTTTAAGCATAATAGTGCATAAAGACTTTGCATATAACAGAGGAAAACAAGTAGTCGCAACATTAAAAGAATTAATACCAAGACAACAATTTGAAGTACCAATTCAAGCGTGCATAGGAAGTAAAGTAATAGCACGAGAAACAATAAAAGCTGTAAGAAAAAATGTACTTGCTAAATGTTATGGTGGAGATGTATCAAGAAAAAGGAAATTATTAGAAAAACAAAAAGAAGGTAAAAAAAGAATGAAAATGGTAGGAAGTGTAGAAATACCACAGGAAGCATTTTTATCAGTATTAAAAATGAATGAAAAATAACAAAAAGTGACAGAAATATCTGTTCTTTTTTTTTATAATAAAACTGGTGATTTTATGAAAATATATATTGATTTAATATTGCTACTTAATTTTTTGTTTGATTTTATATTGTTATTAGCAGTATCGATAACACTAAAAAGAAATATAAAAATAATAAGATTAATTTTAGGAAGTTTAATAGGTTCACTAAGTATATTAATATTATTTATAAGTATAAATAATATAGAATTATTCATATTCAAAATAATTATAAGCATTATTATGACAATAATAACATTTAGATATAAAAATATAAAATATACAATAAAAAATCTTCTTTATTTATATATGATTAGTATTATATTAGGAGGATTTTTATACATGCTAAATATTGAATTTTCATATAAAAAAGAAGGAATAATATTTTATCATAATGGATTAAGTATAAATTTTGTTTTATTAATTATAATTTCACCAATAATACTATATTTATATATAAAACAAACAAAAGAATTAAAAAATAGTTATTCTTATTATCATAAAATAGACATATATTATAAAGATAAGATAATAAAATTAAATTCTTATTTAGATACAGGTAATAGATTAAAAGATCCTTATATGGGATTACCAATAATAGTAATAAATAAGAATTATATAGAAGAAAAAGAAATGGATAACTATATACTAGTACCAATGGATACAATAAGTGATCATAGTTTACTAAAATGTATAAAACCAGATAAAATCAATATAGATGGTAAAGAAATAAAGAAAAATGTTTTAATAGGTTTATCACCAAAAAAAATACAAATGGAAGGAATAGATTGCATTATAGGGCAAACTATATTGGAGGAATAAAATGTTAAAAAAAATAATAAAAATAATTAAAAAAATATTATTCAAAAATAATATATTTTTTATAGGTAGTTCAGATAAGTTACCAGAACCATTATCAAAAGAAGAAGAGATAAGATATGTAGAATTATCTATGCAAGGAGATGAATATGCAAGATCAAAATTAATAGAACACAACTTAAGATTAGTAGTATATTTATCTAAAAAATATGAAAATACGAAAGTAGATTTAGAAGATTTAGTTAGTATAGGCACAATAGGACTTATAAAAGGCGTTAATACCTATAAATTAGATAAAAACATTAAACTAGCTACCTATGCATCAAGGTGTATAGATAACGAAATATTAATGTATTTACGAAAAAATAAAAAAAGAAGAACAGAAGTAAGTTTTGAAGATAGTTTAAGCTATGATTCAGAAGGAAATGAATTACATCTAGAAGATATATTGGGAACAGAACCAGATATTGTAACAAAAGGAATAGAAGAAGAAACAGAAAAAAAACTGCTTCAAAAAGAAATAAATAAATTAAATAAAAGAGATAAACAAATAATGATATTAAGATATGGATTATTTGATAATGAAGAAATGACTCAAAAAGATGTTGCTAAAATGTTAGGAATAAGTCAATCTTATATATCAAGAATAGAAAAAAAAGTTATTAGAAAATTAAAAAATATAGTAGGATCATAAAAAAATCCTCTTTTATTTTGTATAAAAAAATAACAAAGTGTACATAAAAAAATAAATATATTTTTTAGCACTCATATATTGACAATGCTAACATATAATAGTATAATGAAATAGGCAGTCAAAGATAAAGAGTGCTAAAGGAGGTGTTTTGTGAATAATAGACAAACAGAATTATTAAAATTAATTGTTGAAGAATATATCAAAACAGCTAAACCAATTGGTTCTAAATCATTAGAAGAAAAACTTAATTGTTCAAGTGCAACAATAAGAAATGAAATGAGTTATTTAGAAGAATTAGGTTATTTAGAAAAAACACATACGTCATCTGGTAGAATTCCTAGTGAATTAGGATATAGATATTATGTTGATAATATTATGATACCAAAAGAATTAAATGGTGATGATATGTTAAAATTACAAACAATTTTCAAAAATCAATCATTAGTATTAAGTGATGCTATTGAAAAAAGTTTAGAAATAGTTTCAGAACTTACAAATTATACTTTAATAGCACTTGGATCTAAATCGTTAGAAAATTGTTTAAGTAAAGTAGAAGTAATACCAATTACTGAAACTAATTTAGTAGCAATTATAGTTACTGATAAAGGATATGTTGAAAATAGAAGTTTTACAATAGAAGATGGTATTTCACCACTTGAAGTAAAACAAACAGTTGATTTAATAAATAAACATGTTATAGGAACACCACTTGATGAAGTAAGCGCTAAACTAGAGTTCGAAGTAAAACCAATTATTGGAGATAATGTTAATCATCAAAAAAAATTATTTGATGCTTTCTGTAATTTTATAAATGATGTAACAAATGAATCAAATGTAAAAATGAAAGGAAGAGCAAATATATTAAAACAGCCTGAATTTAGTGATGCTGATAAAATAAAAAAGATCATTTCTAAATTTGAGGATAAAGATTTTATAAGTAATATAAAAGAAGAAGATAATGGTGTGAAAGTTTATATTGGAAGTGAAACCGAATTTGATAATGATGTTACAATTATAAAAACAAAATATAATGTAAATGGAGAAGAAGGAACACTTGCAATTGTAGGACCAAAAAGAATGGAATATAATAGAGCAATGATGTTACTAGAATATTTAAAAGAAAATATAGAAAATTTATAAGGAGAAAATATGGAAGAAAAGGAAATAAAAAAAGAATGTAATTGTGATGAAACATGCGAATGTGGATGCAATGAAGGTTTAGAATGTACATGTGAAGAAAATTGTGGTTGTGAATACAATGATGAATGTACATGTGAAGATGAGTGTCATTGTGATGGTGAAACATGCGATTCTAATGAAAAAAAAGATAAAAAGAGAAAAAATAAAAAAGAAGAATTAAAAAAAGCAGAAGAAAAAATTAAAGAATTAGAAGATAAATTATTAAGAGAAAAAGCAGAACTTATCAATTATAGAAGAAGAAAAGATGAAGAAGTAGCAAGACTTCTTAAATATTCTAATGAAGATTTAATTCTAGAAATGCTTCCAATAATAGATAATTTTGAAAGTGCTATAAAAATGGATGATACAAATTTAGAAGATGAAGTATCGAGATTTTTACAGGGATTTAAAATGATATATGGTAATTTAATTACTGTATTAGAAAAATATGATATAAAACCAATTGATGGCGTTAATAAACCATTTGATCCTACTTATCATCAAGCTGTTATGACAGAAAAGATTGAAAATGTAGAATCAGGTATGGTTATTGATGTCTTAAGAAAAGGTTATATATTAAAAGACAAAGTTATAAGACCAGCAATGGTAAAAGTTAGTGAATAAGGAAAGGTGATAAATATGAGTAAAACAATAGGTATAGATTTAGGTACAACAAATAGTTGTGTATGTGTATATGAAGGAGGAGAAGCTAAAGTTATAGCTAATCCAGAAGGAAGTCGTACGACTCCATCAGTAGTAGCATTTAAAAATGGAGAAACAATCGTTGGTATTAAAGCTAAAAACCAAATGATTACTAATCCAGATGTAGTATATTCAATAAAAAGAAAAATGGGGACTAGTGAAAAAGTTCATGTTAATGGGAAAGATTATACTCCAGAAGAAATATCAGCAATGATTCTTACAGATCTTAAAAATACAGCTGAAGCATATTTAGGAGAAAAAGTAACAAAAGCAGTAATTACTGTTCCAGCATACTTTAATGATTCTCAAAGACAAGCAACTAAAAATGCAGGTAAAATAGCAGGTTTAGAAGTAGAAAGAATTATTAATGAACCAACTGCTGCAGCCCTTGCATATGGACTTGATAAACAAGACAAAAATGAAAAAGTATTAGTTTACGATTTAGGTGGAGGAACATTTGACGTTTCAATTCTTGAATTAGGAGATGGTGTATTTGAAGTATTATCTACTAGTGGTAATAATCATTTAGGTGGAGATGATTTTGATAATAGAATCATGGAATACTTAGTAGATGAATTCAAAAAAGAAAATGGAATCGATTTAAATGATGATAAAATGGCTATGCAAAGAGTTAAAGATGCAGCTGAAAAAGCTAAGAAAGATCTTAGTGGTATGAGTCAAACTGAAATTTCAATTCCATTTATTACACAAGGTGAAAATGGACCTCTTCACTTATCAGTTAATTTAACAAAAGCAAAATTTGAAGATTTAATAGATGATTTATTAGAATCAACTCTAGAACCAGTTAGAAAAGCTTTAAAAGATGCTAATCTAACAAAAAATGATATTGATAAAGTATTATTAGTAGGTGGTTCTACTAGAATACCAAAAGTTGTTGATTTAATTAAACAAGAATTAGGTAAAGAACCATCTAAAGGAGTTAACCCAGATGAAGTAGTTGCTATGGGAGCTGCAATTCAAGGTGGAGTACTTCAAGGAGAAGTTGATGATATAGTACTTTTAGATGTAACACCTCTTTCACTTGGTATTGAAACATTAGGAAATGTTTGTACAGTTTTAATTCCAAGAAATACAACAATTCCAACAAGTAAATCACAAGTATTCTCAACTGCAGCAGATAATCAACCAGCTGTTGATATTCATGTACTTCAAGGTGAAAGACCAATGGCTAGTGATAACAAAACACTAGGAAGATTCCAACTTACTAATATTCCAGCTGCTCCAAGAGGAGTACCACAAATTGAAGTTACATTTGATATAGATGCTAATGGTATCGTTAATGTTAAAGCAAAAGATCTTGGAACAAATAAAGAACAATCTATTACAATTACTTCATCAACTAATTTATCAGATGAAGAAATTGATAAAATGGTAAAAGAAGCAGAAGCAAATCGTGAAGCAGACGAAAAGAAAAAAGAAGAAGCAGAAGTAAGAAATGAAGCTGAACAATTAGTTTTCCAAACTGAAAAATCTTTAAAAGATCTTGGAGATAAAGTAAGTAAAGAAGATAAAGAAAAAGCTGAAAAACAAATAAAAGAATTAAAAGAAGCATTAGAAAGTGATAATATTGATAATATTAAAACTAAAAAAGATGCTTTAAGTGAAACTGCAATGGCATTTGCAACTAAAGTATATGAAGAAGCAGCTAAAGCTCAACAAGAAAATCAAAATGCTGAAGAAACTGAATCTAATGATAAAAAAGATGATACAGTAGTAGATGCAGAATTTGAAGAAAAATAATAATATATAGTGAAGTTCTAGTTATCTAGAACTTTATCACTATTAAAGGAGATATAATGGAAAAACAAAGAAAAAGAGATGAAATAGAAGAAAAATATAAGTGGGATTTAACAACTATTTATAAAAACGATGAAGAATTTTTAAAAGATTTAGAAAACATCGAAAAAGACATTTCCAATTTTCAAAAATTTAAAGGACATATATTAGATGATTCAGATAGTTTATTTGAGTATTTAAAATATAATGATGAATTTACAAGAAAAATTTATAAATTATATTATTATGCTCATTTAAATCATGATTCTGATACAACAAATATTAAATATCAAGAATTTGTGGGAAAAGTAGCTAATTTATTTACTAAATTAAGTGAAGAAACAGCTTTTGTAAATTCAGAAATGTATCAAAAACCATTTAGTTTAGTTGAAAAATATATAGAAGAAAATAAAAATTTAGAACAATATAGATTTAATCTAGAACAATTTTATAGATATGAATCACATAAACTTAGTGAAGAACAAGAAAAAATGTTATCAATTTTATCAAATACTTTATCTACACCAGAAGATGCGTTTAATTCGTTAACAGATTCTGATATGAAATTTGGTAATATTAAAGATGAAAATGGTAATGATATAGAACTTACTGAAAGTAATTATAGTACATTTATAACATCAAAAGATAGACGCGTTAGAAAAGAAGCATTTGAATGTTTATTTAGCACATACTCAAATTTTAAAAATACAATTTCTACAACATTTAAAGGTAATGTTGAATATTTAACCAGTATGGCAAAATTAAAAAAATTTAATAGTAGTATAGAAGCAAGCCTTTTTGATGATAATGTTACACCTGAAATATATAATAATTTAATTGATACAATAAATAAAAATATGAATGTAAATTATAAATACTTTGCTTTAAAAAAAGAAATATTGAATTTAGATGAATTACATTTATATGATAATTATGTAGAACTTATAAAAGATTATGATAAAAAATATACATTTGATGAAGCAAAAGAAATTGTAATAAATGCTTTAAGTATTTTAGGTGAAGACTATATTAAAAATATAAATAAAGCTTTTGATGAAAGATGGATAGATATTTATAATAATGTTGGTAAAAGAGGAGGGGCATACTCTAGTGGATTTTATGACACTAATCCCTTTGTACTTTTAAATTTTGAAGGGAAACTTCATGATGTTTCAACATTAGCTCATGAATTAGGTCATTCTATGCATACATATTACTCTTGTAAAAATAATACATTTAATAATTCTAGTTATAAAATATTTGTAGCAGAAGTAGCTTCAACAGTAAATGAAATGCTATTAAATCATTATTTACTTGAAAATAGTAAAGATGATAATGAAAAATTATATGTATTAAATAATATGATGGAATTATTTAAATCAACTATTTATAGACAAGTAATGTTTGCTGAATTTGAAAGAGATATGCATGCCTTAAAAGAAAAAGGTGAAATTTTAACTAATGAGTTATTATCAAACGAATATTATAAATTAAATCAAAAATATTTTGGAGATAATGTAGTAGTTGATGAACTAATTAAATATGAATGGGAAAGAATTCCACATTTCTATTATGATTTTTATGTATATCAATATGCTATTGGATTATCATGTGCTTGTTATATAGTTGATGGAATAATAAATAAAAAAGAAAATGCACTTAAAAATTATTTAAAATTCTTAACATTAGGTGGTAGTGATACACCAGTTAATGAACTTAAAGTTGCAGGAATTGATGTAACTAAAAGTGATGTTATTTTAAGTGCTATAAAAATGTTTGATGAAACAATTGATAAATTTAAAGAAATATACAATAAGTAAAAGAGGTGAAGTATGAATAAAAGAGATTATTATGAAGTATTAGGTGTAGATAAAAACGCTAGTGAAGCAGAAATAAAATCTGCATTCCGTAAATTAGCAAAAAAATATCATCCTGATGTTTCAAAAGAACCAGATGCAGCAGAAAAATTTAAAGAAGCTCAAGAAGCATATGCTGTTCTTTCAGATGCACAAAAAAGAAGTCAATATGATCAATTTGGTCATGCTGCATTCCAAGGAGGCGCTTCTGGAACAGGCGGATTTGATTTTGGAGACTTTGATTTTTCTGATATATTTGGAGATTTGTTTGGTAGTAGTTTTGGATTTGGTAGTTCTAGAAAATCATCAAATAGAGCAACACGTGGTAGTGATTCATTAATGAGAATAAATTTATCATTTGAAGAAGCTGTATTTGGATGTAAAAAAGACATAAAATTAGATGTTTATTCAGAATGTCCAGAATGTAATGGATTAGGTGGACATGGTAAAAAAACTTGTTCAAATTGTAATGGTAGTGGAACTGAAGTTGTAGAACAAAGAACAATGTTTGGATTATTTCAATCTAGAACTACTTGTCATACATGTAATGGAAATGGATATACATTCGATTCAAAATGTTCAAAATGTCGTGGAACAGGAAAAATAAAAGAAAATAAAACTATAGAAGTTAAAATACCTGCTGGAGTTAATACAGGAAATAGACTTAGATTAGCAGGTAAAGGTGAAGCTGGAAGTAATGGAGGACCAAATGGAGATGTTTATTTAGAATTTATAGTAAAAGAACATCCATTATTTGAAAGAGATGAAGATGATATTTATATAGAACTTCCAATAACTATAACAGAAGCTGTTTTAGGTGCTAAAAAAGATATACCAACATTATATGGAAATGTAAAATTAACTATACCAGCAGGAAGCTCATCAGGAGATAAACATAGATTAAAAGGAAAAGGAATAGAAAATGTAAATAATAAGATAAAAGGAGATATGTATGTTATTTTAAATGTAATAATTCCTAAAAAAATATCAAAAGAACAAAAAAAATTATTTGAAACATTAAATAATACTAATTTAGATCCAAGTGATGAGAATAAAAAAATAAGAAAATATTTATAAAGATAATAAAAATTATCTTTTTTTTTCGACAAAAAACGACAAAATATTTTAATTTAAAAACATATAATATTAAAGGTGATTTTATGGAAATAGAAGAAATAAAATTTATGAAATTATATGTTACATTATTATATAAACGAGGATATTGTTATTATGATGTTGGTAAAGAATCATTAAAAGAATACATACACGAATTAAAAAAAATAATAGAAGCAATAGAATTAACAAAAAAATATCCAAATATTAATAAAATGTTTGAAATAGATGAAGAAACAAATAATTATCAAAGATTTATAAATTTAATATTATTAGTAACAGAAAATCCGAAATATTCATTTATAGACTTAAAATCTGAAATAATAATACTTAATTTAACAGAAACAAAAATAAATAAATTACTATTAGAAGATAACATGATAGATATTAATATAGTAGAAAGAATAGTTGATTATATGATTAATTATATAAATCAAAAAATAAGAATAAAAGTTATAACAAAAAATATTAAAATTTAACAAAATAAACAATTGTATAGTTGTTTATTTTTTGTTATAATTACTTAGGTGATATTTATGTTAGTACCCAATTTAAAACAAGCAAAAATAAGAACAAAAAATAAAATAGAAATTGATAAATATAAAGTAGATGAAACTTTAAAAAATTTAGGACAAGGGAAAAAGTATTTTCTAAAAACATATGGTTGTCAAATGAATGAACATGATTCAGAAAATATAAAAGCAATATTAGAAAAAATGTCATATACAGAAACAATAGATATGGAAGATGCAGATTTAATATTACTTAATACATGTGCTATTAGAGAAAATGCTCATAATAAAGTATTTGGATATTTAGGAAGAGCAAAAAATCTAAAAATGAGAAAACCAAGTGTTATAGTTGGAATATGTGGTTGTATGGCACAAGAAGAAGTTGTTGTAAATAAAATAATAAATGAATATAAATGGATGGATATAGTGTTTGGAACTCATAATATTCATAATTTACCACATATTTTAAAAAAAGCTATTGATAATAAAAAATTAGAAATAGAAGTGTTTAGTTGTGAAGGAAATATAATAGAAGACATACCAGTAAAAAGAGATTCGAAATATAAAGCATGGATAAATATAATGTATGGTTGCGATAAGTTTTGTACATATTGTATAGTTCCATATACAAGAGGAAAACAAAGAAGTAGAAAAAAAGAATATATTTTAAAAGAAGTAGAAGAATTAGTAAGAGATGGCTATTTAGAAGTAACACTTTTAGGTCAAAATGTTAATGCTTATGGAAAAGATTTAGAAGAAGATTATGGAATGGAAAATTTACTAGAAGATGTAGCAAAAACAGGAATAAAAAGAATAAGATTTGTAACAAGTCACCCATGGGATTTTACTGATAAAATGATAGAAGTAATAAAAAAATATGATAATATAATGCCTTATATACATTTACCATTACAATCAGGTTCAGATAAAATATTAAAACTAATGGGAAGAAGATATACTAAAGAAGAATATTTAGAACTTCATAAAAAGTTAAAAAAAGCTTTACCAAATAGTTCTATAACAACAGATATAATAGTAGGATTTCCAAATGAAACAGAGGAAGATTTTAAAGAAACACTTGATGTAGTAAATAATTGTAAATATGATAGTGCTTTTACATTTATATTTTCTCCTAGAGTAGGTACACCAGCAGCTAAAATGAAAGATGATGTTCCATTTGAAGTTAAACAAGAAAGATTAGCAAGATTAAATGAATTAGTAAATAAATATTCAAAAGAAGCAAATTTAAAATATAAAGATAAAGTAGTACCTGTTTTAATAGAAGGATATAGTGAAAAAGGAGATAATATTCTAATGGGATATACAGATACAATGAAATTAGTAAATATAAAATGCGATAAAAAATATATAGGAACAATACAAAATGTTAGAATAAAAGAAGTAAAAACATGGAGTATGGATGGAGTATTAGAGGAGGATTAAAATGCCACTAAAAGCAAGTACAAAAGATAATTTAGAATATTTAAATGAATTATGTGATTTAAATGGTATAGAAATTATATTACCAGATTTAGATAAGAAAAAAGAAGAAGAAAAAAAAGAAACAAAAAAAGAAGATTCAAAATAAAATATCTTCTTTTTTTATAATATTAATATTATTTAAAATTAAAATGTCATTTATTGAATTAAAATCATTTTTCTTAATCATAAAAGTATATGTAATGTCATTATTATATTCTTTATTAATAATATTATTATCTTTAAGTAAACTATCAATTAATTTAAGTTGTTCATATTTAAAACTAATTATAATTTTAAAACCATCATTTAAATCATTAATAGAAGTCTTATTTAAAGCTAAAGTAACACTTTTAGTGTAAGCTCTAACAAGTCCTCCAGCACCTAATTTAATACCACCAAAATATCTTATTACAACACATAAAATATAATTTAGATTATTGTTTTCTAAAACATTTAAAATAGGCATACCTGCAGTACCAGATGGTTCTCCATCATCATTAAATCTTTTAGTATTATCAATAATATATGCATAACAAATATGAGTTGAATCACTATATTCAGATTTAAAAAAATCTAAACTAGAATTAACATCATTGATATTATTAACTTTAATAAGATAACAAATAAATCTTGATTTATTAATTATATATTCATTATTAACATTATTATTTATAGTTTTCATAAAACCACCAATTACATTATAACATAATTGACAATTAAAAGAAAAAATGTATAATAAAATCAACTATAAAAATTAAAAAAGATAAATTATTATCTTTCTGATATAATAAATAAGGTGATATTATGGATTATATAAAGAAAAAATTAGAATTACTTCCAGATAAACCTGGATGTTATTTAATGAAAAATAAAGATAATGTAGTTATATATGTTGGAAAAGCTAAAAAATTAAAAAGAAGAGTATCTTCTTATTTTAATAGAATTCATACAGGAAAAACAGCTCGTTTAGTTAGTGAAATAAGAGATTTTGAATATATAGTAGTAGAATCAGAGACAGAATCATTAATACTAGAAATAAATTTAATTAAAAAATATGATCCAAAATATAATATATTACTTAGAGATGATAAAAGTTATCCATATATAGAACTTACAAATGAAGAAGTACCAAGATTATTAATAGTAAGAAATTTAGGAAGAAAGAAAAAAATAGATAGATTATATGGACCATATCCAAATGTAACTGCAGCTCGTCAAACAGTAAATTTATTAAATAGAATATATCCATTAAGAAAATGTAAAACATATGAAAAAAAATTATGTCTTTATTATCATATAGGACAATGTTTAGGGTATTGTAAATTGAAACAAAATAAAGAAAAAATAAAAATAATGGAAAAAGAAATAATAGAATTTTTAAAAGGTAATCATGAATATGTTACAACAAAATTAGAAAAACAAATGAATAATTATAGTGAAAAATTAGAATTTGAAAAAGCATTAGAAATAAAAGAAATGTTAGACTATATAAAAATAACACTTACAAGACAAAAAGTAGAAATAAGTGACAATGTTGATAGAGATATAATAGGATATTATGAGTTCAAAGGTTATTTAAGTATTCAGATATTTTTTATTAGAAGTGGTAAAATACAAGAAAGAATATCAAAAACAATACCAATAATAGATGATGTAAATGAAGAATTAACAAGATTTATAGCAACATTTTATACAAAAAATATTTTAATACCCAAAGAAATTTTAGTTCCAAATATAGTTGATGATAATATCTTAGAAGAATACTTAAAAACAAATGTAAAAGCTCCAGTAAAAGGAGTAAAAAGTAAATTAATAGAAATGGCAAATGAAAATGCTAAAATAAAAATAGAAAATGATTATGAATTAATTGAAAAAGATGAAAATAGAACATATCTTGCTAATGAAGAATTAAGAAAAATATTAAATATGAATAAATTAGATAGAATAGAATTATTTGATAATTCAAATTTATTTGGAACATTTAATGTATCAGGAATGGTAGTATTTAAAAATGGTTTAAAAGCAAAAAATGAATATAGGAAATATAAAATAACAAATGATAAAAATGATGATTATGGAACAATGAAAGAAGTAATTTATAGAAGATATTTTAGAGTATTAAAAGATAATTTAGAAAAACCAGACTTAATTATTGTCGATGGTGGAATAGGACAAATAAATGTAGCACGTGAAGTAATAAATAGTTTAGCACTTAATATAAAAGTAGTAGGACTTAAAAAAGACGATAAACATACAACAGAAGCATTACTTGCAAATGATCCGATAGAAGAAATAAAAATAGATAAAAAAAGTAATTTATTTTATTATTTAGAAAGAATGCAAGATGAAGTACATAATTTTACTATAAGTTATCATAAAAATATAAGAAGTAAAGGTGCTATTTCTAGTATTCTTGATAATGTAGAAGGAATAGGGGAAAAAAGAAAAAAAGATTTATTAAAAAAATATAAAACAATTACAAATTTAAAAAAAGCAAGTTTAGAAGAATTAGAAAAAATATTACCAAAAAATATATCATTAAATTTATATAACTTTTTAAAAGACTATAAAGAAAAATAGAAATATGTTATAATAATTAATATCTGAGGTGGTAAAATGCCAAAAAAAATAATTATACCAAGTAGCTTAAAACAATTAGAAGAATTAGAAAAATATGTAGATGGTTTTATAATTGGACTCAAAGATATGAGCGTAAATATGCCTACTTATTTTACTTTTTTTGAAATAAAAACAATATTAGAAAAATATAAAACAAAAGAAATATTTGTAGCACTTAATAAAAATATGCATAATAATGATTTAGAATACTTAAAAGAAATATTAATAGAATTTGAAAAATATCAAGTAAAAATATTATATTATGATGTATCACTTGTAAACTTGAAGCAAGAGTTAAATTTAAATATAGAATTAGTATTTGCACAAGAACATTCAACAACAAACTATGCTACTATAAATTATTGGAAATCTATGGGTGCAGATTATACATATTTATCAAATGAAATAACATTAGAAGAAATAATAGAAATAAAAAACAATACTGATTCTAAATTACTAGTTACAGTGCTAGGATATATACCAATATTTGTATCAGAAAGACATTTAATAAATAATTATTTAACATATTTTAATTTACAAAAAGAAGATAAATATTATATAGAAAAAGAAAATAAAAAGTATTTGATATTAGAAAATAAAAATAATACAGAAGTATATTCTAATTATATTTTAAATGCTATAGATGAACTTAAAATATATGAAGAAAATAATATAGAATATGCTGTTTTTAATAGTCTTGATATAGAAGAAAATACATTTAATGAAATAATAAAAAATATAGATAAATTAACAAGTAAAGAAGTAGAAAAAATATTAAATAATACAGATAAAGGATTTTTATATAAAGAAACAATTTATAAGGTGAAAAATTATGAAAAATAAACCAGAATTATTAGCTCCAGCAGGAGATTTAGAAAGACTAAAAATAGCTATTTTATATGGTGCAGATGCTGTATATATAGGTGGACCTATGTTGGGCTTGCGAGCAAATGCAAGAAATTTTACCTTTGAAGAAATAAAAGAAGGAGTAATTTTTGCCCATAATCATAATGCTAGAGTACATGTAACAGTTAATATTGTACTCCATAATAAAGAAATAAAAGAAGTAATTAATTACTTAAGAAAAATAGAAGAATGTGGTGTAGATGCTATTATAGTAAGTGATCCAGCTATTATAGAATTAGCTAAAAAATATACTGATTTAGAAATACATTTATCAACCCAACAATCAACTTTAAATATAGAAGCATGTAAATTTTTTAAAAAAGAGGGAGTAAAAAGAATTGTTTTAGGTCGTGAAGCAACAAAAAGTGATATTAAAGAAATCATAGATAATGTAGATATAGATATAGAATGTTTTATACATGGTGCTATGTGTGCTTCAATAAGTGGAAGATGTGTTTTATCAAATATATTTACAGGAAGAGATGCTAATAGAGGTGGATGTGCTCAAATATGTAGATGGGATTTTGATCTTTTAGATGGAAAAGATAATAAAATAGAAGGAGAAAAACCATTTACATTTTGTTCAAAAGATCTAACTATGTTAAAATATATTCCTGATATGATCGATATGGGAATTAAATCATTTAAAATAGAAGGAAGGATGCGTTCAATTTATTATATAGCAACTGTAGTAAATATATATCGTAAAGTAATAGATAGTTATATAAATGATAAAGAACATTATAATTATAATAAAGATTATGAAATAATCCTCAGAAATTGTGCTAATAGAGATGCTGTTGCTCAATTCTTTAATGGAGTAAAAGATGTAACTTGTAGTTATTATAATGGAAGAGAAGAAATATCAAATCAAGATTTTATTGGAATAGTTTTAGATTATGATAAAGAAACAAAGATGGCAACTATTGAACAAAGAAATTATTTTAAAAAAGGTGATGAATTAGAAATATTTGGCCCAAATATTAATATAATAAATATAACTATAGATGAAATAAGAGATGAAGAAAATAATATAATAGATATTGTTAGACATCCAAGACAAATAGTTAAAATAAAAATAGAAGAAGAAGTACATAAATTTGATATGATAAGAAAAAAAATAAAACTTGACAAAATTAAAAATTCGTAGTATTATTTTGCAAGTATTAAAAAAGATTAGAAGAGGCGATAATATGTCAGATGCAAAAGAAGTATATTTAACAGCAGATGGATTAGAAAAAATGAAAAAAGAACTTGAATATTTAAAACTTGAAAGAAGACCAGAAGTTATTCAACTTTTAAAAGAAGCTAGAGCTTTAGGTGATTTATCAGAAAATGCTGAATATGATGCAGCTCGTGCTGCACAAGCTGAAGTAGAAAATAAAATAAGTGAATTGGAAATGATGATAGAAAATGCTGTTGTTATAACAGATAATAATACTGGAAAAGTATCTATTGGTAGTAAAGTAACAATAAAATATGTTGACGATGATGAAACAGAAGAATATACAATTGTTGGTAGCAAAGAAGCAGATCCATTTAGTAATAAAATATCTAATGAATCTCCTATAGCAAAAGCAATTTTAAATAAAAAAGTAAAAGATATAGTATCAGTAGATAGTCCAAATGGAAAATATGACATTGAAATATTAAAAATAAGCTAATATTTAGCTTTTTTTCTTGTAATAAATTTAAAAATATTATATACTATAGAAGTATTAGAGGAGGAATTTATGGCAAATAAAAATATACGTGAAATAACAATTAAAGTAGAAGGAAAAGAATGGCAAGATGCTATCGAAAAAGCTTTTCAAAAAGCAAATAAAGATGCTAAGATAGATGGATTTAGAAAAGGACATGCTCCAAAGGATTTATTCATAAAAAAATATGGAGAAACAAATTTATGGTTAGATGCAGCAGATTTAGTATTAGAAAATTCTTATAAAAAAATGATAGAAGAAAATAAAGATATAGAAATAGTTGCACAACCAGAAATGAGTTTAAAATCAATTTCTGCTGAGTATGTAGAATTTAATTTTAAATTAACTACAAAACCAGAAGTAAAACTTGGAAAATATAAAAATTTAGGTGTTAAAAAAGAAGATACAAAAGTAACTAAAAAAGAAGTAGAACAAGCATTAGAAGATATGAGAAAAAAATATGCTGAAAATGTTACAAAAGAAGGAACTGTAGAAAAAGATGATACAGCAGTTATCAATTTTGAAGGATTTAAAGATGGAGTAGCATTTGATGGTGGTAAAGGTGAAAATTATTCATTAGTAATTGGATCAAATACATTTATTCCTGGATTTGAAGAACAATTAATAGGAATGAAAAAAGGAGAAGAAAAAGATATTGAGTTATCTTTTCCAGAAGATTACCATGTAGAAGAATTAAAAGGACAACCAGTAGTATTTAAAGTAAAAGTAAATGAAATAAAAACTACAGTTTTACCAGAATTAGATAAAGATTTCTTTGAAGATTTAGGAATGGAAGGAATAGATACAAAAGAAGCTTTATTAAAACAATTAGAAGAAAATATTAAAGCACATAAAGAACATCATGCAGAAGATCATTTTATAGATGAATTATTAGATAAAGCAATAAAAAATATGACTGTTGAAATACCAGAAGCTATGGTAAATGAAGAAATAGATCGCATGTTAAGACAATATGAAGAAAATCTAAAAATGCAAGGAATTACATTAGAACAATTTTATCAATTTACAAATTCAGATGAATCTTTATTAAAAGATCAAATGAAAGAAGAAGCTACAAAAAGAGTTTCATCAAGATTATTACTTGAAGAAATAACAAAAGAAGAAAAAATAGAAATAACAGAAGAAGAAGCTAAGAAAGAAGCAGAAGATTTAGCAAGTAAATATCAAATGGAAACAGAAGAGTTTATTAAACTATTTGGTGGAATTGAAATGGTTAAATATGATCTTGCAATGCGTAAAGCAATTGAAGTATTAAAAAACAATAATTAACTTTGAAAACTAGTTGAAAAACTAGTTTTTTTGTTGTATACTAGTAACAGTATAAAATAGAAAGTAGGTAGTGTATATGATAGCAAATATTAAAAAGAAAGGTTTTACATTAATAGAGTTATTAGCAGTAATAGTAATATTATCAGTGGTAACACTTATAGCAATACCATAATATTAAATATAGTAAGTGATGCTAAAAAAAGTGCATTAAAAGATTCAACATACACATTAGTAAAAGCAGCAGAAAACTATCTATCAATGGAACAAATATATGGTAAAGAAATAGATTGGAAAACAAATAAAATAACAAATGAAAAATATATATCATTTAATTTAAGTAATGAAGAAGATGTAAAAAAATTATCAGTAAAAGGAAAAATTCCAAAAACAGGAAGAGTAGAAATAACAAATAAAGGAGATACTTTTGTAGTGGCAATTGAAGACAATATATGTGCTAAAAAGAATTATGGAGATAATTTAGTAAATTTATTGTCATTAAAAACAGATGATATATGTTTACTTACATCTCAAACAAGTGATTTGAGTTCAGAAGAAGCTAATGATATAATTTCTACAATAACAAAAATGTCAAAAGAAATAGAAGAATTGAAAACATCAAATGAGGAATTAAAAAATACAATAAAAGATATAAATAATAAAGAGATAGGGACAGAAATTGCATTAAATAAAATATATCCAGTAGGAAGTATATATGTATCCACAAGTTTAAAAACATCCGAAGAAGTAAAAAATGCGTTAGGTGGAGAATGGGAAAGTTATGGAGATGGAAGAGTATTAAGAAGTACAACAAAAGAAGCAAATAAAGAAGGAGGAACAACAGGAAATATATCACTTACAGAAGCAAATTTACCATCACATTCACATTCATATACACCATCAGGAACAGTAACAAGTACATTTGAAGGTAGTAAAGTTAATACAACATCAGCGGGAGCACATACCCATACAACAAGTGGGACAGCAGCATCAGCCGGAGCACATACGCATTCAGTAAGTGGAACAGCAGCATCAGCCGGAGCACATACCCATGGATATGATTATCCTAATAAGGTAAATCATGGTGATTGGGATAATTGGGCAAAACTTTATGGTTTCGTATTTGATGGAAGTTGGACACAATATAATACCACATCAGCGGGAGCACATACGCATTCAGTAAGTGGGACAGCAGCATCAGCCGGAGCACATACGCATTCAGTAAGTGGGACAGCAGCATCAGCCGGAGCGCACACTCATTCAGTAACAGCAAAAGGAAATGTAGAAAGTACATTTGTTGGAAAAGAAGGTAACACAGGAACAACAGGAAGTAGTACACCATTTAGTGTATTAGATCCATATATAACTGTTTATATGTATAAAAGAATTAAATAAGCAGATTAATCTGCTTTTTAAATTGGAAAATATATGATATAATATAATTGTTTTGGGTGATATTATGGAGCAAAAAGTTAACATTAATAGTTTTTTAATTTTAGGTATATCATTAGTTATAATAGGTTTTTTAATATTAATAGGTAGCGTTAATCTTTTTAAAGATGTTTTTAATGTCATGTTTATTATTTTGCTTATTATAAGTATCAAAAATTTAATAAGTTTTTTATTAAAGAAAAATGAAGATAAATTAAAATTATTAACCAAAACAGTTGTTGTCATATTATCATTAATAGCTTGCATATTTAAAGATTATTCAGTAGCAATTATTCCTATAGTATTCGCTATTTATTTATTAATAAATAGTATAGCAAATTTATTTAATTTTACATTATTAAAGCTAAATAAATTAAGAGGAGGTTATAGTAATTTATTAATAGGTTTAACATATTTGTTTTTTGGAATAGTAATATTATTTAGTCCACTAATACATTTAAATATAGTACTTAATATATTAGGTATATATTCTATATTATTAGGAATTAACTCAATATTTGATTATATTGATCTTAAAAATTATATAAAAATACCAAGAATAAAAGTAAATCTTCCATTTATAATAGAAGCACTTATACCAATTTCTGTTTTACAAAAAATGAATAAGCAATATAATGAAGAAAATAATGTTTATGATAAAATCAATAAAAAAGATAATATAAAACCAGATATAGAAATTTTAATCCATGTAACAGAAGATGGTTATGGTAAATTAGGACATTTAGATATTTGCTATAATGATGAAATAATATCATTTGGTAATTATGATCCTAGTAAGAATAAATTAAATGGGGTATTTGGTTCAGGAGTAGTATTTATTGCTAAACCAAAATTGAAATATATAAGATTTTGTATAGAAGATACAAAAAAAACATTATTTGTATTTGGATTAAAATTAACGGAAAAAGAAAGAGAAGATGTAGAAAAGAGAATTAAAAAGATAAAAGAACAATTAAAAGAGTGGAATCCTCCATATTTAGAAGCAAAATTAAAAAAAATTAAAGTAAAAAAAGAAGAATATAAAGATTATTCTAGTAGAATATATAAATATATGAAACCACAATTTTATAAATTTAAATCTGGAAAATATATAGTGTTCTTTATATTAAAAAACAATTGCGTTTCACTTGCTAATAAAATAATAGGCCCTGTATTAAATAAACATAAAAAAATGTATGGAATATTAACACCAGGTACATATTATGATTATTTAGAAAGAGAATATATGAAAAAAAATAGTATAGTAGTAACTAAGAAAATATATAATAAATATAATATAGATAAGTTTGATATAGAAAATAAATAATATAAAAATATTTGAAATAATAAGAAAATATGTTATAATAAATAATGACAAAGCTTTGATGAAGAAGTAGTAATAAAATTAATTAATTATAGAGAGCTTATGGATGGTGAAAATAAGTATTAATATTTTATGAATTCGTCTTCTAGCAGTGTAAACAAAATTTATGCCGGTAACGCGTTATAGTATAGAGGTAATTTATAATTACAAATTAAGGTGGTACCACGTTAATCACGTCCTTATATAGGATGTGATTTTTTTATAGAAAGGCTAACTATTAAAAGTCAATAGTTTTTCTAAAAAAAATAGAATTGGAAAAGAAACCCACGCCAAAAAGATTTCACGTTAGTGAAATTTTGAAAAAATTAAGTAATTAATTATTTCAATAAAGACGGATCAAAT
>JAGBES010000005.1 GCA_017936845.1 Bacilli bacterium
AATTTTTTTAAGATATCTTTATTACTTTCTTTTAACATTATTTCTTTAAATGCTCTATCATACTTGCAGGTATAGTATTTTTCTTTCACTTTCCTCACCTCAAATTGATATTAATATAATTTTTATATTAAATCAAATGAGGATTTTATTATATTTACAAATAAAAATAAGAAGATTTTTTTAATCTGCTTATACTTTTGTTATTTCTACTTATTAATTCTTCTTATTTTTTTATTTTAAAATAAACTGTTGTTCCTTTATCTTTAGTAGATTTTACTCCATAATCAAATCCATGTTTTTCAAGTATATTTTTAACTATTGATAAACCTAGCCCTGTACCAATATAGTTTCTTTTATAATTTTTATCTATTTTATAATATTTATCCCATATTAAATTTAATTCTTTTTGATCTATACCTTTACCATGATCTATTATTTCTACTTTAACATTTTCTTCTTCTGTTATTTTAATAATTACCTTTTTATCTTTTCCTACATAGTTAATAGCATTACTTATTAAATTATATATAACTTGTTCTATTTTTTTTTTATCTGCTTTAACTATTAAATTTTCTTTTTCTTTATATTCAAAAATACATTCATTTTTTTCAGTTAAATAATTAAATCTATTTATTATATCTTTAATCATAACATTTAAATCAAATTCCTCAATATTTAATTGTTCAACATCTGATTGTATTTTAGATAATTCTAATATATCATTTACCAAGATAGTAAGTCTATCAGTTTCATCAATTATTGTATTTAAATTATTTGTTCTTTTTTCTTCATTATTATATGTTACATCTCTAACCATTTCTGCATATGCTTTTATCATTGTAAGAGGTGTTTTTAAATCATGAGATACATTTGCCATAAGTTCTCTTCTAAGTTCATCTGTATGTGAAAGTGTATCACAAGCACTATTTAGTGTTTTACCTAATTCATTAATTTCTTCTATATCATTATTTGTATCAAAAACGACATTATAATTTCCTTTACTCATTTCTTTTGCTTGACTTGTTATTTTACTAATTGGATTGGATATTTTCTTTGATATAAAATATGATATAAAAAATGATAAAACTAATACTATAAATGTTACATACATTAACTGACTAGATAAAATATTAATGGTAGAATCTAATGGTTGTAACGACACATTAACAAAAGCATATAAATTATCATCTAGTTTAATAGCACTTAATAATGTTTTGTTTTTAAATTTAATATTTCTTATTCTATAATTTTTATGTTCACTATTACTATTTATGAAATCATTTTTTATATCATCTATTTGAAAGTTATTTTTATTAATGCATCCTCTTGAATAACTAGTTGAAGAATATGTGTTTTTATTACCATCAACAATTTCAATACATACTCCTTTATCAAAAGTGATATCATCTAAAAGATCTAAAAAACCTTCTTCTTGATAGTTATTTTTTAATTTATTTACTATTTTACTCATATCTTTTGTTTTAACCCATTCATAATAGGAGTTTAAAAATAATACTTGAAAAAACCAAAGAAAACATAAAATTATAATGGAAAATATAATTAAACTTTTCCAAATTTTATTTCTAAGATTATTATTATATTTCAAATTTATAACCTACTGCTCTTACTGTTTTAATTAAATCTCTATATTTTCCTAAATTATTTCTAAGCATTTTTATATGAGTATCAATTGTTCTATAATCACCATAATAATCATATCCCCAAATTTTAGATAAAAGGGTTTCACGAGATAAAGCAATATTTTTATTCTTTATAAAATATACTAATAATTCATACTCTTTTGGAGTTAGTTTTATTTCTTTATCTTTTATAAATACTGAATGAGCTTTATAATCTATTTTTAAATCTTCATATATAAATAAATCATTATCAATATTTATTCTTTTTGCGATTGCTTTTATTCTTGCAATTAATTCTTTAGGACTAAATGGTTTTGTTATATAATCATCTATTCCTATATCAAAACCATTTAATTTATCTAATTCTGTATCACGAGCTGATAACATAATAATTGGAGCATCACTTATTTTTTTTATTTCAGAACTTGCTAAAAAACCATCCATTTTAGGCATCATTATATCCATAATAATTATATCTATATCATTATGTTTAACAAGATTGATAGCATCTATACCATTAGATGCTTCTAAATAATCATAATTTTCTAGTTTTAAATATTCAATAATTACTTCTCTTATTAATTTTTCATCATCTACTACTAATATTTTCATAAATCACCACACCTATATATTATAACAAATATATGTAATTTTTGTGAAAAAAAATA
Organism: Bacilli bacterium; assembly: GCA_017936845.1. GTDB lineage: Bacteria > Bacillota_I > Bacilli_A > RF39 > UBA660 > OMSK01. Next base: position 2,309 of record JAGBES010000005.1, read on the forward strand.
AAGTTTAAAACTTTATTTTGCTTGTTTTAATGCATTATCTACTGCTCTAATGTATGAATCAGCACTTATAGTAACACCTGATATAGAATCTAATTTTGTCCCTGTTTCATCATATTTAACCCAATCTAATCCTTGTTCTTCTAATACTTTATCTTCTATTACTTTTACTTGTTCATACCATTCTTTTCCACCTTCTATAACACCAATGTTTTTAGAAGTTTCTTTCATACCATAGTTATCTTTTAATACTTTTTTAGTAGTATTAATATTATCTTTTATATAAGTTGAATCAATATAACAAGATTTGATAACACCATTACTATCTACATATATAACAGCTGTTGTTACATATTTTTTATCATATGATGTAAATGTATCACTTCCCATATATGTTCCTTCTTTATATGATCCTTCTGTTATTTTTTCACATCCTGATAAAGTTAGTAATGATATAATTGCAACTAAAACAACTAATAATTTTTTCATAAGTACTCTCCTATCTTTAATAATTATATTATAAATATTTATTAATTACAATATTTTGGTATTTTTTTTATAAGTTCTTTACTTATACTTCCTATTATTATTCCAGTAAAAATTGAAAAAATAAATAAGTATGGTAAATAATATATCAAATTAAAACTTTTTAACAAAATAATAGCCATTACTACTTGTCCTATTGAATGAAATATAGCTCCTATTATACTTACCCCTATAATTGAAAGTTTAGTCTTTTTTACTATATACATCATAATTATACTAAAACAACTTCCTGATAAACTTATAAAGAAACCTATACTAAATAATCCTGTTCTTAATATTCCTACTAATAATACTTTTAGTAATGATAAAAATAAGGTATCTTTAAAACCATAAATATAAAGTGAATAAACTATTATTATATTTGCAAGACCTATTTTTAATCCTGGAATAATTCCATTAAATAAAGGAATAAAACTTTCAAATATACTTAATATAACAGTTATTGCTAATAACATTGATAAATAAATTATTTTTTTTATTTCCATAAGCACCTACTTTACTACTGTATCTAAATCATTTCCTTCTATTTCTATTACTATTTTATTTGGTAAACATACTATTGTTTCATAACTTTTACTTATATATCCTGATTTAGAACATAAATGTAATGGACTTTTTTCTTCTAATACTTTTATTTTTTGATTTTTAACTTTAATTTTTACTATTCCATTATACCCTTCTATTTCGTATGTTTTATCTATATTTAAATCAATTGTTTTTATTAATTCATTGTTATAATATACAGTTGCAACTTTATTTTTTTTATCATTTTTATTTAATATAAATATACATATTATTGAGATAATTAATAATACAATAATTAATAATATATCATTTTTATTTAGTTTTATATTCATATTTATCAAATCCATTTGATTTTATTTCTTTATTATCATTTGTATACCAAATTGCTTCTACATTATCTAAATTATTTATGTACTCTTTTCCTTCATCTATATCAAGTAAAAATAGATAAGTTGATAAAATATCTCCTAATGCACTATCACTTGTTATTACAGTTACACTTTTCATGTTGTTGCTAGGATATAATGTTTTAGGATTTATTATATGATGATATTTTTTTCCTTCATATTCATAATATCTTTCATATCCTCCACTTGTAACAACTGCAATATTATCCCCTTTTACTATTTTGAAAATATCATTTTTATTATTTGGATCTTCGATTCCAATTGTGTATTCTTTATTTTGTTTTTTATCACCAACTAAAACATTACCACCTGCATTTATTAAAAATTTATTTATATTATTTTTTTTCAAATATTCTCCTACTATTTTAGTTGTATAACCTTTAGAAATACTTCCTAGATCTATATTAGGATGATTATTCTTTATAGTTCCATTTTTTAATTCTATTTTTACTATATTATTTGCTTTTTCAAGTTCCTCTTTTGTTGGTATACCATTTTTATTATCACGATATTTTTTCCATACATCTATTATATTACCCATACTTATATCTACTAGACCATTAGTTTTTTCATAATAATAAGTACCATATTCAATAATATCATATAATTCTTTATCAATTTTTATATACTCTTCTTCACTATCATTATTTTTTATATAGTATATATTTTTTACATTATCATATGCATTATATCTATCTGTTAATTCATGATATTTTTTGTAAATATTTTCTATTTCTTTTATATATTTATCTGCTGTTTCTTTATTTATATCATATAATTTAACATATATATATGTATCCATATAAAAAAACTTTGCTGTATATTCTTCTTTTTTATTTTTATTATAAATAAATAGTCCTATAAATGATAAAATTAATAATAAAACTATAATCCATATAACTTTATTTATTTTTTCTTGCATATATTACCACCTATTTTATTATATCATTTTATTTTAAAAGAAAAAAGAAGTTTAATCTTCTTTCATTACATTTTCATATACTTTTATAAGTTCTTTTCCAACTAATTTAACATCACGAGATTTTGCTACTTCATATCCTTTTTCTGTTAAATCCGGTAATTCATTATTAAGTATTTTTTTAATTTTTATTTCAAATTCATCTATATTTTTTGCTTTATAAACATTTACACCATCTATTAACCATTCACTAAATACAGGAATATCCCTTATTAAAGCTTTTTGTTTACATGCACATGCTTCCATAATTGGGATTCCTTCTGTTTCTTCTAATGTTGGAAATAAATATAAATCAGCTCCACTTAGGGCACTTTTTATCATTATTGGTTCTACATAACCTGCAAAAATTAAATTAGGAAGTTTTGTCATAACAGCTTCTTTTATTTTTTTAGGAACTAATTTTAAATCAGTATATCCAAACCAAATAAATTTATATTCTGGCATTCTTTTGGCAAGTTCTACAAAGTCTAGTATACCTTTTCTTTCTAAATATAATCCTATTGACATAACTACTTTATCTTCTTTTTTATATCCATATTTTTTTCTGAATTCATTTCCTAATTTTTCATCTTTTTTAAAAAAGTTAGTATCTATTCCGTTTGAAATTGCTGTAATATTTTTAAGTCCATATCCTTCTAATAGTTTTTTTGAATAAGGCGTTGGAGTTATTATATAATCTCCTAACTTATAACATTTGCATATCCACCATTTAAAAAGAGGAGCTATTTGATTAGAAAACTTAAATGAATTTCTAAAATCTTCTTCAGTTGAATGAGCATGATAAACAACTTTTTTACCATTTTTTTTAGCTTTTTTAGCAATTCTATAAGATTTTAACATATACCAATTAATGTGAGCAATATCATAATCATCTTTAGGATTTGTTGTATATTCTATGTTATTATCTTCTAAAGCTTTTATTTGATGTTTTATTGCTTTACCAAGACCACTTTTCCCTATTAACTTTTCTGCTTCTGTATATAATAGTATTTTCATATTATCACCAAAATAATTATAACATTTTTAATTATTGGTATCAACTAAAATAACATCTTCACCTATTTTTTTTATTTGGTTCCATTTAATTTCTTCTTCATTATTCCCTTTAAAAATATTTATATTAAATTTACTTTTTTGAATTATAAAAGATATCATATATCCATTATTATCAATTGTAACATCTACTATATTTCCTATTTTTTTACCATCTTTGATATTTACAATATCTTTATTTTGTAAATCAGATAAATGCATATTACCACCTATATAATAATATGTTTTTTTATCTTCTAAATTCTTCTTCTGTCATTTTTATACTATCTATTATTTTTCTAGATTTATCTAATTTTTTAGAATAACCAAATTCTTCTGTATAAAATTCAAAATCAGAATTTTCATAATTATTTATTTTTATTATTTTATCTTTAAATTCATTATTTTTCTTCTTTTCAATATATGCTATATGGTATAAATATAATAAACTTTTTGAATATTTTGAAGCACCATTTAACATATACTCATTTAAATAATACTTTGATGCTTTATAGTTTTTTAATTTGAATTCAATTTTTCCTATATAATAATTGAATATATTATTATTTGTAACTTCTAAAGCAATATAATATATAACTAATGCATATTCATAATCTTTCATTTTATAAGCTTTATTAGCTTTTTCTAAAAAATATTCTTCTATTTCATTATAAATATAGTTTTTTTCTTTTATTTTATTTTCCAAATATTTAACTTTATAATTATTTTCTAAATGATATTTACTATTTATTTTTTCTAATAATTCATTACTTGTTTTTAAATCATAATTTATTAAAAAATTTACTTCATTCAAATAATAATCATACGATCCATAATTATTATTTAATAAAATATATATACTATTTATATAATTATTAATATCGTTATTTTTTAAAAAAATATTCTTTTTAGTTAATGTATTTGATATTAAATTATCTTTTTCCAATTCTTTTTTTTCTATTATTTTATTTAATAAATTTATTTCTATATCAAAATTAATATTACTTATATTTTTACATTCTATTAATAAATTCAATGCTTTTTTATATTCTTCTTGTTCTAAAAAATCTATAAACATATTATAAAGATTCATTAATTTTTTATCATATATATTAATATTTCTTATTTTTTCATTTCTTATAATTTTATTTTTAGAAGTATTATTTAATACAGTAATTAAATAATAAAGTACAGTATTATTAACTTCTTTTTTTAAATTACAAATATTTAAATTTTCCATTGCTTCTTTATATTTTTCTAAATAAACGTTTGTGATAAAAAGATTATAATAAAGACTTAAATTATTTTTACCGTTTTCTTTTAAATTATTTAATATATTCAATGATTTTAAATATTCATTATTTTTTATATATAGTTTACTTAAAATTATAGACGAGGAATAATCATCTAAATTTTCTATATTTTTTATAGCTCGTTTTATTTCATAACTACTGACATTTTCTTTTTTTAAAATATATCTTGAGTAATCAATATTTTTCATAATAATCTCCTTTATTGAAAATTATAATAACATATATATTTTTTTTAATCAAGATATTAATTTTTTTATATTTTCTAGTCCACTTTTTTCTAATCTAGATATTTGAGCTTGTGAAATTCCTATTTCATTAGCTAATTCAAGTTGTGTTTTTCCTGTTATATATCTTTCTATTAAAATATATTTTTCTTTATCTTTCAATTTATTTATTGCATCTCTAAGAGCTATTTTCATTTCAAGGGAATATAAACTATTACTTTTATCATCTAATTGATCTTCTAAATATATTGTATCACCACCATCATTATATATTGGTTCAAACATACTTACTGTATCTTTCATAGCACTCATAGCATTTGATACTTCAAATTCTGTTATATTTAATTTTTCTGAAATTAATTTTATACTAGGTTCATGTCCTAATTCATTAGTTAACTCTTCTTTTATTTTCATTATTTTATAAGCTGTATCTTTTATACTACGGGCTACTCTTATACTTCCAGAATCTCTTAAATATCTTCTAACTTCTCCTAATATCATTGGAACAGCGTATGTAGAAAATTTAACATCAAATTTTAAATCAAAATTATCTATTGCCTTTATAAGTCCTATACATCCTACTTGAAATAAATCATCCATATTATCTACTCTTGTTTTATATTTTTTTAATATTGACAAAACTAATTTTAAGTTACCATTTATAAGGTCTTCTTTCGCTTTTAAATCTCCTTCTTTATATTTTTTAAATAAGTTTACCATTTCATTATTATTTAATACTTTAATATTCGCAGTATTCACGTTACAAATTTCTACTTTGTGACGTGACATAAAAAAATCTCCTTTCATATCTATATTGATACAAAAAGAGATTTTTATTCTTTTATTATCAAACTATATACTTTAAATTATTTATTTTATTTAATTGATTTTGGTATTCCATATCATTTCTAGGTAATCCATAATATAATTTATCTTCTAAAGTTAAATAATTATAATTTATTAAATAATTATTTATTATTACTTTTAAGTATTCATTATCAATCATATCACTTAAACCTGTATAAAAATTAAATATTGGACAATTATCATCATAACCTATATTTAATTTTTGAATTAAATTAAAATTTATAATATTAGTCAATCTATCATCATTTAATAATTTAACTATTTCTAATAATTTTTTTAAACTATCTATTTCTGCCATTCTTTCTGAAGGATCATATATATATAATTCTTCTATTGCTTCTACTATATTTTCACAATTATATAATTCATTTTGAATATTTAAATCAAAATTATCTGATTTATTTTTAAGAGTTTCTAATATTATTTTTTGATTTATTGAATCAGTAAGTAAATTAGCTTTTATCAAGTTATTAGGAATTATTAGTTTTTTATTACATTTAATTAAATAATCATACTGTATTACATGTTCAATTTCATGCATAATATTCTGTAAAATGTTTATATTATATGATAAATTTGATTCATCGTGAAAATTTTTTCTAATAATTAAATTTCCTGTAAAGTATTCATATGAACCATAGCTTAAATCAGGTTCATAATTTTCTATTTTTACTTTTTTTATATATTCATTTAAATTATAACTATTTATAATTATATTTATTACATCATATATAAAATTATCATCTACTTTATTGTTATTATATTTTTTTAACAATTTAGATATTGTTTGATATTCATTTTTCAAAATAAATCGAACTCCTTTTTATATACTAACCTTTTTTAATTTTTTTATAGAATCTTCTTTATCTTGATTTAATAATAATAATTCTCTAAGATTTTTAGGATATATATTTATTATTTTCTTATCTAATTCTTCTTCTTTAACATAATCAAGCATTATTTCCATAACTATATCTTTTGTTAATCTACAACAATATTTAGCATTTATATCAAAACTATTTTTAAATTCATTTATTCTTCTTATTTCTTTTTTAAATAAATCAATAACTTCTTTTTCTTGTTTTTTATCATTACTTTTAATAGAATTATATAGTTTTTTATAAAGTATATTTCCTATAGAATATGTAATATAATTATCAAAATCAAATTTAATTTTATCACTTATATCTAACATACTAGATTTTTCTTCTAATTGTTTGATAGTTAATAAATATTTTTTAATTATTAATTTTGATTTAAATTTTGATTCATATAAACTTTTATAAACTAATTTTAACACCTCATAATCTGAATTTATATTTGACATTTTATTTTCCCCCTTGATTAACTTATTATATATTTTTTCTTTTAAATGTCAAATTAATCCAATCTTGGTGTTAATATTTCATATCCCTCTTCTGTTACTAATATCGTGTGTTCATAATGAGCAGAAGGTTTATTATCTTGAGTAATAATAGTCCAATCGTCTTCTAACAAATAAATATTTGGTGTACCTAAATTTAACATTGGTTCAATACAAATAACCATTCCTGGTTTTAATTTAGGACCTATATTTGGTTTACCATAATTTGGAACATCTGGTTCTTCATGCATTTCAGTACCTATTCCATGTCCAACTAATTCTTTTATAACACCTAGTTTATGTTCTTCTGCATATACTTGTATAGCATATGATATATCACCTATATGGTTACCAGGTTTTACTTTTTTTATTCCTTCATATAATGCCTTTTCTGTATGCTCCATTAAATATTTTTTTTCTTTTGAAATATCTCCAACAGCATATGTCCATGCAGAATCGCCTTGATAACCTTTATAACCTATTACCATATCAATAGTAATAATATCACCTTTTTTTAATTTTCTATTTGATGGTATACCATGAACAACTTCTTCATTTATACTAGTACATAAAGTTGCTGGAAATCCTTCATATCCTTTACAAGTTGGAACTCCACCCATACTTCTTATATATTCTTCAGCAAGTCTATCTAATTCTTTTGTAGTTATTCCTTCTTTTATAAATGATTTCAAATATTTATGAGTTTTTGAAACCATCATTCCAGCTTCTTTCATTAATTTTATTTCATCTTTACTTTTTATCGTTATCATATATTCCTCCACTAAAATAATTATACAATTTTATTAATAATAAAACAATAAAAGTAAATATAATAAATTATATTTTTTTCTTTATATTCATTTTTTTGTTTTCTTTATTTAAAAATTCAATCGTCTCATATATTATTTCTTCTTGTTTTATATCTCTAAAAACTCTATGAGAAAGCCCTTTAACTAATAATAATTTCTTTTTGGAAGATGGAATTTTATCAAATATCTTTATAGAACTCCTATAAGGAACTATATCATCATTTGTCCCATGAATAATTAAAATAGGTATATCTATCTTTTTGATTTCTTCTTGATGATTATCTATTAAACTTCTAAATTCTTTAACTGTTTTTTTAGGTACTCTAAGTATTCTAGACAATATTTCTTTTATTCCTGTAAATCTTTTTAATACAGATACACCTTGTTTAATTGAATTTTTAAATCCATTTAAACTCTTATCCGAAAATATATATTCAAATGCAGGAGCAGCCAAAACAATTTTTTTGATTTCTTTATATTTGAAAGCAAGTGATGTAGCTATAACACCACCCATACTATGCCCTACAACATAAATTTTCTTATAACCATTTTTTATTAATAATTCTACTTTATTTTCAGCAGCTTTCATCCAATCTTCTTTCGTTATATTATTTAAAATATATTTATCATGTCCTGGTAAAGTAAATGAATAAACATCAAATTTACTTATTAATTCTAAAGAATTTGCTAAATCCTCTTGATCATAAATTCCTCCAGCAAATCCATGTATTATTAATATTGCTATTCTTCTCATATTATCTTCCTCACATAGAAAATATTATATCACTAAACACAAAAAAAGCAATTAATAATTAACTGCTCTTTGTTCAAAATAACTTTGAGGATGTGCACATACTGGACATACTTCTGGAGCTTTTTCTCCGAAATGAATATGCCCACAATTACGACAAATCCACATTTTTGGTTCTTCACTTACAAATACTTTACCTGATTCAATATTATCAAGTAATTTTCTATATCTTTCTTCATGTTCCTTTTCAATTTTTCCAACTTCAGTGAATAGATATGCTATATGATCAAATCCTTCTTCTTTAGCAATTTTAGCAAATCCATCATACATATCTGTCCATTCATAGTTTTCACCATCTGCTGCATCTTTTAAGTTATCAATTGTTGATGGAATAGTACCTTCATGTAATAATTTAAACCATATTTTAGCATGTTCTTTTTCGTTATTAGCAGTTTCTTCAAATATAGCTGCTATTTGTTCATATCCATCTTTTTTTGCTTTTGAAGCATAATAAGTATATTTATTTCTAGCTTGACTTTCTCCTGCAAATGCAGTCATTAAATTTTGTTCTGTTTTTGTTCCTTTTAATTCCATTTTTGTTCCTCCTTATGTTAAATATTTACATAATAATTATAATAATTATTAAAATTAAAGTCAATATTTTAAACTAATTCTTTTTCTTTATTTAATAAATTTTCTTTGTTTTTATATGTGGTATGTAATAATTGTTTTGAAATATCACTTAATGGATTTATTAAGAAATCTTTATATATTTCTTTTATTACAGGATTTTTATAACTATATCTTATTTCTGAATTTAAATCTTCATCATATAAAGTTTTAATTCTTTTTTCTTTAACTTCATCTAATATCATTAAATCATGTTTAGGTTGTCCTCCACCTGCTATACAACCTCCAGGACATGCCATTACTTCAATAAAATCATACTTAATATTATTTTCTTCTATTTGTTTTAAAATTTTTCTAGCATTTTTTGTTCCTGATATAACAGCTACTTTTAAATTTAAATCATTAATTTTAATATCTGCTTCTTTTATACCAGAAAGACCTCTAATACTAGTAAACTCTATTTCTTTTAAATCTTCATTTGTTAATAAATAATTAGCTGTTCTTAAAGCTGCTTCCATAACTCCACCTGTATTACCAAATATAAGTCCAGCTCCTGTTCCTTTTGGTAAAATTGAATCATATTCACTTTCTATAATATTATTAAAATCTATTTTTTCTTCTTTAATAAAACTTGCTAATTCTCTTACTGTTATAACATAGTCTACATCTTTTATATTATCTATATTATTATATTTAGAACTACCATTAATTTCTTCTCTTTTTATCTCTGCTTTTTTTGCTGTACAAGGTGTAATAGCAACATTAACTATATTTTTAGGATCTATATTTAATTTATTAGCAACGTAAGTTTTTATAATAGCTCCTTCCATTAATATAGGAGATTTACATGTTGATAGATTATTTATATATTTAGGATAAAACATTTCAACAAATTTAACCCATGCTGGACAACAACTAGTAAACATAGGTAAAGTTTTTTTATTTTTAATTCTATCTACTAATTCACTAGCTTCTTCCATAATAGTTAAATCTGCTCCAAATGTTGTATCAAAAACATATGAAGCACCTAATTTTCTTAAAAGTGATACTATTTTACCTTCAACTAATGTTCCTGCTTCCATATCAAATAATTCTCCAAATGATACGCGAATTGATGGAGAAGTTTGAAAAATAACAATTTTTTCTTTTTCTTTTAATATTTTTCTTACTTCATTATAATCTTCTTTAATAGAAATAGCACCTGTTGGACATGCCACTGAACATTGCCCACAATCAATACAAATCATTTTTTTATATGTTCTATTCATGTCATAGCAATTGTATACACCTTGTTTAAATTCACAAACACTTTTACAATTACCACATAAAATACATTTATTTTCATCTCTTTTTATTGAATATGATGTATCATCTATATATACTCTTTTAGAATAATTAGAATCTTCTATTTCCTCTTCTACTTCTTCTACTAATTCAAATAAACTTTTTGGTGCAAAACATTTTGGACATTTCCAATCATCTGGTAGGTCACTAAATTTTACTTTTTCTTTTTCTTCATCATATATATCACCACAAATTTTACATCTATATTTTGCCATAAATCCTCCTTACTTATTATCAATACTAGCTTTTATAAAAGAATCAAAAAGTGGATGTGGTCTAGTTGGTCTACTTTTAAATTCTGGATGAAATTGACTGGCTATAAAATGAGGATGAGATGGTATTTCTACTATTTCTACTAAATCTGCTTCTTCATTTATACCAGATATAACCATTCCATTTTGTTCTAGTATTTCTCTATATTTATTATTAAATTCATATCTATGTCTATGTCTTTCTTTTATTTGTTCACATTTATAATCTTTATAAGCTAATGTATCTTTTTTTATTTTACAATTATAATTTCCAAGTCTTAAGGTCCCACCCATATTAACAATGCTTTTTTGGTCAGCCATTAAATCGATAATTGGTTCTTTAGTTAAAGAATCAAATTCGGTTGAGGTAGCATCCTTTATACCACATACATTACGAGCAAATTCTATTACAGAAAGTTGCATTCCAAGGCATATTCCTAAGAAAGGAATTTTATTTACTCTAGCATAATTAATTGCTTTTATTTTTCCTTCTATACCTCGACTACCAAAACCACCAGGTACGATAATTCCTTTGGAATTTTTAAATATTTCTTTTAAATTTTCTTCTTTTTCTAACTTTTCAGAATCTACCCAATTAATATTAATTTTTGTATTATATTTATATCCAGCATGTTTAAGAGATTCTGCTACTGATAAATATGCATCATGTAATTCTACATATTTACCAACTAAAGAAATTTCTATTTCATCTTTTAAATTATCTACGGTTTTAATTAAGTCATTCCAATATTTTAAATTTGATTTATTAAGTGGTAAATTAAATTGTTTTAAAACAATTTCATCAAATCCTTGTTTATGATAATTAATTGGAATTTCATATATATTTTTTACATCGATTGAATCTATTACATTTTCTACTGGTACAGAACAAAACATTGAAAGTTTTTCTTTTATATGAGATCCTGTATCAAATGGAGCCCTACAAACTAATGCATCTGGTCTAATACCCATATTTCTTAAATCTCTAACACTATTTTGTGTTGGTTTAGTTTTAAGTTCATTTGAACCATAAATATAAGGTATTAAAGTACAATGTACAAAGAAAGTATTTTCACTACCTTTTTCATATTGAATTTGTCTTAAAGCTTCAATAAAAGATTGAGATTCTATATCTCCTACAGTTCCACCAATTTCTGTTATTACGATATCTGCTTTACTTGTGATACCAGCTTCATATACTTTATTTTTTATTTCATTAGTAACATGGGGAACCATTTGAACAGTAGCTCCTAAATATTCTCCTTTTCTTTCTTTTTCAATTACTGATTTATATATTTTACCACTTGTTATATTTGATGTATAATTAAGTTCTTCATCTATAAATCTTTCATAATGTCCTAAATCTAAGTCTGTTTCGCATCCATCATATGTTACATATACTTCTCCATGTTGAATTGGATTCATAGTTCCAGGATCAACATTAATATAAGGATCGAATTTTTGCATAAATACTTTATAGTTTCTAGCTTTCAAAAGTAATGCTAAGGAAGATGCTGTAATTCCTTTACCAAGTCCAGATACAACTCCACCTGTTACAAATACATATTTTGTCATATAAATACCTCCAAAAACAAAAAAATCTAAGAGAACTTAGTTTCTTAGGCTCTCTTAGATTATACCACTATTTTATTTTTTTTTAAATATTTTTTATAAAATTTATAATGAAAATAAGAATGCTATTAAAGTGCCATATAAATATCCTATAATTACTTCTAAAGGTTGATGTCCTAATTGTTCTTTTAAATTTAATGATATTTTTTCTTTTCTTAACAAAATATTAATAGCATTAGCTTGTTTACCACTTTCTCTTCTTACTCCCATTCCATCATATGCTATTATAAGTGAAGTGATAAAAGAAAGAGCAAATAAAGGTGTATCAAAGCCTAATTTAAATCCTATCAACATTGCAATTGAAGAAATAAATGTTGTATGAGTACTTGGCATTCCACCATTTCCATTAAGAAGTCTATAAATATTTATTTTTTTAGTTTTAATTAATTCACCCAAAAATTTAATTAACTGACAAGTTATTAGGGCTACAAAGGGACAAATTATATATAAATTCATAAATACCTCCTAAAGCTTATGTAAATTTTTTAAAAAAGTTTTTGTTTTTAAATAAAGACCTGTATATTTATCATAGTATTCATCTAAAAAATCATTTATTTCATTTTTTATTTTATCACTTATTTCTAATTTGCTTATTTTAGATATTTCTACATAATAAAACATTCTAATTAATTTAATTGTTTTTTCATCAACTATTTTTTCATTTGTTAAACAATTATTACATATATATCCACCATTTCTACCAGAAATAGTTGCTATTGATTGTTTAGATCCACACAGACTACATTCATCTATTATAGGCATTACACCTAAAAAATCTAGATATTTAAGTTCTAATATATTTGTAATAACTAATGGATCAAATCCTTCGTCTATTTTATTTAAAGATGATACTAATAATTCAAATATTTCTTTATTATTATTTTGTTTTATTACTTGAGAAGCAAGTTCTAATAAATATGATGCATAACTTATCTTATTTATGTCTTTTTTTATATTTTTAAAATTATTTATTATATCTACTTCTTTCAATGTTGATAAATTATCTTTTTTATAGTAAATATTAAAAAGGCCATATGTTAATTTTGTTGTTGTAATTCTAAGATCACTTTTTAATTTTCTAGATCCTTTAGCTATCAAACTAATAATCCCTTCTTTAGTTATTACTTTAATAATTTTACTTGATTCTTTATAATCTTGTTCACTTATTACGATACCTTCTATTTCTTTAATCATATTAATCACAACTATCTACTAATTCAAATCTATATTCTTGTTCAATAAGAGGATACTTTTCTTTATCAACTTTTTCTATAAACATATTATATGGTCTTACCCATATTTGATCATCATGAGTGTAAACAACCATATCTTCTAATGTTTCAGAATGTTTTGCTATAGCAATAACTTTATATAATGTTCCTTTAAAATGTTTATAATTCTTCCCTACTATTACTTCCATTTTTATCTAACTCCTTATATTTTAAATAATATTCTATTTTACCTGTTTTTTTAAATAAATCCCATAATAATTCTTTTTTCATATTATCACCTATTTTATAATGGCATTTATTTTATTATTTATTCATTCTTTTAATTTTATATTTTTCTAATTCTTTTCTTACATATATTTTTTCTTCATTATTAGGTTTTATATTATCTATATAATCATTTATTTCTTCTATAGTAAATTCTTCTAATATATTTTCTTTTATATAATCACTTATTTCTTTTCTTTTTAATATATGATATTTATAATCAAATTCTTTATCTGTTATTTTATCTATCATTTCTATTGCTGTAAAATCTGTAATTATAGGTGTTATTTCAAGTATTTTATTTACTGGATTGCATTCTTCTATATTAAGTATAAGTGATATAATAACGGGATCTATTAAATCCATTATTTTTTCTTCTTGAAAAAGAATGCTATAGTATAAAGTATAATAGTTTTCTTTTATATTTTTTAAACATTCTAAAATATATATTTTATTAATTTCAATAGTTTTATGTATATCTTTTTTTGAATTAATTATATTTTTACAAGTATTATTAATTTCAATATATGTCATAAAATCACCTTACTCAAAATCGTTAAAACCAAATTCTTGTAAATATTTTTCTTTATCTCTCCATTTTTTTATTACTTTTACATATATTTCTAAATATACTTTTTTACCTAATATTTTTTCTATTTCTGGACGAGCTTTTATTCCAATATTTTTTACCATATTTCCTTGTTTTCCAATAATTATTTTTTTTAATGAATCTCTATCTACTATAATAGCTACATTTATATAATAACTATTATTTTTCTTTTCTATATTTTCTACTATACAAGTTAGAGAATGTGGTACCTCTTTATCAGTTAAATAAAACACTTTTTCTCTTACTATCTCTGATATAGTAAATGTAATAGGTTTATTTGTAATATAATTATCATCATAATATTTTATATCATCTGTTAAATATTTTTTTATTACTTTAATAAGTTCTTTTATATTTTTGTTTTTTAAAGCTGATACCGGTACAATATCATTAAAGCTATATAAATCTTTACATTTATTTATTAATATAAAGATTTCCTCTTTAGTTAATTTATCTATTTTATTTAATACTAGTATTACTGGTTTATTAGCTTCTTTTATTTTATCTAATACAAACAAATCTCCTCTTCCTATTTCTTCATTTGAATCTATTAAAAATAAAATAACATCTACATCATTAATACTATAAAAAGCTTGTTTATTTAAATAAGTTCCTAATTTATGGTTTGGTTTATGAATACCTGGAGTATCAACAAACACTATTTGTGTATCTTCTTCATTATAAATTCCTTGAACATTGTTTCTTGTTGTTTGAGGCTTATTAGATGTAATTGCAACTTTAGTACCAATTATGCTATTAAGTAAAGTACTTTTACCAGCATTTGGTCTTCCAATTAAACTTACAAAACCACTTTTCATTTTAAATCCTTATCTGAAAAAGTATACACACATAAATCACCAACTGTAAATTCTTCTGTTTTACCATCATAATATGAGATTATTTTTAAATCTTCATTGCAATAATCTATTAATGTTTGTCTACAAACAAAACAAGGTGTTATTTTTTTACCACTTTTAGCCATTAAATGTATTGCTTTAAAATCATCTTTATTATAACCATTAGCTATAGCACTATATATAGCACATCTTTCGGCACATATTCCTGATTGTGGGCTTGATGTTTCTATATTAACACCATTAAATAATTTATTATCTTTACATTCTAATATTGCTGAGACTGGATAATTATAATAACTTGATTTTGAATTTGATAATAGTTTTTCTAATTTTTCTTTCATTATTTTACCACCATTTCTATTAGTTTTGGAACAAATATCATAAGTCCAATAATTGCTGATATAACTGACATTACAAGTACAGAACCAGCTGCCGTATCTTTTGCTATTTTAACATAATCATTTTCTTTTTTTGTAACTAAATCACAGATATTTTCGATTGCTGTATTTAATAATTCCATCATAAGAACTAATCCTATTAGTAATAAACAAATTATCCATTCTATTTTAGATATTTTAAAAAACACTGCACATACAATAACTAAAGTTGCTACTGTAAAATGAATAATCATGTTTTGTTCATTTTGAATACATAATTTTATACCATTAAAAGCATATTTAAAACTATTAATTAGTTTTTTATTATCTATTAATTTTTGCTTCATTTAATATTTCCTCCTGTAAATCGAACATTATTTTTTCTTCATCTTTTTTCATATGATCATAACCATTTAGATGTAAAAAACCATGAACTGCCAAAAAACAAATTTCTCTTTTAAAAGAATGACCATATTCTATTGCTTGAGTTCTTGCTTTATCAATACTAATATAAATATCTCCTAATATTTTTTCATCTATTTTCGGAAATAATTTATCATCTTCTAAGGCAAAAGATATAACATCTGTTTCTCTATCAATATTACGATATTTTTTGTTAAGTTCATGTATAAATTTATTATCGGTAATAATTACATTAAATTCTATATTTGTTAGTTTCAATTTTTTTATAGCTATTTCAAGCACTTTTTCTATATCTTTTATTTCTTCTATATTATCATTTGTTTCATTAAAAATTTCAAACATATAACGCCTCTTTCTATATTTATTATAATATAAAATAATCTTTTTTACAATTAAAAAGACAGTTATTCTGTCTTTAATTCTTCTATTTTTTGATAATCAGTTATATCTTCTTTTACAGAAAAAAATATTTTTAATTTTAGTTTTTCTTTATCACTTTTTTCATCTAGTATTCTATAGTTTAATATTTCCGAATCTTCTTTTAATTTTTTTAATAATTTTTGTTTTGATTGTTCAATTGCTTTTTCTACTACTTTTTCTTTTGTATATATTTCATCTATTTCTATAGTTTCATATTGTTTTTGTTCTATAAAACTAAGTGGTAATAAATTATTTTTTATTAGATAATTATTTTTTATTATTTTTGTTTTGTATTTCTTCATATTAAACAAATCATAATATTTATTTAAAAATTTTATAGTATAAACTTTTTGTTTATTTTTTGTTAATTTTATCTCTTTATAATGATAAGGAATTTCTATATTTACAACATACCATACTTCTGCATATACTGTTCCAGTGGCTGATACAGATTTTTTGATTTCTTCATTTAAATATATATTACCATCAATTATAATATCTCCTTTTTTTACATAGTCATTTTTGTTTTTTACTATTACCCCATCTTTAGCATCTATACTTATAATTATTCCATTTTTTTTAGCTATTATATTTCTATTTATATTTTTTTCATTAGTTTTATTTATAATTCTTTCTTCTACTCTTATTATATATTTTGTTCCTTTTTCTTCTATCTCTATCCATTCTAATTTATCTTTATACTTATTTAATAAATCTTTTTTTATTTTTTCTTTAGTTTTATAATCTTTTTTTAATTTATATTTATCTATATTATATTTTTTTAGTTCTTCTTTTAAAAATTTTCTTATATATGAATCGTTATGTACTACTTCTACATCAAATATTATATTTGACAATAGATAAATTAAAAATATACCGAACAATATAAATAATATTAAATATTTATTTATTTTTATTAACTCATATATTCTATTTAATCCATAATTTCTTTTTATTTCTATTTCATATATTGTTTTAATTTTCTCTATTTTTTCTATGTCTTTGGTATAAACTATTATACTAATTTCATTATATTTTATTTGTTTTAAATCTATTATTTCAATTTTATTTTTTATTAATCTTCTAACAAATCTTTCAATATTTTTTCCTCTTATTATTAGTTTTGTTTTATTTTTAAATCTATATATAAAACTATTTTTCAAAGTATCACCTTAGTTCTATATTTTGAATAGTTCCTTTTATTAAAATAGAATCATTCATTAATTTTGATATAATTAAATTTTTTCCTTTTATTGTTACCTCTCCATCTATATATTTAATAATAATTTTATTATTATCGAAGTGACCTACTTCTGTATAGTTTTCTATTTTTATTGTATCTTTTAAAACATTCATTGAAAAATAGTCTTCTAATAGATAACTTCTAAATTTATGAATGTTCATATAACCACCTATATAATAATATTAAGTTTATTTTTAAATATGAAAAAAAGTAGTTTAACTACTTTAAATTTTCTATTTCTTCTTTTGTTAAATTTGTTACAAATTTCTTTTCTTTATTATCTTGTACATAATATTTTCTAATTGGTTTATCATCTTTTTTTCCTATCCCATATGTTAAATTTATTTGTAATATTAATGTTTCTTCATCATATTCTTCTCCTACTAATGTATGTGTTGCATACATATCTGCTATATATGCCATATTTCTTGGATGCACATAATCTTCTATATTTGCATTTAATTCTATTCCTATTTGTTTATTATCTATTTTTAATAATACATCTAATGTTTTTTTTTATTTTTAAATTTCCATTATTTCTTTCTGTTGGTAATATTGTTATTTCCTTTATTTCTTCTTTTAATATATGTTCTAATAGTTTCTTTAATATATCTTTGTTACTTTCTTTTAACATTATTTCTTTAAATGGTCTATCATATCTACATGTGTAATATTTTTCTTTCATATTTTTTCTCCTTCTTGTTGCATATTATCATAGAAAAGATATATATCAAAATTATACTTTTTCTTTTTTTATATATAAAAATAAACAGATTTTTGTTATCTGCTTATATATTTTTTCTTTTTTTTTTAAGTTATTTATTGTATATATTTTTTTAAATATTCTTCCATTTCTTTTAATTTTTCTCCTCTTAAAGGTCTACATTTTTTATAACTTTCTATATCTTCTAATATTTTTTTAGCCATACCACTACAAGAACCATATCCACATGCAGAGCAGTTATATCCAGGAAGTCTTTTTAATATTTCTTCTTCATTATTATCTTTTTTATTGATAAATAAATCCGTAAATACTAAAATAATTCCTAATATTAAAGCTGTTATTGTAAGTATTACAATTCCTATCATTTTCTATCCTCCTTATATAAATTACATCCCATACAATTTTTACAATCTCTTTTACAATTATTTTTACTTGTTAAATAAATTGTTAAAATTGAAAGTAAAATTATTAATATAAAAGGTATTACTATCATACATATCTAGAAAACAATAGTGCCATAATAGCTGCTGTTATTAAAGCAATTGGATATCCTCTAAATGGTGCTGGTACATCACTATTTTCTATTTTTTCTCGCATACTAGAAAATAAATATATTACAAAAGTAAAACCTAAACTACTTGACACACTATATACTAACATTTCTATAAAACTAAAATCATTTGTTATATTAAGAAGAACAATTCCTAAAACAGCACAATTAGTTGTTATAAGTGGTAAATAAATACCTAACATTTTATGAATAGATTTAAAATAT
This sequence comes from Bacilli bacterium, assembly GCA_017936845.1. Lineage (GTDB taxonomy): Bacteria > Bacillota_I > Bacilli_A > RF39 > UBA660 > OMSK01. The sequence continues at coordinate 21,904 of JAGBES010000005.1, forward strand.
CTTTTAAGTAATATTTCAAGTAGTTGTACAAATGAAGCAATTACAAGAACAAACAAAACTGTTTTTAAGTATTCTGTATTAGTTGGTACTAATAAATAATGATATAAAAAATATGTTATTATACTTGATAGTGTTACTACAAGCATTACTGATAATCCCATTGATATAGCACTTTTTCTTGACTTAGAAGTTCCAATAAAAGGACAAATTCCTAAAAATTTTGTTAAAACAACATTTTCAGTTAATAAAGCAGTAATAAATATATTAACGAGATTCATTCTTTTTACCTCCTTTTATAAAATTAAAAAGTGCGATTAAAAATCCTAATGTTAAAAAAGCTCCAGCTGGTGTTATTAATATATTCATAGGAAATAATGTATTAGCGTCAAATACTTTATATACCAGTTTATATCCCGTTAATTTACTTGTAGAACTCATAATAGTTAGCGTATTATTTCCAATTACTTCTCTAAATAAAGCAATTATCATTAAAACAAAGGTATATCCTAGTCCAATTCCAATAGCATCTTTAAAACTTGTTCTAATGTTTGATTTAGATGCGACTGATAAAGCTCTACCAAGTACTATACAATTTACAACTATTAAAGGTAGATAAATACCAAGTACATCATATAATGGTTTTATATAATGTTCTAATAATAATTCAAGAATCGTTACAAATGTAGATATTATAAGTATATATACTGGTACTTCTACATTTTTAGGTACTATTTTTTTTATTAATGAAACAGTTATATTGGAAAATGTTAATACTATTATTACACATATACCCATAAGATAAGCATTTTCAAAATTAGTTGTAACAGCAAGTGTTGAACAAAGTCCAAGTAATAATACAAGTACTGGATTTTCTTTAAATATACCATTTAGTATCGTTTTCATCTCTTGCTCCTTTCTAAATATAAATCACTTATATTAACATCTATTTTATTTATATCTTCTTCATATAATAACGAACCAATATATCTTTTTATATCATTATTATCTACTTTAGAATATCCATACTTTAATAAATTATTTAATAATATTTTTCCCTCTTCATCTTGTTTTAATATATCAGATGGGTATATAGCTTTAAAATTATATTCACCTTTATCCATAAACTGACTATAGGTTGGATCTATTAAATAATATGTTACATTATTATCTAAATCTATAAATGAAGATAAAACAAATTCATGTTCATACATATCATATATATTTTTTGTATTTATAATTTTAGAATCAATATTTTCTTTTTTTAGTCTATCATTTATATTAGTTGATACTATTTTACAAACTCTATCTAAAGTAGGATTATCTATTTTTATATAATCTGTTTCTTCTTTTATAATTTTATCCAATATATTTATATATTCTTTTTCATCTATTTTGTTTTTACCAATATTTAATAAGTCATAATAAAATCTATCCATTTATTACACTCCTTACTATAAAAAGAAGGAAAGAACATATTAAAGCTGTTATTGTTAAAACAATTACTCCACTATATTTTTTCATCTTATCCCTCCATATCATCTAATACATTTATAACCATTTTTTTTAGAGCTGTTGATGATATAGTAGCTCCTGACACTGTATCTACATTTTCTATATTTTTTTGATTATTTATTAATTTATTTATGTAATTTGCTTCTTCTATTAATTTATAATAAGATTCTGTCTCATTATTTTCTAATATTTCTATTTTTGTTATCGTATCTTTATCAATATATATTTTAGCTTTTATTGGTCCTCCATTTCCTTTTTCTGTTACAATATAATAACTATTTGTCTTTTCTAGTATTTTAAAATTAGAATCTTCTTTTTCACTAGTATTAAAACTATTACCTATATTTATACTTAATAAAGCTAGTAATATAAAGATTGCTATTAAAGGAATAAGAGCTTTTTTATATGCGAATTTATTACTTGATCCTATTCTATCTAATAACGGAACAAACATATTCATAGTTAATATAGATGTTAAAACACCTTCTGGAGCATTTGTTAAATATCTAAATGTTACTGTAAGTATTCCTAAAAGAAAAGCATATATAACCTGTCCTAAACTCGTTGTAGGACTTGTTACTGGATCTGTTGCCATAAATACTGCACCAAATAAAAGTCCTCCACTTAATATAGAAAACAATGGATACCATAATCCTAAGCCATTTATCTTTCCAATTATTAAAGTCATTATGAATACTGTCGAAACATATATAATAGGTATTTTCCATTTTATCACATGTTTTAATAATAAATAAATGAAAGCTAAAATAATTAAAAATGAACAAGTTTCTCCTAATGTACCTGGTATATTTCCAAAAAAGAAATCTGATAAATCTCCATATGGTTTTACTAGCGAATCATAGTCTAATCTTTCTACTATTTTAGCATTTGTAAGAGGTGTTGCACCCCCTATTGTATCTAATTCATATTTATTTAAAAATCCTCCATTTGAAGATATTATTGTTGAATAAGTACTAAGAACAAATAAACATCCAATTAAAGCTGGATTAAAAATATTATGTCCAAAACCACCATATATCATTTTTCCTATGATGGTTGCTACTAAGCATCCTAATATCAATATTTCAATTGGTGTATTTATAGGTAATACTAAACTTACAAATAAACCTGGAAAAATACTAAATGATGTTTTTATGTAATCTTTTAATTTATCATTTTTTAAATGTAAAAATAAATATGCATATATTGTTTCTACTAAAAAACTTGTAATTATACCAGTAAATATAAATATTAAAGGATAAAACATACCAAATAAGTCTGTTTTATTATTTTGATATAATAATATACCATTTTTATAAAATGAGAATAATATTATAGGTATAAGTGCTATTAAAAGATTAGTCATTATTTTGTTTGTATTATTCTTACTTTTGATAAATGGTCCTTTTAACATATTAAATTTCATTATTTCACCTTTTTCTTTGCTTCACGAACATATTCTCTTAAATTTATCTTAGATGGACAAACAAACGAACATATACCACATTCGATACATCTTTCTACATTTAATCTTTTTAATTCTTGATTGTTATTAATATTATCTTTTACTAATACTGGACATATTTTAGTTGGACAGTGATCACTACATTTACCACATCTTAAACAAGTAATTGGATTAAATTCTTTTATTTTTTTTATTCCTATTACAGAATTTAAATTATTAGGTATTATAAATTCATCTGTTTCTACACTATAACCCATCATAGGTCCACCAGTTACTAAATTTATTTCTTTACTATTATATCCTTTATATATTTTTTTTAATTCACTAAACTTTGTTCCTATTTTTACTTTTACATTTGTTTTATTTATAATATTATCTCCACTTATTGTTACTATTTTTTCTATTAAAGGTTTATTATATTTTAATGATTCATATATAGAATAAATTGTAGATGCATTACTAACTATAATACTTTTTTCTATAGGTAATTTATCATAATCTGTATGTTTTATATATCTAACTAATGCTTTTTCCCATCCCATTGGATAAAGATTAGGTACTTCTATTAACTTGATTTTCTTATTCTTAATTATATAAGGTATTATTTTTTCTTTTAAAGTTCTATTTTTAGTTTTAATAGCAATAAATATTTCATTTAAATTATATATATTATCAATTATATTTAGTGTTTCTACTATTTTATCTATATTATTAAAACAATTTATATAATCTGCTGTTATATATGGCTCACATTCTACAGCATTTATAATAAGTGTTTTTACATCATCATTATTATATTTTACATACGTAGGAAAACCTGCTCCCCCAAGTCCTACTATTCCATTTTCTTTTAAATTAGAAATAAATTGTTCTTTTGTTATATTTTTTAAATCATTTTCTTTAAATTTATTAGTTTCGTTAAAATCATTTTCTATTTTAATAAAATTTGATTTATTATTTTGATAATCAATCATTGTTGTTATTTCTTTTACTATTCCACTTACACTACTATGAATATAAGTATCATATTTTGTTTTTATTATTTTTTGGCCTACAATTACTTTTTCATTTTCCTTTACAAGTACTTCATCATTTTCTTTTATTTTAAAATAAACTTCCTTTGGATTTAAAAATTCTTCTATTTTATTCATTGTTTCTTTTTTATGCTTTGAAAGTTTTATTCCTATCATAATTTCACCCAATATAATTATACTCTAATTAATATATAAAAATCAATCAAAAAAAAGCTCTTATTATTAGAACTTTATTTATAGTTAACTAAATATTATTTTAATATTTCTATTTCTTCTTTTGTTAATCCTGTTGATAAAACAATAATATCTATATCAACATTATTTTTTAATAGATTTTTAGCTATTTCAATAGATTTATTTTTTTCACCTTCTGCAATACCTTTTTCAATACCTTTTTCAATACCTTTTTCAATACCTTTTTTTTCTGCTTCCATCATCCTTGTATTATAGATTTTTCTTTCATCTTCTTCTTTTGTCATATATTCTCTAAATATTGTATCTTCATTTAATTTATTTAATTCATCCATATATTTTGATACCACCTTATCATTGTGGGATAGTTTTTTTAATTCATCACGCTCTAATCCTAACATTACTAGTATTTTATTTTCTTCTATCCCATTCGTATCTTTATTATACCACATATCCATGTATGAATCCATATTTACTTCTATTATTTTGAAATTTTCTACAAACTTCTTTCCTGTTATATCTTGCATGTAATAATGTCTATATGGTTCTTTATCTTTTTTACCTAACCCAAATGTTAGATTTATTTGTAATATTAATGTATCTTCATTATATGTTTCTCCTACTAATATATTTGATGCATACATATCTGCTATATAAGCCATATTTTTTGGATGTACATATGATTCTATATTTGAATTTAATTCTATTCCTATCCTCTCATTTTTTGTTTTTAATAATGCATCAAGTATTTTTCTTTTTATTTTTAAATTTCCATTATTTCTTTCTGTAGGTAATATTGTTATTTCTTCTATTTCTTCTTTTAAGATATGTTCTAATAATTTTTTTAAGATATCTTTATTACTTTCTTTTAACATTATTTCTTTAAATGCTCTATCATACTTGCAGGTATAGTATTTTTCTTTCACTTTCC
>JAGBES010000032.1 GCA_017936845.1 Bacilli bacterium
AATTTGATCCGTCTTTATTGAAATAATTAATTACTTAATTTTTTCAAAATTTCACTAACGTGAAATCTTTTTGGCGTGGGTTTCTTTTCCAATTCTATTTTTTTTAGAAAAACTATTGACTTTTAATAGTTAGCCTTTCTTTTTTATATTTTTCTTCCAACAAAAAAATAGTCATCCGAACTATATCGTGACTATTTTTTAACAAATTTTAAATTATGACTATCATCTTGGTTTTAATCTTTTAAGTTTTATATACTTCTTTCACATTATTATCATCTCCTTTAATTGCAATAAAAAAAGACTCAAATGAGTCTTTCTTGTTTTTTATTTTATCACGCTTATGCGTTCTAATTTTTTCTCGCTTTAATAGCAGCCTGTGCAGCAGCAAGACGAGCTATTGGAACTCTAAATGGAGAACATGATACATAAGAAAGTCCTATATTATGACAGAATTCAACTGATGCTGGATCCCCTCCATGTTCACCACATATACCAAGTTTGATATCTGGTCTTGTAGTACGTCCTAATTCTACTGCCATTTTAACCAATTTACCTACACCGTTTTGATCTAATTTAGCAAATGGATCTGATTCATATATTTTATTTTGATAATATGAATCTAAGAATTTACCTGCATCATCTCTTGAGAATCCAAATGTCATTTGTGTTAAATCATTTGTTCCAAATGAGAAGAATTCAGCAGACTCTGCTATCTCATCTGCTAATAAAGCAGCTCTTGGAATTTCAATCATTGTTCCAATATGATATTCGATATCTGAATTTTTTTCTTTTTTAACATTTTCTATAGTTTCTACAACTACATTTTTAACAAAATCTAATTCTTTCTTTTCACCTACTAATGGAATCATTATTTCTGGTACTATATCATATCCATCTTCTTCTTTTACTTCAATTGCAGCTTCTATTAAAGCTCTTGTTTGCATTCTTGCAATTTCTGGATATGTTACAGCAAGTCTACATCCTCTATGTCCCATCATTGGATTAAATTCATGTAGATCAGCACATTTTTGTTTTAAATGTTCTACTGATACATTCATTTCAGTTGCTAAAGCTTTTATATCCTCTTCTAAAGTTGGAAGAAATTCATGTAGTGGTGGATCTAGATAACGTACTGTCATTGGAAGTCCTTTTAATTCTTTATACATTGCTTTAAAATCACCTTTTTGAAATGGTATTAATTCATTTAAAGCTTTTTCTCTATCTTCTACTGTTTCAGATAAAATCATTTTTCTTATTTTTGGAATTCTATTTTCTTCAAAGAACATGTGTTCTGTACGACAAAGACCTATTCCTTCGGCACCTAAACTAATAGCATTTTTAGTATCTCTAGGATTATCTGCATTTGTGCGTACTTTAAGTGTTCTATATTTATCAGCCCAACTCATAATACGTCCAAAATTTCCTGATACTGTTGCTTCTTCTGTTTGTATTTCACCCTTATATATTTTTCCTGTTGAACCATCTAGTGAAATATAATCTCCTTTTTTAAATAATACTCCACCTAATTCGAATTCTTCTTTTTCTTCATTTAATTTGATATCACCACACCCAGATACACAACAAGTACCCATACCTCTTGCTACTACTGCTGCATGTGATGTCATTCCACCTCTAACTGTTAAAATACCTTGACTAGCAACCATTCCTTCAATATCTTCTGGTGTTGTTTCTAAACGTACTAATATTACTTTTTCTTCTTTTCCACCAATACCTAGTTCTTTTGCTTCTTCTGCAGTAAATACTATTTTACCTGTAGCAGCTCCTGGACTAGCTGGTAATGCTTCTCCTACTACTTCTCCTTTAGATAAAGCATCTTTATTAAATGTTGGATGTAATAATTGATCTAAAGATTTTGCTTCAATACGCATTACAGCTTCTTTTTCATCAATCATACCTTCATCAACTAAATCACATGCTATTTTAATAGCTGCAGCTGCAGTTCTTTTTCCATTTCTAGTTTGTAAGAAATACAATTTTCCATCTTCAATAGTAAATTCCATATCTTGCATATCTTTGTAATGATTTTCTAATTTTTCAGCTAATTTCATAAATTCAGCATAACACTCTGGTAAATCTTCAGCTAATTTTGTTATTGGTTGTGGTGTTCTAACACCTGCAACAACATCCTCTCCTTGAGCATTTATTAAATATTCTCCATAAATACCTTTTTCTCCTGTTGATGGATTTCTTGTGAATGCAACACCTGTTCCTGAAGTATCTCCCATATTTCCAAATACCATTGATTGTACATTTACAGCTGTTCCCCAACTACCTGGAATATCATTCATTCTTCTATAAACAATAGCTCTTGGATTATCCCATGAACGGAATACTGCTTTTACAGCTCCCATTAATTGTTCTTTAGGATCTTGTGGAAATTCTTCTCCATTCATAGATTCTTTATATACAGTTTTAAATCTAATAACTAATTCTTTTAAATCTTCTACAGTAAGTTCTGTATCATATTTTATTCCTTTTGCTTCTTTTACTTCATCGATAATTTTTTCAAAATAAGATTTTGGTACTTCCATAACAACATCTGAATACATTTGAATAAATCTACGATATGAATCATAAGCAAATCTTGGATTACCAGTTTTTTTAGCAAATCCTTCAACTGCTATATCATTTAATCCTAAATTTAAGATTGTATCCATCATACCTGGCATTGAAGCTCTTGCCCCGCTTCTTACTGATACTAACAATGGATCTGAATTATCTCCAAATTTTTTACCTTGAATTTCTTCAATTTTCTTTAATGATTCAAAAATTTGTGTTTCTATTTCTTCACTAATTTTCTTTCCATTATTATAATACTCTGTACATGCCTCTGTTGTAACTGTAAACCCTTGTGGTATTGGTAATCCTAAGTTAGTCATTTCTGCCAAATTTGCACCTTTACCACCAAGTAAATTACGCATATCCTTATTTCCTTCACTAAATAAGTAAACAAATTTTGTCATAAATTTCCTCCTATCCTGACATTATCATTATAACAAATCAAATCATTTTATTCAATAAAATATCTTTTTATAATAAAAAAAGTTAAAACTTTATTTTTTTAACTTTTTCTAAATAACACTTACCACAAAGAGGTATATATTCTATATTTTCATTATCGCCATCTATTTCTATTTCATTTCCTTCTAATACATATTGATTATTTACTTTTCTTCCAACAAATCTTGCAATTTCTTTACAATCGCATAATGTTGGTAATTCTTCTAATTCTTCTGCTATTTCCAATAATCTTTTTGAGCCTTCAAATGATTCTGCTTTAAAATTTGTTCTAAGTCCATAACATATCACTGGTATATTTAGTTTTTTAGTAATAAAAAATAATTCATCTATCTGTTTTTCTTTTAGAAATTGTGCTTCATCTACAAATATACATGCTGTTTTTTCTGTAATTTTATTTTTTATTAATTTTAGTATCATATCATCTTCTTTTATCAATATGTCTACTTTTCTTTGTATACCAATTCTTGAATCTAATTTATCATTTCCTTTTGTGTCTATAATAGGCTTCATTACTATTACATCATATCCTACCTCTTCATAATTGTGTGCTGTTCTCATTAAATCAATACTTTTTCCACTATTCATTGTTCCATATTTAAAATGTAATTTTGACATATTATACCTCTATTCTATTTCTTTTTTTATCCATGTTATTATAACTTTTACTATATAATTTATTTCTTCTTCTGTTAATTCTTTATTTTTTTCTATATAATGTATTTTTTCTAAGCATCCCCTACAACATGTTGCTGTTGCATGCTCAGCTATAAAAACTGGATGTGAATTAGCTTTCATTGGTGTTTGTCTACCATCATTTGGTATATTTAATGGTGCTAATCTTTTTCTTATAAAAAAATATGCATCTTTTTCTATTTTATCTATTCCTTTTTCTTTTACATAATTTTTCATATTTTGGTTTAAATGAAATGATCCTCTAAATTTTGTTTTAGATAAATTATTTAATAATTTATTTATACTTTCTCTATTCATTTTATTTTTCCTTTGCTCTTGGATGTGTATTTAAATACACTGTTCTTAATCTTTCATTAGTTATATGTGTATATATCTGCGTTGTTGATATACTTGAATGTCCAAGAAGTTCTTGAACACATTTTAAATCTGCTCCATTTTCTAACATATGTGTAGCAAATGTATGTCTTAATGTATGTGGGCTAACATGATAATCCAATTCCCCTTTTTTTAGTATTTTGCTAATTATTAATCTAATCCCTCTATCTGTTATTTTTGTTCCATTTTTATTTAGTATCAGATATTCACTGTTTTTATTTAATACTGGTCTACTATTATTTAAATACATTTTTAATAATTCCTTTAAAGTATCTCCATATAATACATATCTTTCTTTATTTCCTTTTCCTAAAATTAGTATTCTTTTATCATCAAAGTCTATATTTTCTATCTTTATATTTATTAACTCACTTACTCTTATACCAGTTGAGTATAGAAGTTCTAATATTAATGAATCTCTAAGTCCCAGTACTGTTTCTTTATTAGGTATATTTAATAATATTTCTAATTCATCATAATATAAAAAATTTGGTAACTTCTTATCTAATTTAGGATTTGATATTAAAATCATAGGATTACTTTTTATTATTTTTTCTTCTAATAAATATTTATAAAAACTTCTTAATGTACTTATATTTCTTGATATAGTTTTTTTAGAATAGTTTTTATCAAACATATATGTTAAATAATTTCTTACTAGTTTATAATTTGTATTTTTTATATTAATGTTTTTTTCTTTTAAATATTTTTCATATTCTTTTAGATCTTTTTTATAATTATTTATAGTATTTTCTGAATAGTTTTTTTCTACTTTTATATATTTTAAAAACTCATTTATTTCTTTTTGCATATTATACTAACGCCTTTTATTATCAAGATTATTTAAAACATTAATATATTCTTCAGGACTTATATATTTTAGTATTTCTTCTTCATTATCAATTATATAACTTTTTTTTATATATATTTGATACATATATAAGGTCTTTAATTCTCCATCTTGTGATGTATATGTTATAGGATCTTGATATTCAATTTTTATATTTTCATTTTCTATTTTTATTTTTTCTTCTGTTGCTTCTGTTTTAACTAAAATCCATGAATTAAAATCATTTATTTCATCTATTGTTAAATTATATTTATTTAAATATTTGTCTAAATTATTTATTTTTCTTTCGTTAAATAGCTCTTCCATCCTTGAGCTTGTCTCTTTTTCTATTTCTATTCTTTCATTATTATCTTTATCATTACCTTGTTCTATACAAATTATTTGTCTTTTAATTAATTCTTCAAATTCATCACAGTTTTCTACATAATTCGAATATCTAATCATATAATCAAATTCTGTACTATTATCTAGTTTTAATTTTTCATTTTTCAAAAAATAGTTCATTAATCTTGTTCTTATTTCTATTTTATTTTCTTTTGAATAAATTATATTATTATTTATACTGTTTAATTCGTCATCCATAAGCATTATAAGTTTTATAGCATCTTCTTTTGTTCCATCTATTTTTTCTAAAGAATTTATAAGTGATTCTAAATCTCCATTTTCTTCAAATTCTTTTAATTTTTCTTCTCCTAATATCATTATAAGCATTTCTATATAATTTTTTTGTGTTGTATAAGTAAAACTTGTATATTTAGCATTCATTCCTTCTAATATAGATTTTCCTATTTCAATATTATCTTCTGTTACCATCGTAAAACTTATATATATAGTTTGTTCATCTTCAGTTATACTTGCACATTTACAAGCATGTCTAAACTCATGAAATATTGTATCTTTATTTTCTTCTAATATCATATCTTGATTAAAAACTATTTTATGATTTACAAAATCAAAATATGCAGTAGCACTTGGATTATTAAGTTTTTCTTTTATTTCTTCTTCTGATAAACATTCTATTGTTACATTACTCATATTATAATAAAACAAAGTCAAATCTTCGTTACTATATTTTTCTATAAATTCTTTTATATATGGTATATATTCTTCACCTATATTAGGATTATTATCTAATATATAATCTATATCATTACTAACCTCTATATAATTTAGAAATTCTTCTCTTGTTACTTGTTTAAAAGTATCATTTTGCTCATTACTTATTTCTATAGATACATCAGAATATCCATTTTGATCTAATTTATAATTTTCTAATTTCAAAGTCATTAGTGAAATCGTAATTAATTCTAATCCTAAAAAGGCAACATATTTTATATTATTTTTTTCACAATATATCCCAGTAAATTCTTCTTCATATATTTTTTTTAATTCAATTAATTCTCTTATAGATACATATTCATATTGATTATTATTTATTTTTAAAAAATATCTTTTTTTTGATTCATCTATAAATATTTGATACCAATTATTTTTGTATTTTATTTTACTTAAAGGAACTAGTTTCTCTACATTTAAATTCATATTACCACCTTATTAATTATATCATGAAATAAAAAAATATATAAGTTATTTCTTATATATTCGATTTGCATATTCTTCATATACTTTTTTATTTATACCAAATTTAGCTAACTCATCTTCTGGCATTGATAATATTTGATCTAAGTCTAACATTTCATTTATACTTTTTCCTTCACTTTCCCAAACTTTAGCTTCTTCATATTCTTTAGTTGATAGTTGTTCACTATAATTAGTTGGAATATTGATACTCATAGTTTTTGCTAAATCTTCTTCTAAATCTTTATCATTCACTTCATTAATACTTAAATTATTAACTATATTTCTCTCTTGATTTTTCTTATTTTTTTCTATTCTTAATTCGGGTACAAAGTATTCTCTAAGAACAAGTGTTAAATTTCTAAATGTTCTATAATTTGATAAATCTTTTATTATTAATCTTTTATAAAAATTTACTTCATTTATTGTTGTTGAATTATACATAGCATTTATATCTTGTTTTAATTTTAAATTAATATCTTCACTATTTAATACATAATTTCTTATTTTAGAATCATTTAGTTTTAAAAAGAAGTTATCACATCCTTGAATAAATAACTCATTAGTTTCCTCTATAGTTGATTCACCTTTTGTTATTAAACTTCTAAAACCATTTAAATCTTTATATATTACCTCTATATTATTATAAACATTATTGTTTTTATATTTTATATATATATCAGCATTTAAGAAATTAATATATTTTTTATCGTATAATCTCTTAATTAATTCTTGTTCGTCTTTAAAATATGTTGTAAGTTTATCTATTGAAGAAATGTTAACTTTATATCTTACTTCATTACCTTTTAATTCTTTTATAGGTAATATTATTTCTTCATTTTTTTCTTTATTTCTTGCTACTAAACTATAAATACCTGAATTCATGTATATCACCTATTATTTATTATATATTATTTATATTAAAAAGAAAACAAAAAAATTGCATTTTAGCAATTTTATTTTTATTTAATACTTCACAATAATATATTTAATCACATGATTTATATTTAGTAGCAATTATTTCTACTACTTTAAGTCCATCTATAGCAGATGTTGTTATACCACCTGCATACCCTGCACCTTCCCCAATTGGATAAATTCCTTTTACATTTGAATTAAAAAATTCATCTCTTTCTATTCTGATAGGAGAAGATGTTCTACTTTCAATAGCAGCAAGTACGGCATCATCTCTATTAAATCCATCTATTTTAGTATTAAAATAATCTATAGCTTCTTTTAATGATTCATTTATATATTCTGGAAAGATAAGATTTAAATTTGCAAATTTATAATTACCTTTAATACAAGGTTCAAAATTAAATTTTGTTGATATTTTATTTTCTTTATAATCCTTAAATAATTGTACAGGTATAAATCCACTTCCTAATTTATAGGCTTTCTCTTCTAAATTTCTTTGAAATTCTATTCCATCCATTGGACTTTTTCCAAAGTCTTCTGGTGTTATAGTTACTACTATAGCACTATTAGCACACTTAGTATCACGAGAGTGATTACTCATTCCATTTATAGCAAGTCTTTTTTCTTCACTTGATGCATTTACAATGTATCCACCTGGACACATACAAAAGGAATATACACCTCTATTATTAGATGCCTTATAAGTTAATTTATAACTAGCTGCATCTATTAAAACACTTCCATATTGACTTTTATTTATCATATCTTGTGGATGTGTTATTCTAACTCCTATAGCAAATGGTTTTGGATTCATTAAAATATTATTTTCATATAACATATGAAATGTATCTCTTGCTGAATGTCCGATTGCAAGAATTAAAATATCTGTTTTTATTTCTTCATTATCATTTACAATAATACTTTTGAGTTTTTTATCTTCTACTTTTATATTAGTTAAAGTTGTATTAAATCTAAAAGTTCCACCCATTTTTATTATTTTATTTCGCATATTTATAATGACATTTCTTAAAACATCTGTTCCAATATGTGGTTTATTTTTATATAAGATATTAGAATCTGCTCCATTTTCTACAAATATTTTAAATACTTCTTTACATCTTCCTTCTTTATCTTTTACTAAAGTATTAAGTTTTCCATCACTAAATGTGCCTGCTCCACCTTCACCAAATTGAACATTAGAGTTTTTATTAAGTATTCCTTTATTCCAAAATTCTTCTACACTTTTTACTCTATCTTCTATTTTTTCTCCACGTTCAATTATAAGTGGTTTATATCCTAAAATAGAAAGATAATAAGCAGCAAAAAGCCCAGCTGGTCCACTTCCTACTATAATAGGTCTTCTTTCTAATTTTTCAGTACCTGTTACTTTTATTTTATATTCTTTTTCATCTATCTTTAAAATATCATTTGATTTATTTTTTCTAAGTATTAATTCTTCATTTAATACTTCTACATCCACTTCATATATATAATATATAACTGGCTTTTTTCTAGCATCTATACTTTCTTTATTTATTTTTATATTTTTAATTATTTCTTCTTTTATATTTAATTTTTTAGATACTTTTTTTCTAATATTATCTATATTATTTTCATTATAAAGTACTTTTATTTGTCTTACTCTTATCATATATTTTCACCTGCTAGTATAGCACTTATAGTAGATGCTGTTATATTATACCCACCACATAATCCATCTATATCTAAAAGTTCTCCAATTACATATAAGTTTTTTATCTTTTTAGTTTCCATTGTTTTTGTATTTATTTCATTTAAATCAAGTCCACCACTACATACTTGAGATGAATCAAAATCATTAGTATCTCTTATATCAACATTAAAATTAATTAAATTATTAAATAATTTTTCTTTTTCTAAATTATTTAATTCATCAAATGATTTATCTTCTTTTATGTTAGCTTCTTTTAATATTATTTTTATTAGTTTATAGTTTATTATTGATTCTAATAATTCTATAATATTTCTATTTTTAAGTAATTTATTTCTATTAATTAAAAATTCTTCTATATCAGTTACAAATGGTAAGAAATTAATTCTAATACTTTCTTTATTACCTTTATCTAATCCTATTTTTAATCTACCACTTAAATTAAAGATACATATTCCACTTAATCCATAATTAGTAAGTTGTAATTCTCCTACCTCTTCTTTTATAAATTTATTATTTTCATATAAACTTACTTTAGCATAACTTCTAATGCCATTCCATTCCTTAAAATAAGTTTCATTTCCTTTTAATTGAACTAAAGCAGGAAGTGGTTTTATTATATCTAAATTTAATTTATTAAGTAATTTATATCCTATACCATCTGATCCTGTTTTAGGAGCTGCATAAGATCCTGTACTTATTATTACTTTATCAAAATAAAGTTCATTATTTATGATAAATTTATTATTTCTTATTTCTATATTTTCTACTAAATAATTAGTTATTACTTTTATATTATTTAATTCTACTTCTTTAATTAAAGATTCTTTCATACTTTCTGCTTTATTTGAATATGGATAATAATATCCATCTTTTATTTTAGGTATTATTCCTATATTATTATAAAAATTAAGTGCTTTTTCTATATTTTCTTCTGTTATTATTTCTTTTAGTAAATCTAAATCACTTGAATTATAATTACTAATATTTTGATTACTATTAAAATAATTACATCTACCATTACCTGTCAACAATAGTTTTTTAAGTAAAGTATTATTTCTTTCTAATATTGTAACTTCATTATTTTCTGAAGCATAAATAGAAGCTATTACTCCTGATATTCCTCCACCAATAATTGCAACCTTCATAAAATCACCTATTTTATTATAACATACATATATATTAATTTCATATATTATGATAGGTGATTTAATGGATAAACTTAAAATTAATTCTAAAGAAGTTACTTATGGTGATACATTTATAGCTTTAAGAGGAAATAATAATGATGGCCACAAATTTATAGATGAAGCTATTAAAAATGGCGCAACTGAAATAATATGTGAATATGGAGATTATGATGTCCATACAATAATAGTACCTAATACCAAAGATTATCTAAATGAATATTTAAATGATAATTATAAATATCTACTTGATAATTTAAAAATAATTGGTATAACTGGTACTAATGGTAAAACAACTACTGCTTTTATTACTTCAAGTATTTTAAACAAATTAAATATTAATAGTGCTTATATTGGTACAATTGGTTTTTATATTAATGGTAAATTAATTAAAAATTTAAATAATACTACTCCTGATACTTTGACTTTATATAAATTAATAAAAGAAGCTAAAGAAAATAATTGTAAATTTATTGTTATGGAAGTTAGTAGTCACTCTTTAGATATGAATAGATTAGCTTCTATTAAATTAGATATTGCTTTATTTACTAATTTAACTCAGGATCATTTAGATTATCATAAAAATATGAATAATTATTTAAATTCTAAATTAAAAATAATTAATTATTTAAAAGATGATGGTATTTTAATTGTTAATAATGACTCAGAATATTCTAAATACTTTAATTTTAAAAATAAAAAAAGTATTGGTAAAAATCTTTCTACTTATCAAATACTTGATTATGTAAATTCTAAAGATTTAATTGTTTTTAAATATGAAGATAAAAAGTATGAAGTTAAAATAAATTTAAAATCTAAATTTAATGTATATAATTATATATCTAGTTTAGCTATATTAAATAGTCTAGGAATTAATATAAAAGATATTATAAATGTTTCAAACTTAGTAGAAGCTCCACCTGGTAGAATGGAAACTTTTATCTATAAAAATAATTATATTATTATTGATTATGCTCATACTCCTGATGCTGTTATAAAAATAATTAATGCTTCAAAGGAAACTTTTAATAAAAAAATTATTACTATTATAGGTTGTGGTGGTAATAGAGATAAAACTAAAAGACCTATTATGGGTGATATTGCTACTAAATTAAGTGATTATGTTATATTTACAAGTGATAATCCAAGGTGTGAAGATCCTAAATCTATTATTGATGATATTACTGAACATTTAGAAAATAATAATTATAAAATTATTATTGATAGAAAAGAAGCTATATTAAATACTTTAAAAACATTAGATAACTCTTGCTTGTTAATACTAGGTAAAGGTCATGAAGATTATCAAATAATTAATAATCAAAAATATCATTTTAGTGATAAAGAAATTGTACTTGATTACATAAAAAATAATTAGAACTTATCTAATTATTTTTTATATATCATTACTCCTGCTTTTGTATTTTCAAAATTATCAAAACTATAATTATTTTCAAAAAAGAAATTTCTTGTATTTTCATTTATTTCATATAAATATGTTAAAATAAATTTTCTCTCTTTTAAATTAAATTTATTTAATAATTCTTTATATTTTATTTTATCTACATAATCTATTATATTAGATAAATATATTATATCATATTCTTTATTATATAAAGTGTCTAATTTTAATATATCACCTGTATATAAATTAAAGTTTACTCTATCTATAGTATTTTTTAATTTATTATAATTATTTTCTTCTAAATAAATATTTTCATTTTCAATAAAGCTTCTACTTTTAAATTCACTAGAAAATAATGTTGAATTATATATATCATACCAATCAAAATAATCAAATAATGAATCCCAAAATTCTTTGTTTTCTTTATTTAAATCTTTTCTTATTAAATCATATAAATCATCATATTTTTCTTCTGTTGTTGTAGATTCAAAAAAGAAATCAATATATTCTTCTCTACTTAATTTTTTTATAGCAGCCATTTTTAAAAATAAGAAATATTTAGGAAA
Organism: Bacilli bacterium; assembly: GCA_017936845.1. Taxonomy (GTDB): domain Bacteria; phylum Bacillota_I; class Bacilli_A; order RF39; family UBA660; genus OMSK01. Next base: position 12,305 of record JAGBES010000032.1, read on the forward strand.
ACTACTTATATCAAAAGCATCTATATTTAAAGCACCTTCTAAGATACTATTTATTATTTGATCTCCTGAAGATATTACTGTTAATATATTATTTTTATTTTTGAAATATTTATTTATATTACTTAATTCTTCATTTGTACTTTTATATATAAATGAATGTTCATGAAAAGTACTATTACTAGATAAATTTAAATATGTTCTTCCTACTATTTTTTGAGCTAATACAATATCATTATCCATAAACTTCACGCCCCGGCTTTTTATTATAACATAATTTTATATTTAATTGACTTTTTTCTTTATTTTTTATATATTTATAATAGTGATTTGGAGGTTAATTATGTATATAAATAATAAAATATTAATTGGTAAAAATGAAAATACGGAAAGTTATATTTTACCTAAAATGGCTAATAGGCATGGTATTATAACAGGTGCGAGTGGTAGTGGTAAAACTATTACTTTAAAAGTTATGGCTGAAAGTTTTTCTGATGCTTCTATTCCAGTTTTCTTAGTAGATGTTAAAGGTGATTTAGCTGGTATGTGCGTTAATGGTGAAGCAAACGAAAATATAGAAAAACGAGTTAATAATTTAAATTTAGAAAATTTTGAATTAAAAAGTTATCCTACTCATTTTTGGGATGTTTATGGTGAATTTGGTCATCCAATTAGAACAACAGTATCTAATATAGGTTCTAAACTTCTTTCTCGTATGCTTAACTTAACTGATGCTCAGGAAGGCGTTTTAACGATTGTTTTTAAAATTGCCGAAGATGAGAATTTAGAAATCGTTGATTTAAAAGATTTAAGAGCTATCTTAAATTATGTTGGTGATAAAAGAAAAGAATATACTTTAAAATATGGAAACATTACTTTACAAAGTATTGGTGCTATTGGACGTAATTTACTTTCTTTAGAAGAAGAAGGTGGAGATTATTTTTTTGGTAAACCAGAATTTAATATTAAAGATTTTATAAAATATAATAGTACTGATGGTAGAGGTTTTATAAATATATTACATGCAGCTACTTTATTTAAAAAGCCTACTTTATATGCAACTTTCTTATTATGGCTTCTTGATTCTCTTTATAATGAAATGCCTGAAGTTGGTGATTTAGATAAACCTAAACTTATATTCTTTATTGATGAAGCTCACCTACTTTTCTCTGAAATGCCAGATCATATGATTAAGAATATTATAAGCATTGTTAAATTAATTCGTTCTAAAGGAATTGGTCTTTATTTTGTATCTCAAAGTCCTAGTGATATTCCAGATGAAATATTATCACAACTTGGAAATAGAGTTCAACATGTTTTAAGATACTATACTAAAAGTGATCAAAAAGCCATTAAAGCTGCTTGTGATTCATTTAGAGAAAATCCATTATTTAATACAGAAGAAGCTATTAAATCTTTAGAAACTGGTGAAGCATTAGTTTCATTTCAAACAGAAACTGGAGAACCTTCTATTGTTGAGAAAGTAACTATATTACCTCCTCAAAGTAAAATGGGAACTATTGATGATGAAACTAGAAATAGTATTATAAAAAATGATATGTTCTATCAAAAATATGAAAATAAAATTGATAATGAATCTGCATTTGAAAAAATAAATGATAATAAACTAATGGAAGAAAAAGTTATTAAAGAAGAAACTCGTGTTTTAAAAAAAGATAGTGATGAAGTTAAAATAACAAAAAACACTACTAAAAAGAAAAAAAGTAGTATTGAAAAAGCTACTACTAAAGTTACAAATTCTGCTTTAAATACACTTGGTAGAAAAATAGGAAATTCAATTTTTAAGGGATTATTTAAATAATCCTTTTATTTTTTCTATTAATAAATCTTTTACGATATTCTCTTCTATTATATTGATTGAAAATGTTTTATTTCCTATATAGTTTATTGATGCTCCTAAATGATAAAAGATTTTTTTATCTAATATAATATATCTATCATGAAATGTATTATCATATATTATTTTTAAATTATTATATTGTTTATTATATTTTTCTATATCTATTTCTTTTAATAGATTATTTTTTCTTGTTATTAAAATAACTTCTTTATCTATATTTAAAATTATATCTAATACTTTTTTATCAGCATATGAATCTATTATAATTACTTCTTTTTTTCCTTCATTTAACATATCTATTATTTTTGAATATGCATCATATATTTGTCCATTAAAATATATTTCATTTTTTAATTTTTTTTCTTCTAATTTATCAAATGATTCCTGAAGTAGTTTTATATCACTATCATGTTCTAATACTAATTTATTTATATATTGTTGTTCTATTAAATTATTTGAAATATATTTTCTCATTGTAATAAAAGCTTCCATTATTCTTATACTAACTTCTTCAGCAATTGGTGTTCTAAGTACAGCTGATAACATCGCTACTCCTTCTTCTGTAAATACATAAGGAAAACTTCTACTCATGTTATTCAATTTTGTGGTCCCAAGTTGGGACTGCAATTGTTTCATATCATATTTATTTAACTGGAAGCAAAATTTTTTCGGAAAACGATTTATATGTCTTTTTACTGCTTGATTAATAGTTTTAGTTCCATTTTTACACATATATAATTTAGCCAAATCAGAATCCAACATTACTTGTTGTCCTCTAATTTCATATATCATATTCTCTATTTTATCTTCCATTAATTCATTCACATAACATCACCTTTAATTTTTATCTTCAATAATATCTTACTATACTTATTTTATAAATCCTTTAAATAATAATAAAAAGACTAAATTTTAGTCTTCCAAATACCATTCCTGTAAATAATTAATTTTAGTTTTACAATATTCACAATTTTCTCTATTAACATCAATTGAAGCTCCACAATTATGACATTTTATAATATTTATTCCTCCATTTAATTTATTAACAAATGTTTTATCTCTTTTTAAAGTAAACTTTTTATTTTCTACTTTTTTTACTATTTTATTATTTATATATTTTATAATTCTTATATTTACTGTAACTGTTATAAACAAATCTTCTTTAGTTGATAAATCAAAATCTAAATAATCAATTATATCATAATCAATTACATCATTATTATCTAAATAATAGTATCTTTGTAATTCATAATTAAAATTATTAAAAAATGTTTTTTTAGATATATTATTTTTTAAAGCATTATTCCAAAATTCTATTTGTCGCCTATTTCTTTTATTTTTATATATTTTAATAGGAAGTAATAATATTAAAGCATCTAACACATAAAATATGTAATAAAGAAAAAATCCTAATACAAGTCCACCCACAATTATTTTGGATACATCATATATATTAAAAGTTCTACCGTTTAATAATATATACATAAATACTATAATAAAACTAATTATTAAATCTACTATAAATGTTATCTTATTATATTTTTCACTATGTATTATATTATCTAAATGTTCTTTTGTTCCAAGTTCTTTATTTATATAATCTATATTATAATAAGTATGACAATAAGGACATCCATTTACAAATTCTTTTACAGTACTTATTTTTCCACAGTTTGGACATAATACTTCTTTGTTTTCTTCACTATTAAATAAATATGTATAATGAATCCTTGGATCAAAATTAGAAACTTTATATATTAAAAAACCATCTTTATAATATTTTTTTTCTAATCTTACTCCATCAATAATATCATCATTTATAGAATTGTCTGTATTTCTTTCTAATACTCTATCTTTTACTTTATATTTAGTTTTTATATTTATATTAAATTCTTTTAATCTTTTATTATGAAAGCTTTCTGTTATAAATTCCATATTTTTCTCCTAATTATTGTTATTATTATTGTTATTATGATGAAGAACCAGAAAATCCTCCACTACTACTGCTTGATGTATAATGTGGTGTTATTCTAAATAAAGTAGAACTTAAAACAATAGCATCAAATGAATTTATTCTAGCATTAGCTTCTTTTGTTTTAATAACGTTAGAACCCTTTACAAAATTAATATATTTATTTGATGTTCTTATCTCATTTTCTTTACTTTCTGATAAAAAATCATATATTTCATTTATTTCTTCATCAGTTATATAAAAATATTTAGTTAATTCATAACATCTTTTTTTTCTTATTATTTCATTATATGTTTTGGCTTGTCTATTAATCATATGAATCCTCCTTTAAATAATAAAATTCTATATTTTGAAATGGTAAATTAATAGCATTTATATGGTAATAAGCATTGTTTTTTTGCTTTAAGTAATGATAATCTCTTAAAGAATTTGTTGTAAAGAATATATTATTGGGACTATCAATTGATAAATAATCCTTATATTCTTTTATAAAATTAGTAATATCATATACTAAGTACCCTTTTTTATCACTTTCTTGCTTTAACAATACATTTTTATATACTTGTAATGAAGCAATATGCTTTTGTTTTATTCTTCCTTCATCACCATATTTAATTAAATCTCCACTAAGTAATATAATATATAAGGCATTGTTATCAGGATAATCACATTCTGTATCAAGTAAATCATCTCTAATATAAAGTTTCACTTTAATTTCATCTGTTATATAAATAATATCTCTTGATTTTTTTATTATTTGTGATTCTAACTTATATTCTTCTTTATCTACTTGCAATATAAATACTTCATCACTATATATATTTTTTAATTTATTATCTTCTTTTATTATTTCTAATAAACTATGATAATCATATTCTTTTGGTGGTATATATTTTTCAATAGCAGATGGATGCATTTTTGATACATAAAAATATGTTGAATCTAATGTATTATCTTTCTCATAGTCTCTTTTCTTATATAATTCTTGTTGTAATTTACAAGTATAAGATTTATTTGATTTATAAACATTTTTTACAAATGGACAACCAGTTTTACATAAATATAAATAACCACATTTACTACATTCATCATTAAATTCTAATCTATTATGATTTAAAAACATTTTCTCACGAGCTGTTTTAAGTATTTTTTGTACATCATCATTATATATATTTCCAAAATAATAATCTTTATTTTTTTGTCCTCTAACACATGAATATATATCTCCATTTTTTTCTAACAAGAAAAATTTTTCTCCACAATTATCACAATTAGTACAATATTCTGGTCCAAACTCATTAAACCAAGCACCATTTACTCCAATATCTAATTTTGTATTATCAAATTCTTTATGCATTTTATTAAAGAAGTCAACTTGTTCATCTTCACTAAGTGGTGTAAGTAATCCATTTGAATTATAATCAAATCCTATCATAAAATTAAAATCATTCATATCTAAACAAGTTTTCTCATCTAAATATTTTATATCTTTTATTATTTCATCCATTAAATCATAGTGTTCCTTAAATATAGTTGCTGATACTTTTTTCTTATTTTCTAATGATTCTAATAGTTTAATATTTTCTAGTATTTTATCTAATGTTTTTTTATTTCCTTTTGTTACCCTAAATTTATCATGAAGGGAAAATGGTAAATCTAAACTTCCACTTATAGATACTTTAAATTCCTTTATAGTATCTATATGTTTTTCTAAATCATATAAATTCGTTTTTATATGTGGGCTTCCTACTTTAAATCCATTTTCTTCTAATAATTTTCTATTTTCATTATAATAATTATATATATATTCAATTAAATTTCTAAATTCTTCTTTTGAAAGAGTTGTTACTTCACCACCATGTAATGATATATTAAATGGAATTACATTATCCTTTTTTAATTTATCTATTGTATATTTAAGTGTATCTAATGCTTTATATTGTGTTTTTAATTCTTTTGTATTATCTTCTAAATAACAATACCTACACATCATATTACATGCCATAGTTGGAACATATAATAAGTGAATAAACTTATAATTCATATTACCACCTTAATTATAGTAAACAGATACACTTAATGTTGTACTATATTTATTTTCGAATATACTTTCTTTTGTTATTTGTACTGCTACATCTGAATTAATTATTTTATATGGAGTATTTTTATTTAAAGTAAATGTAACAGTTTCTTCATTATCTGTATATTCCATTAAATATTCATTTAAATTATTTACAATATTTATTTCTTTTAATGTTAAAGAAGCATCAGTATTATATGTATTTGCATCGTTATGATATTCTCCTATTTTACTTTTATATCCAACATAAAAATATTTATATGAGTTATATTTATATTTAGTTGTATCTATATAGCTTACATTATTTGAATAATTTTCTTCATTATATCTTTTTACTAATGTTGGACTTTCCTTAAATGCTCTTTCATTTACATACACATTATATGGCATTGTTATATTATATAGACGGTTACATTTTCTAAATGCTGATGATCCTATTTCCTTCAAACTACTTTTTTCAGAAATACTTACTTCTTCTAAAGATGAATCACCATAAAAAGCATGCCCACCTATCCTTGTAACATTATCCGGTATATCTATTCTTTTTAATGAAGTACAGTTTTCAAATGTATTTCCTCTTATTTCTGTTATATATTTTGGAAGTTTTATTTCTTCTAAAGAACTACAATTTTTAAAAGCACTTCCATGTATACTTGTTATATTATCATGTAAAACCACTTCTTTAAGTGAAGTACAACCTTCAAAGGTATTTCCATTTATTTCTGTTACACTCTCTGGAATTTCTATGCTAGTAAGTGATTTGCAATTTTTAAAAGCACTTCCTCCTAAATATTTTAAATTTTCAGGTAGTTCTATATATTTTAAATTAATATCATTTAAAAAAGCTTTTCCTCTTATTATTTCTATTCCGTCTGGTAGATAAACTTCTTTTAAATTAATTAAATTTGCAAAGACATTTCCTCTAATACCTAAAACCTTTTTACCTTTATATGTTTCTGGTACTTTTATTACTTCATTACCAGTTAATCCCATTGTATAAAATCTTACAAAATAACCATCTTCATATTTCTCATAAAACATCATTGGTGTTCTAAAAATAAATAAAGGTAAAATAATAGAAATTAAAATTGGAATAATTTTTTTTGTTTTATTAGGAAATACCTTATCATTTATTATTGATGATATAATAAATGATATATCATCATCTGGTCTTGCTTTAACTTGTTTATAAATATAATTTACAATATTATATTTTTTAATAAAGATTAAATAAATTACTATATTTAAAACAAGTAAAAAATAAACAATTCCTGATATATGAAAAAATACTAAAGATAATAGTAAAAAATTTAGAATAGAAAATATTAAAGTAATTTTAAATTTTCTATTTTCTATATAAGATATTGTACTTTTATAATCATAGTTATTTCTTTTAAGTTCTTCTTTTATTATGTCTTTTACTATATTTTTTTCACTTTTTTTATATAATGGTTCAATATTTATTTCTCCTGATATTGTTTTAGTATTATTTGGTATTGTAATCATTATCCCTCTTTTTCCTTTACAAATAAGAAAAATTATTAATCCAATAAATCCAATTGGACAAAAAAAAGATACAATAGAAAATACCATTATTATAATTGAAATTATAATAGAAATTAAATCATTCATATTATCACCTATTTAAATTATATCATATAATATATTTTTTTTATACATTTTAATGTTTTTATAAAAAAAAGCTAATTTTATATAGCTATTATATTATTTTTGAAATCTTGATATATTAAGTATAATTCCCATACTACATAATGTTATTAGTAAACTAGAGCCACCATATGATAAAAATGGTAAAGTAACTCCCGTTACTGGTATTAATCCTGTTACTACCATTAAATTTAAAAGTGCCTGAAATGATAATCCAAAGATAATTCCAAATGCTAAAAATTTACCAAATGGTTCTTTTGAATTTTTAGCAATTTTAAGTCCTCTTAATATTATTATTAAAAATAAACTTGATACTATAAGTACTCCCATAAATCCAAATTCCTCACTTATAATTGAAAAAATAAAATCAGTTTGAGGTTCCGGAAGATAAAAATGCTTTTGTCTTGAATTTAAAAAACCATAACCAAACAGTCCTCCAGGTCCTATCGCATATAAACTTTGAATTATTTGAAATCCACTACCTAATGGATCACTCCAAGGATTTAAAAACGATAATATTCTTTTTAATCTATACGGTGCGATCAAGATTAAGCCTGCTATTCCAGCTATTCCTAAAATACCTATTGATATAAAAAATTTTAAATCTACTCCTCCTACAAATAATAACCCTATTATTGTAACAATAATGATAAATCCTGTTCCAAAATCTGGTTGTAACATTATTAAACCAAATATAATAAAGGTTATCAATAAAATAGGAAGTACTCCTTTTTTTATATTCTTTATTATTTTTCCATTATTACTTAAATATTTTGCTGTAAAAATTATAAGCGCCAATTTACAAGCTTCTGATGGTTGAATACCAAATGAACCTATTCCAAACCAACTACGACTTCCATTTCTAACTGTACCTATTCCTGGTATTATTACTAATATAAGTAATACAATACATGTAAATAATATTAAATTAGCTTTTTCATAATATATTTTATAATCTACTTTACTTATTATCATCATTAAAAATATACCAATTATTAAAAATAATCCTTGATTTTTAACGAATTTAAATGGATCATTAAATTTATATTCTGCCCATACATAAGATGCTGAATACACCATAATAACACCAAATATACTAATTGTTATAATTGCAATTAAAAGTAATATATCTACACTATTTCTTTTCATAACCATACTCCATATATTATAGAAAGCATAGATCCTATAAGCCCTATAATCCAAAATAGTTTTACTATATCTTGTTCTTTCCATCCTAATTTTTCAAATGTATGATGTATTGGCGTCATTGGAAATAATCTTTTTTTAGTCAATTTATAATAATATCTTTGTATTAAACATGTAAGTGTTTCTATTACAAATACTATACCTATTAGTATTAATAATAATTCATGTCTAGATAGTATAGCAAGAGTTCCTAAAGTAGCACCTAGAGATAAACTTCCAGTATCTCCCATAAATATTTTAGCAGGATTAACATTAAATACTAAAAAACCTAATATTCCTCCTACAAGTAAAAAACAAAATATAGCAATATCTTCATAACCATCCAACCAACCTGTAGCATACATAATAATACCAAAAGTAGAAATAGCTATTACAGAAAGTCCTCCCGCAAGTCCATCTAATCCATCAGTAATATTAACTGCATTTGAACTTGCAACCAAAACAAATAATATGAATAAACCATAAAACCAACCTATATCTAGTTTTAAATTAAGTGAATGAATCCATAATAATGGTTCATTATCTGCTTTTAAAAATAAATAAAAGAAAATAATGGCTACAATTATTTGTAATACTATTTTTTGTACTTCTGTAAGTCCTTTATTATTGTTTCTTTTAATAATTAAATAATCATCTAAGAATCCTATAAATGCATATGATAAAAATGTTAATATGACAATAATAAAGTTATATGTTAATTCTATTTTATTTGTTAGATATAGAATTATAAGTGATATTATTGTAGATAATATAAATATTAACCCACCCATCGTTGGTGTATGAGATTTACTTTTATGTCTTTCTTCTAAATACACGCTTAACCTTTGATTAGCTCTTTTTTTTAGAAAAGGTATTAATATAATAGCAAATAGTATTGCTAACATAAAACCAATTAGACTTGCTAAAACACTTTTCGTAAGTATTAACATTTTTATCCCCCTAACATTAATTTTACTATTTCCCCTTCATATATTCTTTCATTACTGCTTGGTGATTGATATATTACTTTTTCTCCTGTACCAGTATATTCAACTTTAAAACTTTTAAGTTCCTCTAATGCATCTTTTAAAGTTTTTCCTTCTACATTAGGTACTGTTATATATTTTTTATCATTATAATTATATTTTTTTTCACTAGCTCCTTCTGGTTTTTTTATATTAAATATTCTTATAGCATCTGTTAATATTGCCTTAGCAATAGGTGCTGCGATTGTCCCACCATATTGTGTCACACCCTTAGCATTATCTATTGCTATATATACTATTACTTCAGGATCATTTGCTGGTAAAAAGCCAATAAATGATACTATATAATTTCCTACCATGTAATGTCCATCTTTTACTTTTTGAGCTGTTCCTGTTTTTCCTCCTACTCTATAACCATCTATAAATGCCGTTCTTCCAGTTCCATTCGTCACAACACTTTCTAAGGCATATCTAACTTTATTACTAGTATCTTCACTTATTACTTTTCTAACTACTCTTGGTTTATTTTCTAATATTACGGAATTAGTTTCTGGTTCATTAATACTTTTCACTATATAAGGCTTATATAGTATTCCACCATTGATAGCTGCACTAACAGCTGTTATTTGTTGTATTGGTGTTACACTAACTCCTTGCCCAAAAGCTGTTGTAGCAAGTTCTACAGGTCCTACTCTATCTAAATTAAATATTATTCCTTTGCTTTCGCCATTTAAATCTATTCCTGTTTTTTTACCAAAGCCAAATTTATCTATATAACTAAATAATTTTTCTTTACCAAGTTTTTGACCTATTGTTACAAATCCTGGATTCGTTCTGGTGAATACGGCAACATTTTGAATCATCATTTTCCTTGATATCATTGATGTTCCCAATACCAACATTTATGTTCTCGTATAGACCAGAACGAATATTCTGGTCTATACAGGAACATTTTTGATTAAAAGAAATTTCATCACTTTGTAATGAATTCACATCTACTTTTATAGTAGGTTTTTCTTTCTTTTCATACAAGTCTAATTCTCTATCAATTATGTCTGTATTAAAGTTGAAATATACTACCATTCTTACATGTTTTCTATTATTATTTACTTTAGTTATTTCAATTCTATCAATTAATAATTTAATTAGATGTGGTAGTTCATTCTTAACA
>JAGBES010000006.1 GCA_017936845.1 Bacilli bacterium
ATTGTTATTATTATTATTGTTATTTGATGAAGAACCAGAAAATCCTCCACTACTACTGCTTGATGTATAATGTGGTGTTATTCTAAATAAAGTAGAACTTAAAACAATAGCATCAAATGAATTTATTCTAGCATTAGCTTCTTTTGTTTTAATAACGTTAGAACCCTTTACAAAATTAATATATTTATTTGATGTTCTTATCTCATTTTCTTTACTTTCTGATAAAAAATCATATATTTCATTTATTTCTTCATCAGTTATATAAAAATATTTAGTTAATTCATAACATCTTTTTTTTCTTATTATTTCATTATATGTTTTGGCTTGTCTATTAATCATATGAATCCTCCTTTAAATAATAAAATTCTATATTTTGAAATGGTAAATTAATAGCATTTATATGGTAATAAGCATTGTTTTTTTGCTTTAAGTAATGATAATCTCTTAAAGAATTTGTTGTAAAGAATATATTATTGGGACTATCAATTGATAAATAATCCTTATATTCTTTTATAAAATTAGTAATATCATATACTAAGTACCCTTTTTTATCACTTTCTTGCTTTAACAATACATTTTTATATACTTGTAATGAAGCAATATGCTTTTGTTTTATTCTTCCTTCATCACCATATTTAATTAAATCTCCACTAAGTAATATAATATATAAGGCATTGTTATCAGGATAATCACATTCTGTATCAAGTAAATCATCTCTAATATAAAGTTTCACTTTAATTTCATCTGTTATATAAATAATATCTCTTGATTTTTTTATTATTTGTGATTCTAACTTATATTCTTCTTTATCTACTTGCAATATAAATACTTCATCACTATATATATTTTTTAATTTATTATCTTCTTTTATTATTTCTAATAAACTATGATAATCATATTCTTTTGGTGGTATATATTTTTCAATAGCAGATGGATGCATTTTTGATACATAAAAATATGTTGAATCTAATGTATTATCTTTCTCATAGTCTCTTTTCTTATATAATTCTTGTTGTAATTTACAAGTATAAGATTTATTTGATTTATAAACATTTTTTACAAATGGACAACCAGTTTTACATAAATATAAATAACCACATTTACTACATTCATCATTAAATTCTAATCTATTATGATTTAAAAACATTTTCTCACGAGCTGTTTTAAGTATTTTTTGTACATCATCATTATATATATTTCCAAAATAATAATCTTTATTTTTTTGTCCTCTAACACATGAATATATATCTCCATTTTTTTCTAACAAGAAAAATTTTTCTCCACAATTATCACAATTAGTACAATATTCTGGTCCAAACTCATTAAACCAAGCACCATTTACTCCAATATCTAATTTTGTATTATCAAATTCTTTATGCATTTTATTAAAGAAGTCAACTTGTTCATCTTCACTAAGTGGTGTAAGTAATCCATTTGAATTATAATCAAATCCTATCATAAAATTAAAATCATTCATATCTAAACAAGTTTTCTCATCTAAATATTTTATATCTTTTATTATTTCATCCATTAAATCATAGTGTTCCTTAAATATAGTTGCTGATACTTTTTTCTTATTTTCTAATGATTCTAATAGTTTAATATTTTCTAGTATTTTATCTAATGTTTTTTTATTTCCTTTTGTTACCCTAAATTTATCATGAAGGGAAAATGGTAAATCTAAACTTCCACTTATAGATACTTTAAATTCCTTTATAGTATCTATATGTTTTTCTAAATCATATAAATTCGTTTTTATATGTGGGCTTCCTACTTTAAATCCATTTTCTTCTAATAATTTTCTATTTTCATTATAATAATTATATATATATTCAATTAAATTTCTAAATTCTTCTTTTGAAAGAGTTGTTACTTCACCACCATGTAATGATATATTAAATGGAATTACATTATCCTTTTTTAATTTATCTATTGTATATTTAAGTGTATCTAATGCTTTATATTGTGTTTTTAATTCTTTTGTATTATCTTCTAAATAACAATACCTACACATCATATTACATGCCATAGTTGGAACATATAATAAGTGAATAAACTTATAATTCATATTACCACCTTAATTATAGTAAACAGATACACTTAATGTTGTACTATATTTATTTTCGAATATACTTTCTTTTGTTATTTGTACTGCTACATCTGAATTAATTATTTTATATGGAGTATTTTTATTTAAAGTAAATGTAACAGTTTCTTCATTATCTGTATATTCCATTAAATATTCATTTAAATTATTTACAATATTTATTTCTTTTAATGTTAAAGAAGCATCAGTATTATATGTATTTGCATCGTTATGATATTCTCCTATTTTACTTTTATATCCAACATAAAAATATTTATATGAGTTATATTTATATTTAGTTGTATCTATATAGCTTACATTATTTGAATAATTTTCTTCATTATATCTTTTTACTAATGTTGGACTTTCCTTAAATGCTCTTTCATTTACATACACATTATATGGCATTGTTATATTATATAGACGGTTACATTTTCTAAATGCTGATGATCCTATTTCCTTCAAACTACTTTTTTCAGAAATACTTACTTCTTCTAAAGATGAATCACCATAAAAAGCATGCCCACCTATCCTTGTAACATTATCCGGTATATCTATTCTTTTTAATGAAGTACAGTTTTCAAATGTATTTCCTCTTATTTCTGTTATATATTTTGGAAGTTTTATTTCTTCTAAAGAACTACAATTTTTAAAAGCACTTCCATGTATACTTGTTATATTATCATGTAAAACCACTTCTTTAAGTGAAGTACAACCTTCAAAGGTATTTCCATTTATTTCTGTTACACTCTCTGGAATTTCTATGCTAGTAAGTGATTTGCAATTTTTAAAAGCACTTCCTCCTAAATATTTTAAATTTTCAGGTAGTTCTATATATTTTAAATTAATATCATTTAAAAAAGCTTTTCCTCTTATTATTTCTATTCCGTCTGGTAGATAAACTTCTTTTAAATTAATTAAATTTGCAAAGACATTTCCTCTAATACCTAAAACCTTTTTACCTTTATATGTTTCTGGTACTTTTATTACTTCATTACCAGTTAATCCCATTGTATAAAATCTTACAAAATAACCATCTTCATATTTCTCATAAAACATCATTGGTGTTCTAAAAATAAATAAAGGTAAAATAATAGAAATTAAAATTGGAATAATTTTTTTTGTTTTATTAGGAAATACCTTATCATTTATTATTGATGATATAATAAATGATATATCATCATCTGGTCTTGCTTTAACTTGTTTATAAATATAATTTACAATATTATATTTTTTAATAAAGATTAAATAAATTACTATATTTAAAACAAGTAAAAAATAAACAATTCCTGATATATGAAAAAATACTAAAGATAATAGTAAAAAATTTAGAATAGAAAATATTAAAGTAATTTTAAATTTTCTATTTTCTATATAAGATATTGTACTTTTATAATCATAGTTATTTCTTTTAAGTTCTTCTTTTATTATGTCTTTTACTATATTTTTTTCACTTTTTTTATATAATGGTTCAATATTTATTTCTCCTGATATTGTTTTAGTATTATTTGGTATTGTAATCATTATCCCTCTTTTTCCTTTACAAATAAGAAAAATTATTAATCCAATAAATCCAATTGGACAAAAAAAAGATACAATAGAAAATACCATTATTATAATTGAAATTATAATAGAAATTAAATCATTCATATTATCACCTATTTAAATTATATCATATAATATATTTTTTTTATACATTTTAATGTTTTTATAAAAAAAAGCTAATTTTATATAGCTATTATATTATTTTTGAAATCTTGATATATTAAGTATAATTCCCATACTACATAATGTTATTAGTAAACTAGAGCCACCATATGATAAAAATGGTAAAGTAACTCCCGTTACTGGTATTAATCCTGTTACTACCATTAAATTTAAAAGTGCCTGAAATGATAATCCAAAGATAATTCCAAATGCTAAAAATTTACCAAATGGTTCTTTTGAATTTTTAGCAATTTTAAGTCCTCTTAATATTATTATTAAAAATAAACTTGATACTATAAGTACTCCCATAAATCCAAATTCCTCACTTATAATTGAAAAAATAAAATCAGTTTGAGGTTCCGGAAGATAAAAATGCTTTTGTCTTGAATTTAAAAAACCATAACCAAACAGTCCTCCAGGTCCTATCGCATATAAACTTTGAATTATTTGAAATCCACTACCTAATGGATCACTCCAAGGATTTAAAAACGATAATATTCTTTTTAATCTATACGGTGCGATCAAGATTAAGCCTGCTATTCCAGCTATTCCTAAAATACCTATTGATATAAAAAATTTTAAATCTACTCCTCCTACAAATAATAACCCTATTATTGTAACAATAATGATAAATCCTGTTCCAAAATCTGGTTGTAACATTATTAAACCAAATATAATAAAGGTTATCAATAAAATAGGAAGTACTCCTTTTTTTATATTCTTTATTATTTTTCCATTATTACTTAAATATTTTGCTGTAAAAATTATAAGCGCCAATTTACAAGCTTCTGATGGTTGAATACCAAATGAACCTATTCCAAACCAACTACGACTTCCATTTCTAACTGTACCTATTCCTGGTATTATTACTAATATAAGTAATACAATACATGTAAATAATATTAAATTAGCTTTTTCATAATATATTTTATAATCTACTTTACTTATTATCATCATTAAAAATATACCAATTATTAAAAATAATCCTTGATTTTTAACGAATTTAAATGGATCATTAAATTTATATTCTGCCCATACATAAGATGCTGAATACACCATAATAACACCAAATATACTAATTGTTATAATTGCAATTAAAAGTAATATATCTACACTATTTCTTTTCATAACCATACTCCATATATTATAGAAAGCATAGATCCTATAAGCCCTATAATCCAAAATAGTTTTACTATATCTTGTTCTTTCCATCCTAATTTTTCAAATGTATGATGTATTGGCGTCATTGGAAATAATCTTTTTTTAGTCAATTTATAATAATATCTTTGTATTAAACATGTAAGTGTTTCTATTACAAATACTATACCTATTAGTATTAATAATAATTCATGTCTAGATAGTATAGCAAGAGTTCCTAAAGTAGCACCTAGAGATAAACTTCCAGTATCTCCCATAAATATTTTAGCAGGATTAACATTAAATACTAAAAAACCTAATATTCCTCCTACAAGTAAAAAACAAAATATAGCAATATCTTCATAACCATCCAACCAACCTGTAGCATACATAATAATACCAAAAGTAGAAATAGCTATTACAGAAAGTCCTCCCGCAAGTCCATCTAATCCATCAGTAATATTAACTGCATTTGAACTTGCAACCAAAACAAATAATATGAATAAACCATAAAACCAACCTATATCTAGTTTTAAATTAAGTGAATGAATCCATAATAATGGTTCATTATCTGCTTTTAAAAATAAATAAAAGAAAATAATGGCTACAATTATTTGTAATACTATTTTTTGTACTTCTGTAAGTCCTTTATTATTGTTTCTTTTAATAATTAAATAATCATCTAAGAATCCTATAAATGCATATGATAAAAATGTTAATATGACAATAATAAAGTTATATGTTAATTCTATTTTATTTGTTAGATATAGAATTATAAGTGATATTATTGTAGATAATATAAATATTAACCCACCCATCGTTGGTGTATGAGATTTACTTTTATGTCTTTCTTCTAAATACACGCTTAACCTTTGATTAGCTCTTTTTTTTAGAAAAGGTATTAATATAATAGCAAATAGTATTGCTAACATAAAACCAATTAGACTTGCTAAAACACTTTTCGTAAGTATTAACATTTTTATCCCCCTAACATTAATTTTACTATTTCCCCTTCATATATTCTTTCATTACTGCTTGGTGATTGATATATTACTTTTTCTCCTGTACCAGTATATTCAACTTTAAAACTTTTAAGTTCCTCTAATGCATCTTTTAAAGTTTTTCCTTCTACATTAGGTACTGTTATATATTTTTTATCATTATAATTATATTTTTTTTCACTAGCTCCTTCTGGTTTTTTTATATTAAATATTCTTATAGCATCTGTTAATATTGCCTTAGCAATAGGTGCTGCGATTGTCCCACCATATTGTGTCACACCCTTAGCATTATCTATTGCTATATATACTATTACTTCAGGATCATTTGCTGGTAAAAAGCCAATAAATGATACTATATAATTTCCTACCATGTAATGTCCATCTTTTACTTTTTGAGCTGTTCCTGTTTTTCCTCCTACTCTATAACCATCTATAAATGCCGTTCTTCCAGTTCCATTCGTCACAACACTTTCTAAGGCATATCTAACTTTATTACTAGTATCTTCACTTATTACTTTTCTAACTACTCTTGGTTTATTTTCTAATATTACGGAATTAGTTTCTGGTTCATTAATACTTTTCACTATATAAGGCTTATATAGTATTCCACCATTGATAGCTGCACTAACAGCTGTTATTTGTTGTATTGGTGTTACACTAACTCCTTGCCCAAAAGCTGTTGTAGCAAGTTCTACAGGTCCTACTCTATCTAAATTAAATATTATTCCTTTGCTTTCGCCATTTAAATCTATTCCTGTTTTTTTACCAAAGCCAAATTTATCTATATAACTAAATAATTTTTCTTTACCAAGTTTTTGACCTATTGTTACAAATCCTGGATTCGTTCTGGTGAATACGGCAACATTTTGAATCATCATTTTCCTTGATATCATTGATGTTCCCAATACCAACATTTATGTTCTCGTATAGACCAGAACGAATATTCTGGTCTATACAGGAACATTTTTGATTAAAAGAAATTTCATCACTTTGTAATGAATTCACATCTACTTTTATAGTAGGTTTTTCTTTCTTTTCATACAAGTCTAATTCTCTATCAATTATGTCTGTATTAAAGTTGAAATATACTACCATTCTTACATGTTTTCTATTATTATTTACTTTAGTTATTTCAATTCTATCAATTAATAATTTAATTAGATGTGGTAGTTCATTCTTAACATCTACTTTCTTTGTTAATACTTTACTTAACTCATTCATCTTTTCATTCATTTTTTGAATTTCTATTTCTTTATTATCTACCCTTTTTATTTCTTCTTCAAATTTAAATATTTGTTCATTGAATCCATCATTTCTCTTTTTGAATTCAATATCACTAATTAATCCTTTTAAACTTAAATCTAACAGTTTATCTTTTTGTCTATTTATTAAGTCTATTTCTTTTTCTAAATCTTTTGAACTTTTATTATTTGAAATACTTTCAACTATATTTTTATATTCAGTAATAACTTGATTTAAATAATCTTTTTTATTATTTATAAAATCATCAAATATTGATATAAATATCTTATCTAAATAAGATTCTTTTAATATTGGTGATGCACAAGCATCTACACCATTTACTTTATAATTTTTACAAGACCATGTTGGATTATTTGCTCTATTACTTCCAGCATTTCTGATATATATATGATCACAATGAGTACATTTAATTTTACAAGAATACTTAGAATGTTCTAACATTTCTTCAGTATTTAAAATATGTCTTGATGGCAATTTCTTTCTTTTCTCATGTAAAGCATTTGCTTTATCCCATAATTCTTCTGATACAATTGCAGGTATTCTGTCATCTTTTTCAATTATTTGTCTAGACTTATCTACATTAACTTTTTTATGAGTTTTATAATCTTCTACTTCGGTAAGTCTAGCTGTATAAAATCCTTTATATCTAGGATTAGTTAAGAACTTAGCCATAGAAGTTTGAGAATAAGGTTCACCTTTTCTATTTAAATATCCCATTTCAGCAAGTTCTTCACCAATCTTTTTAAGTCCTACTTTTCCAGATGCATAAGTTTCAAATAAATATCTAATCATAGGTGCTTCTTTTTCGTTTATTTGATACATTCCATCTTTCTTATAATATCCTGTTAAGTTCCCACCTATTAATTTTCTTTCCTTTATCATTCTATTTATTCCAAATTTAACTCTTTCTGATAATTTTCTAACTTCATCTTGAGCTAAACTAGACATTATTGTTAATCTAAATTCTGCATCTTCTTGAATAGTATTTAAATTATCTGATAAGAAATATACAATTGTTCCTTGCTTTAATAAATATTCAGTATATTTAATTGAATCTACTGTATTTCTTGAAAATCTTGATATTTCTTTTGTTAGTATTAAATCTATTTTTCCTAAACTAGCTGCTTCAATCATATTTAAGAATTGAGTTCTATTTTTAACAGCTGTTCCACTTATACCTTCATCAATATAACCTCTTACAAATTTCCAATTCTTATTTTCTGCAATCATTTCTTCAAAATAATTTTGTTGATTCTCTAATGAATTTAATTGATCATCTTTATCTGTAGAAACACGAGCATAATATACTACTTTTAGTGGCATATCATATATTGTTTTTCCTTTTCTTAAATCTTCTCTTGCTTTTTTTATATCCATTATTCCCACTTCCTTTCCTGTGTTCCTGAAACTCCTCCCAAAGTTTACGATGCCATGTTACCTCTCTTGTTTGTCCTTGTCAAATCATCTAAACTAACTTATTACAATTTGTTTATCTTTATATTCATTTCTAATTTTTGTCATTCTTCCTAAAATAGATTTCTCCATTTCACTAAATACTTCTAAATCTATAACTTTATCTTCATATAACTCTCTATTGATAATTAATCTCCACTCTAACAATTTATACTCTATAGGTAAATGTTTAGTGCTATATCTAATTTCAATATCATTATCTGGATTATACATTTAGAACCTCCATTTTCAATGAATTGTATGAAGATATATTAGAAAAAATGAATAACATCTTATTATTAGACATTATTCGTTTCTCCTCTACTAAGTTCTAATAAATGATTCATATCTAATTCTTTATTATGAATTTCAATTATTGTTTTAGTATCTTTATCATTTTGAATTTCTACATGAAATTTATTTTTATTTATTTGTGATAATACTTTTGATTTATCAGATTGTGGTATTTTCTTATTAACTGTAACAGAACAATAAACTCTATTATTATCTGTCTTTATATAATCATATTTTATATTTTCAATACCAAATATCTTATTAATTATTTCTTCAGTTTCTTTTAAACATTGCTTATCATAATCAAGCATTTCATCATATTCTTCTAATTCAACTGGTTCTAAATCTTTTGATGAATTTCTTGATTTAGGATCTATTCTTTTTACTTTAATATCTTCAACAGTAAAATATGTATTACTTAAATCAATTAAAGGATTTATAGTTCTAACTTCTTCACCACTACTATATGATGAAAACTTTTTATAAATAATTGTATCTCTTAATATTGGATATCCTATTATAGGAAATATTATAGTTTTATAATGAAGTTGTTTTACTTCATCTGGTGTCATTAAATCTCTTGCTATTAACGAAGTTGATTTATTTCCGTTATAATCTCTTAAACTCATTGATTGACTAATAGAATTAGATTCAATTGTTTTCTTTCCTAATCTTTTACTAATTGCTTCTGCTGTTTCTTGTGTATTTGTTTTTAAATAAACAAGACCACAGTTATCTAAAATAATTTGAGATACTTCTTTACCATATACATTATCTAATTGAGAAAAGGATTGAATAAAGAAGTGGAATCTCATACCCCTACTTCTTGCTACTGATACAATTGCTTCTATATCTGCAAGTGGTGGACAGTTAGCAAATTCATCTAATATCCAATCTATTTGATATTTCAATTTTTTCTCTTGTCTTGAATTAGCAAGTTTTACTAATTCTCTATATAAAAGACCTACAATGATAGTTACTAAAGTATAATATGTTTTATCTTCATCTGGAACTATTACATATAAAGCTGTTGGTTCTTTACCTAATATATCAAAATCAAAACTATTACTACTCGTTACATTTGCTACATTGATATCATCAAATAAAGCCATTTTCTCACCAAATACAGCTGTTATTGATTTAAATGTATTATCAGATGCACTTAATATTGAAGTTAAAGAATCTTTTGATTTACTACCATATTCTTTTTGTTCAATATACTTTTTAAAGTTCTTTAAATTCTTTTCTTCCATAGAACTATTTTGGAACTTTCTAATACTAGTCATAGTTATTTGATCTCGTCTAATATTTCCTGATTTATATTCTTCTAAAAAGAATCCAATTAATCCCTCTAATAAGTTTTTAGCACTATTATTCCAGAACGGATCTTTTCCTTGAACTTTTTCAATCATAATCATAGTTGATAATGATGTTATTAATCTATTTGTTTCAGCTAGTGCTGACATAGATAAATTATTATATTCTAACTTTTTATTTTTATCTGTTTCTTTTTTTGTTTTCTTTTCGTATTCAATATACTTTTCATATTCTTTAATAATAGGTTCTAATATATTAAATTTATTTGATAATTCTGGATGTCTAAAATCTATAGTTAAAACATTATATCCATTTTTCTTAAACATTGATGAAGTTGTATTATAAATTTCTCCTTTAGGATCTGTTATAAATACACTTCTTTTATTTTTTGCTGTTGCAATAAAAGAACAAAATGGAATAACTGCTGTAACTGATTTACCAGATCCAGTAGAACCTAAATATACATAATGTGGTGTTTCTTTATCTACCCACATATATTTCAAATCTTTACTGAATAAAATAGGCACACCAGCTTCTCTGATGTGTCCTATTCTTTCTTTAACAAAATATTTTTCTATCTCACTTTTACTAGAAAATCTTGCACTACCGTATTCATTATCACTTTTTATTTTATGCTTAGCCATCATTGGTTCTATATACATAAATCCAATTGTAAAAACTATTAGCACAACTAAAAGTATAATAATGTTAATACTCATTATCCTCCATATTATAATTCATACTCATCACTTAATTCCTTTTCTTTATCTAATTCATATTTCTTAATTTGAATAGAATAATTATTTGAATTATATTCTCCATTACACCATAATTCAAAACTATCATCTGATTCACTATAAATCCATTCACCATCATTATTTTTAAAATTAGGAGAATTTTCTTCTATAGCATTTAAGTTATCAAAATCAGAATCAGTTTTTGCATCTTTTACAGCTTGATTAAATATTTTCTTTGCTTCATTAATATCTGTAGCAACTCCATAAATTGAATAATCAATTTCATCATCAACTACAGCATTATTAGTAATTACATAAATATTATTTTCTTTTTCCTTTTCTAGTTTTTTAATATAATTATCTAATTTATTTAAAAAGTATCTCCCATCTCTACTCATTCTATCTTGATCCCAATAAAGATTATCTACATACTCTTTTATTTTTTCTAATTCTTCATTACTTATATACATTATTTATCACACTCCTTAATTTCATTAATTCTTTGAATTGAAATATCATAATATTTTTTATTTAATTCAATTCCTATATAGTTTCTTTTTTCTAATATAGATGCTACTGCTGTTGTTCCACTTCCTAAAAAGCAATCTAAAACTAAATCACCTTCTTTAGAACTATTTCTAATTAAAGTTCTAATAATTGATAAAGGTTTTATTGTTGGATGAATCCATTTCTTTTTATCTTTTGAATTTATTGGTAAATAGAATACAGTTTTAGCATCTTCATAACATTGTGGATTACAATATCCACCTTTTCTAAAATAAAGACAATATTCTTTATCTGTCATATATTTGTTATTAAATAAAGGCATAGCATTTGTTTTATTCCAAACTAATATATCCATCTTACATTTATATTTATTTACAAAAAAATCTATATATGATGGAATTTGTTCTCCGTTACACCAAATATAGATATTAATCCTTTTCATCACTCTTACAAGTTCTTCTAATATAGATTTATCATATTCATTTATTAAATTATCTCTTTGTAATTCTTCATTATATTTTTTTACTGCTTTTGCTAAACTATTTATTTCATCAGTTTTCTTTCTTATCTTGTATGGTGGATCAATAATAACTAAATCAACTGATTCACTTTCTATTGATTTAATCATTAAATTTGAATCACCATTATAAACCTGATTAATATCTAGT
>JAGBES010000033.1 GCA_017936845.1 Bacilli bacterium
GACAGAATTAAAAGATTATCAAATTGCTACTTGTGAACCAGTTATTCAATCACGTAGACCAAATAATCGAATAGATAAAGTACGCCATATGTTTAATAAAAAAGAAAATTAAGTTACTATTCACTAAAATTACAATTTATCAAGCAGATCTATATAAGATTTGCTTTTTTCATGGTATAATATAACTAACAGATAAATAGTAATTTGCTAACTAAACTAACAGTCGAGTTCATATCTATTTTTTTATAGTATAATGGTTTTGAGGTGAGTAATTATGGATAACAATAAAATAGGAAAATTTATTGCATCTCGTAGAAAAGAAAAAGGCTTAACACAACAAGAACTTGGTAATAATTTATTTGTAACCGATAAAGCAGTTAGTAAGTGGGAACGAGGATTAAGTTTACCAGATATAACTATCATTGAAAAGTTGGCAAATGAGTTAGATACAGATATTTATAGTATTCTACAAGTAGAAAAAAAGGATGATATAAATATTGAAAAAATTTTACAAGAAGAAAGAATAAAAATTAAAAGACAATTAAAAAGAAAAACACTAATATTTGTAATACCAATCATTTTTGTTGGTTGTATTATCTTATTTAAACTAATCCCTTTTGGTTATAATATTGAACATATAAGATATACTCATACTGAAAATAAAATAATTAATTTAGGTGTTCCCAAATTTTCATTTCTAAAAAAGAATAATGAAAATAGTTATTCTTATAAAAGTTTTAGAGGAAAAAGTATATTAAAAAGTGAATTAAAAAATTATGTAAATACTTTGGAGCATATTTCTTGCAATAACACTACATATTTTTATGATTCTGATGCTAATATTACTATTATTGATTATTATGTTAAAGGAAATATATTTTATAATACTATTTCTTATAATATTAGAAATGGAAACTATTGTAATGATTGGCAAATAAAAGAATATTCTAAAAAATTAGGAGTATTGAATGCATTTCGTACTTTGTATGCCGAGGAATCAAACTTAATAATACAATTTTTACCTAGTTTAAAAATTAATAATAATCAAAATGAATGGATTGCTACTTTAGATATTTATTATAATGATGGGAAAACTAAAAAAGTGATTGAAAGATCATCTGGAACATTTGAAATTATAAATGATGAATTGATTTATTATAGAACTAAAATCATGGAACATGAGAATGATATAGAAATTCCAAATGTTTCAAACTTTGTTATAAAGGAACAAAAATTAATACTAAAAGAAAACTATCTAAAAGATTATGAAAAAAGTATTACATTAAAATAAGGTGATGATTATGAAAAAAATATTAAATAAAATAAAAAACAATATATTTATTTATGATTTACTTTTTATTGGTATTAATATATTAATTAATTTTATCTTATATTTAATGAATATGAGATTTAGGCTTTGGGTTATTATTCTTATAATTTTAATATCTATTACTGGATTTATAGTTGGTATATTTCAACAAATATATATATCTTCTAATAATAAAAAGAAAGTTGTGATTTTTTCGCTGTTAGGAACTATCCCTTTTATATTGCTTTTTGTTATTCTTATGCCTATTATTGGATTTGTTGCAATTTTTAGTTATAAACCTGAACATACCACAACTTTAGATAATAAGAAATATGTAGCAGTTGTTTCTTCCTTTCTTCATGTTGATGTTGATTATTATGATTCTTATGGTTTTCTTTTAATGGGAACAAAAGTAAAAGTGCATGGTGACTTTGGTAAAGGTGGATATGATCCTTTTGATAATCCAAATATTCCAGATCGTGTTGAATATACATATTATGATAATAATGGTAAAATAAAATCTAAAAGAACAGAAACTTTTGTTAAAGATAAAGATGGAAAAATAATAGATAAAAATAATTATAATATAGATATTGATAAATCTGATAGTATAGATGATAGTGATAATTATTTACTACCAGAAAATGAAGAAGTATTATATGAAAAAAAATTTGACAAGACAATATTAAGATTTAGTAAAGTTGATGATGTTTTAGGTCAAAATATGTTAGTCCATGTTTTAAGAAGCAAAGATAAAGGTAAAAACTTTTATGTTGTATCTGATGATGTAATTCAAGTTAGTAATGAAGCAAAATTTATTTTCCTAAATGAAAACTTAGGATTTGCTATTTCTACTGGTAAGATTTACTTGGATAATAGTAAAACTGGACTATATACTACAAAAGATAGTGGTAAAACTTTTATATCTGCTAGTTTTAAATATACAAATGAAAATGCTGATTATATTAGTATAGAGGGAGTTCCCTATTATAAGGAAAATAAATTAAAGATAAAATGTTCAGTTTATCAAATTAATTCAAATAAGGATGGTTATGAAAATAAAGAATTAATATTTATTAGTAATGATAATGGATTAACTTGGAATTTAGAATAACTAAACATTTGAGGAGTGTTAATTTTATGAGGAAAAAAATATTTTTAATTGGTTCATTGCTATTAATAATTTTGTCGGTGGGATGTTCAAAAAATGATATTAAGATAGAATATAAGGATGATATAGAACATCAATTTTCTAACAATTATACATATAAATTTGTAGGTGAATCAGAACATTTTTATTTTCAGACAGGTAAGGTGTATTATAATAACAACGAAAGAGAAATATTAATTAGTAATTTTAATTTTAAAAAATCAATGAACAAAAATATTACTTATTTAGTTAATCTATATTTTAATAACAGATTATTATATGGTAATGAATATGGAAAAGTAGATATGAATCAAAAAGAGTATAAGGATGTTGTTATAGGAGAAAATGGTTTATTAGGAGAAAAAGACAAAAATGGTAATGTTATTGGCGAATCTGATTCTTTTCTGGAAACAACAAAGGAAACTTTTAAAGATAGTATTAAATTAGAAATAATATATTGTCAAAATAAAAAGTGTTATACAGAAGAAATGAAATTTACCTATATTCAATAATATGGAGGGAAAAATGGAGTTTAATGATGAAGAAGAAATTATTAAAACTAAAAGCAAAATGTATACTATAACTATTTTATCGGTTATAGGGGTTATAATTTTATTTATTACTATATTTGTATTTTCAGTTAAATCTTTCTTTAATGATGCTTCTAATCATAAATATTATGTTTTAGATGTAAATACTGAAAACAAGGACAAAATTATTTCTCTTTTGAAAGAGGAAAATATAAAATATTGTGAATCAATTTATAAAATAGAATATGAACAATTATTTCCAAATGATAAAAGTGCTAAAATATATTGCCGAAATGAGAAAGATGTAGAATTTACTATTTCTGATAATAAAGAGAGCCAACTTGCTAATTATATTTATAATAATGGAATTTTAGAAAGGAAATAATATAGTTTATGAGTAAAAAAATAAAGTTTATAATAATACCTTTAATTATTTTATTAATTATTTTTCTATCTTTTATCTTATTAAATAGATATAATAAAGCAAATGAAAAGAGATTAAATGAAAATAGGTATAATGAGATAAGAAAAAGTGTGGAAAAAGCAGTCAAATGGAATATAGGTGCTATGTATCCTAATTGTGAAATATCTGATGGTTTTAAAGATTTATCAGGTACACACTATAATTCATCATTTTTAATAAATAATGGTTATATAAAGAAAGAGGAATTATTAGATATAGATAATAAATCATATTGTGATGTATATGTAGATATAAGCACAGAGTATAAAGATAAGTTAGATCATCAAAGAGATTGTAAAATTTATTATAAGATTTATTTAAAATGTAATGAATATGCAGATAAAGGATATATAGATTGGAATGAAGGATTTGAGTCAAGGAATTGATAAATTACAATTTGTATGAGGGACTATTTTAAATAGTTCTTTTTTGTTTGGAGGAATGATAATGACAAGGAGAATTATTATTGCATAAACTAGATATTAATCAGGTTTATAATGGTGATTCAAATTTAATGATTAAATCAATAGAAAGTGAATCAGTTGATTTAGTTATTATTGATCCACCATACAAGATAAGAAAGAAAACTGATGAAATAAATAGTTTAGCAAAAGCAGTAAAAAAATATAATGAAGAATTACAAAGAGATAATTTAATAAATGAATATGATAAATCTATATTAGAAGAACTTGTAAGAGTGATGAAAAGGATTAATATCTATATTTGGTGTAACGGAGAACAAATTCCATCATATATAGATTTTTTTGTAAATAAATATAAATGTAAGATGGATATATTAGTTTGGAATAAAACAAATGCTATGCCTTTATTTAATAACAAATATATGACAGATAAAGAATATTGTCTTTATTTTAGAAAAGGTGGATATTGTAATCCACAATGTTATGAAGATGCTAAAACTGTATTCTATTTACCAATAAATTCAAAAGATAAAAAGAAATGGATTCATCCAACAATAAAACCTTTATCAATTATTAGAACTTTAATTAGAAATAGTTCTAAAGAAGGTGATTTAGTTTTAGATTGCTTTTTAGGAAGTGGAACAACAGCAGTAGCATCTATATTAGAAAAAAGAAACTATATAGGAATTGAATTAAATAAAAAATATTATGATATTTCAATTCAAAGAATTAATGAAATTAAGGAGTGTGATAAATAATGTATATAAGTAATGAAGAATTAGAAAAAATAAAAGAGTATGTAGATAATCTTTATTGGGATCAAGATAGAATGAGTAGAGATGGGAGATACTTTTTAAATAAATTAGATAATTATATTAAAAAACTAGAAAAGGAAAAAGAAAATAATATTTATGTAATTACTAATAATGCTGTAGTTGATGATGAAATTGATTATTCAATTTATGGAGTTGCTACAGATATTAATGAAGCAAAGAAAATATTTAATCAAGCTGTAAAAGATGCAAAAACTGATTCTGATTTTGATAACTTAAATGCTATAGAAGAAAATTCTCCTAATTTTAAAAATAATGATGGTGAATGGATTTATAGTGAATCAGATGATAGTTTTGAATTATGGTGTAATGGAGAATATAATTCAAATAATTATTCTATTCAAATTAAGAAATATGAATTAGATAAAGAAAAGGAATTAAGTGATGAGTATGAATTATAATATGGAGGATAATGAGTATTAACATTATTATACTTTTAGTTGTGCTAATAGTTTTTACAATTGGATTTATGTATATAGAACCAATGATGGCTAAGCATAAAATAAAAAGTGATAATGAATATGGTAGTGCAAGATTTTCTAGTAAAAATGAAATAGAAAAATACTTTGTTAAAGAAAGAATAGGACACATCAGAGAAGCTGGTGTGCCTATTTTATTCAGTAAAGATTTGAAATATATGTGGGTAGATAAAGAAACACCACATTATGTATATTTAGGTTCTACTGGATCTGGTAAATCAGTTACAGCAGTTATTCCATTTTGTTCTTTTATTGCAACAGCAAAAAATAAAAGAAGTGTATTTATAACAGATCCTAAAGGAGAAATTTATAATACAACCTCATCAATGTTTAAGAAAAATGGATATAATGTTTTAACTATAGATTTTAGACATCCAGAATTATCAAATAAATTTAATATATTAGAACCAATTATTAAAGAATATGAAAATTATATTGAATACGAAAAGAAAACAAAGAAAGAAACAGATAAGAATAAAAAGTTAGAATATAATAATTTATCTATGTCAGCACTAGCTGAAACAAATAGATTAATAACATCATTATCAACTATGATTATGATTGAAAAAGTTCAAGGAAAAGATCCATTCTGGAATAATAGTGCTAAAAACTTATTAGAGGGATTAATTGGATTCTTTTTAGAAGAATATAAATCAGGAAATATTAGACGAGATCAAATAACTATGACTAGTATTAGAAAGTTCCAAAATAGTTCTATGGAAGAAAAGAATTTAAAGAACTTTAAAAAGTATATTGAACAAAAAGAATATGGTAGTAAATCAAAAGATTCTTTAACTTCAATATTAAGTGCATCTGATAATACATTTAAATCAATAACAGCTGTATTTGGTGAGAAAATGGCTTTATTTGATGATATCAATGTAGCAAATGTAACGAGTAGTAATAGTTTTGATTTTGATATATTAGGTAAAGAACCAACAGCTTTATATGTAATAGTTCCAGATGAAGATAAAACATATTATACTTTAGTAACTATCATTGTAGGTCTTTTATATAGAGAATTAGTAAAACTTGCTAATTCAAGACAAGAGAAAAAATTGAAATATCAAATAGATTGGATATTAGATGAATTTGCTAACTGTCCACCACTTGCAGATATAGAAGCAATTGTATCAGTAGCAAGAAGTAGGGGTATGAGATTCCACTTCTTTATTCAATCCTTTTCTCAATTAGATAATGTATATGGTAAAGAAGTATCTCAAATTATTTTAGATAACTGTGGTCTTGTTTATTTAAAAACAAATACACAAGAAACAGCAGAAGCAATTAGTAAAAGATTAGGAAAGAAAACAATTGAATCTAATTCTATTAGTCAATCAATGAGTTTAAGAGATTATAACGGAAATAAATCAACTTCGTTAATAGCAAGAGATTTAATGACACCAGATGAAGTAAAACAACTTCATTATAAAACTATAATATTTCCTATAATAGGATATCCAATATTAAGAGATACAATTATTTATAAAAAGTTTTCATCATATAGTAGTGGTGAAGAAGTTAGAACTATAAATCCTTTAATTGATTTAAGTAATACATATTTTACTGTTGAAGATATTAAAGTAAAAAGAATAGATCCTAAATCAAGAAATTCATCAAAAGATTTAGAACCAGTTGAATTAGAAGAATATGATGAAATGCTTGATTATGATAAGCAATGTTTAAAAGAAACTGAAGAAATAATTAATAAGATATTTGGTATTGAAAATATAAAATATGATTATATAAAGACAGATAATAATAGAGTTTATTGTTCTGTTACAGTTAATAAGAAAATACCACAATCTGATAAATCAAAAGTATTATCACAAATAAATAAAAATAAATTTCATGTAGAAATTCAAAATGATAAAAATACTAAAACAATAATTGAAATTCATAATAAAGAATTAGATATGAATCATTTATTAGAACTTAGTAGAGGAGAAACGAATAATGTCTAATAATAAGATGTTATTCATTTTTTCTAATATATCTTCATACAATTCATTGAAAATGGAGGTTCTAAATGTATAATCCAGATAATGATATTGAAATTAGATATAACACTAAACATTTACCTATAGAGTATAAATTGTTAGAATGGAGATTAATTATCAATAGAGAGTTATATGAAGATAAAGTTATAGATTTAGAAGTATTTAGTGAAATGGAGAAATCTATTTTAGGAAGAATGACAAAAATCAGAAATGAATATAAAGATAAACAAATTGTAATAAGTTAGTTTAGATGATTTGACAAGGACAAACAAGAGAGGTAACATGGCATCGTAAACTTTGGGAGGAGTTTCAGGAACACAGGAAAGGAAGTGGGAATAATGGATATAAAAAAAGCAAGAGAAGATTTAAGAAAAGGAAAAACAATATATGATATGCCACTAAAAGTAGTATATTATGCTCGTGTTTCTACAGATAAAGATGATCAATTAAATTCATTAGAGAATCAACAAAATTATTTTGAAGAAATGATTGCAGAAAATAAGAATTGGAAATTTGTAAGAGGTTATATTGATGAAGGTATAAGTGGAACAGCTGTTAAAAATAGAACTCAATTCTTAAATATGATTGAAGCAGCTAGTTTAGGAAAAATAGATTTAATACTAACAAAAGAAATATCAAGATTTTCAAGAAATACAGTAGATTCAATTAAATATACTGAATATTTATTAAAGCAAGGAACAATTGTATATTTCTTATCAGATAATTTAAATACTATTCAAGAAGATGCAGAATTTAGATTAACAATAATGTCTAGTTTAGCTCAAGATGAAGTTAGAAAATTATCAGAAAGAGTTAAATTTGGAATAAATAGAATGATAAAGGAAAGAAAATTAATAGGTGG
>JAGBES010000007.1 GCA_017936845.1 Bacilli bacterium
AAAACCACAAATATATTTAGACGATATTTGCTTCAATATAAACAGTATGCCAAGAAAAATATTTGACTATAAATGTGTTTATGATGTAGAATTAAATTATTACAAATAATGGTGCGGTTGAAATTACAAAAAAGAAAAATAAATTCTTATGAATTTATTTTTTTCTTTATTTTGTAAACATATTCTTCTTTATCTGAATCTTCTAATGTAAAACCTAAACTAACAGATAATTCTATTCCTTTGCTAGATAATGATACTTTATTATCTCCATATAGTTTAACTATATCATTATCTAATAAGTATTTAGCAAAATCTCTATTAACTTCTACTTTTAAAGCTTTTGTACATATATTCATAAAGTCAATTGTTGATATATCATATTCATAGTACATATACTTTAATAATTTAGCCATATTTTCTAATGATATATATTTGTCAAATTCATATTCTTTTAATTTAGAATATTTTTTTTCTTCTTTTTCTTTTTCTCTATTAATTTCTAATATTGAATTAGCCATTATATTTATTAAAATGTCATTATCTATTTGATATAAAGTTGATTTTATTTCATTTATATCTGTAGCTTTTTTATTTATTTCATAATCTAAATTAGGATAATTATTTAATAAATCTGTATATATTTTTTCTATGTTACTCATACTACTCCTCCTATTTAACTTTACTATATATTTTATTAATATCATTTTTTTCTTTTAAAAGTTCACTTAGTGCTATTTTTTCTTTTATACTTCTTAAATAATATTTATATACTTCATCAGTATTTTGATTTTTTAATGTTTCAATCAAAGTATTAATGAAGAAAACTTTTAAAGAATATTCATTCATTTCTTTTAATTTTAACCAATTATTATTTTTTAATTCATCAATATCTATTTTAAAATAACCAAAATCTACTATATATATATAATCTCCTA
Organism: Bacilli bacterium; assembly: GCA_017936845.1. Classification (GTDB taxonomy): domain Bacteria; phylum Bacillota_I; class Bacilli_A; order RF39; family UBA660; genus OMSK01. The sequence continues at coordinate 936 of JAGBES010000007.1, forward strand.
AGACACAATTTGAAATATATAAGTCTTTTATTCTAATGAAATTTCTACTTATTTCTATTATATCTTTTTCTAAATTTTCCATATTATAAATCATTTCTTCTAAACTATATTGTAAAATTGTTTTTTTTGATGGTTTTACATATAAACTTTCATTAGCCATATAAAGATTGTTTTTATCATAATATAATTTAGTTGGTAAAATAATTTGTTTTGTATTAATATTAGTTAATTTTAAATGACACTCTTTTTTATTTTGAATGCACTTTAGTTTTTTATTTTTTAATATTTTTATTACTTTATCATTTAATTTATAAACATTTGCTTCTTTTCCTGAGCCTATTTTATGTAAAAATAAACTATTAGGAATTTTTATTTTTTGATTATCACTATAAAAATACATATTATTACTCCCTTTAAGCTCATCTATATTACCACATTTTTTCTTTTTTTACAATAATTAACATTTATTTATTTATAAAATTATCACATAATATTACTGAGTCTGCATAAGAAGGAGATGTATTTATGTTTTTTAAAAAAACAAAAAAATTTTTTATTTCTCTTCTTTTATCATTATTTATTATACCAAATAATATATTAGCTTATTCAGATTATATAATTCCTGGTGGTGAAAATATAGGAATTACTATTAATTCCAAAGGTATTATGATTGTTGGAACATATAAAATAAATGGCAAAAATACTGTTTCAAGTTCTAATTTAAAAATTGGCGATATTATTAAAAAAATTGATAATAAGGATGTAAATACTATTAATGAAATGGTTAAAATACTAGATAATTATGAAAATAATAGTATAAGCATTACATATTCTAGAAACAATAAAGAAAATACTACTAATTTAGATTTAATAAGAGAAGATAATACTGTTAAAACTGGTCTTTATGTAAAAGATAGTATAACTGGTATTGGAACATTAAGTTTTATAGATCCTAATACTAAATTATTTGGAGCTTTAGGTCATGAAGTTTCTGAAAAAAACACTGGAACTATTCTAGAAGTTAAAGATGGTAAAATTTTTGAAAGTGAAGTTACTAATATTGATCGTAGTTCAAATGGTAATCCAGGTTCTAAAAACGCTACTTTAAATACTAATAATATTAAAGGTAATATAAAAGAAAATACTACTAGTGGAATCTTTGGAACATATACTAGTGAATTACCAAATAAAGAAAAATACAAAGTTGCTAAAATAAGTGATATTAAATTAGGAAAAGCTAAAATTCTTACTGTTTTAGATAAAGATAATATAAACGAGTATGAGATTAATATTATTAAAATAAATAAAAATAGTAAGAATAACAAAAATATTTTGTTTAAAATAACAGATGAAAAACTTATTAATAAAACTGGTGGTGTTGTACAAGGTATGAGTGGTTCTCCTATTATTCAAGGTGATTATATAATAGGAGCTGTAACTCATGTCGTAATTGATAATCCTATAAATGGTTATGGTATATTTATTACTACTATGTTAGAAGAAGCAGAAAAATAAAAAGACATTTTGTCTTTTTATTTTAGCGTTATGTTTGAAATAACATATTTATATGAATTATTATATGGTTTTAATTCTATTTCTAATATATCTAATAATGATTCATCTTCAATTGTATATTCTTGATCTAATTTTGTATAATTTGTATATTCACCTGTTGTTTCATTATATATTGTTTTTATTCCACCTATATTATAATTATCATCTATAAATAATACTGTACCAATTTTTATTTTTAATACATAATTATTTTCTTTTTTATTTAAATCTATTATTCTTATATAATTTCCAAGACTACCTGTAAAACCATAAGGATAATTATTAGTAAATAATCTATTTTTAGAATCATATGTAAAAATATCAGTGCTTTTTTCTTCTACGTTTCCTATTCTATCTCCAAATATTGAATTTGCTAAACTTTTATTTATACTATCAACTTTATAACTTTCTTCATTTTTTCCATCTTTGAATGCATAATAAAATATTTTTGATTCATTACTTATTTTATTAGGTTTAACTTCATAAGTATCTTTACTTAATTCTAATCCTCTACTTTCTATACTTCTAATATTTAAATAATCATCCAATATATCTTCTATTGTTGGTATTTCTTTTTTTACCTCATTAAATTTATCATCTCTTACATATTTATCTAATCCTGTTGTTTCACTATATAATAATGTTCCATTATAATTTTCTTTTGGTTCTATTTTAGTTATTTTTTCCTCTGTTTTTACATCTTCTTTATCTTTATTTTCCATTATTTTAAAGCATAATACTCCTGATAATAAGATTATTATTATAATTAAAAATACTATTAACACTTTACTTTTATTATTCATATATTTCACTCCTTTTTTTACTTTCTACTATATATACAATTTTAAATAGTAAATCCTTGTATTTTTTTATAATTTATAAAAATTATTCATCATTAATATATCATAAAAAAATATTATAAAAAAAGACAATCTTTTATGTCTTTATAAATTTTACATTATTTTACAATTATTCTTCTACTTGAAAATCTTCTTCTCCATTTTCTAATACTATTTTAGATACTTGTTTTTCTATATTATTAAGTTGTTCATCACATTCCTTAACTAACTTCATAGCAGATGTATATTTATTAATTGATTCTTCTAAATCTATTTCTCCATTTTCAAGTTCATTAATTGTCTTTTCTAATTCTTTTATTTTTTCTTCAAATTTCATTTTATTCACCTATTTCTGTTACTTTACTTATTACATATCCATCATTAAAGTTTGTTTTTATTATACTACCATTTTTTATATTTTTTACTGATTTAATAATTTTATCATTTTCATATGTTAATGTATAACCTCTTTTTAATGTATTTAGTGGATTTAAAAGTTCTAATTTTTCTATTATATTATTAAGTTTTATTTGTTTTTCTTTATATAAATTTTCTGGATTATTTAAAATATAATTATTCTTTAATTGGAATAATTTTATTTTACTATTTTCAAGTTTTTCTTTTATAATTCTATTTAATTTTTCATTTATTAAATCTATAGTTTGTTTTTTATTATCAAACATTATGTTAGGATTTTTAATTACAAAAGAATTTTTTATACTATCTAAATATAATTTTAAATAATTAACTTTTTTATATATTGCTTCATTAATTCTTATTTTATATTGATTTAAACTATGTTTTAAATCAACTATATTAGGTACTGCAATTTCTGCTGCTCCTGTTGGTGTAGGTGCTCTAAAATCAGCTACATAATCTGCTATTGTAAAATCTATTTCATGACCTACAGCGCTTATTATAGGTGTTTTACAAGCAAATATTGTACGAGCTACTTCTTCATCATTAAAGCAATTTAAATCTTCAAAAGATCCTCCACCTCTACCTACTATTAAAACATCTAAATTATAATTATCAGCTTGTTTTAATTTTTTTACAATATCTTCTGGAGCATTTTCTCCTTGTACTAAACATGGAAAAAGATAAGTTTCACATATTGGAAAACGTCTTTTTATAGTTGATAATATATCTTTTATAGCTGCTCCTGTACTTGCTGTAACTATTCCTATTTTATTTGGTATTTTTGGTAATTTCTTTTTATGTTCTTCTTTAAATAATCCTTCTTTTGATAATTTCTCTTTTAATTTTTCAAAAGCTATATATAAATTACCTATACCATCTTCTATCATATCATCTACATATATTTGATAACTTCCTGCCATCTCATATATTCTAATACTTCCTGTTACTAATACTTTCATTCCTTCTTTTGGAATAAAATTTAAATTAGCTGTTTTTGTTTTAAACATTATAGCATTTATTTTACTATTATCATCTTTTAATGAAAAATAATAGTGACCTGTTGTATGTGCTTTAAAGTTGGAAATTTCACCTTTTATATATACTTTTATTAAGTTAGGATCTTGTTCAAATTTATATTTTAAATATCTAGTTAAAGCTGTTATTGTTAAATATTTTTCATTCATTTTCTTCTTGTTGATGAAGTATTTTATCTAGTACTCCATTTATCATCTTTCTAACACTATCATCACTATAAAGCTTAGCTAATTCTATTGCCTCATTTATACAAACAATATTAGGAGTATTTGTATATAAAAGTTCATATATTGCCATTTCTAAAATAGCTTTATCAGTATTGCCTAATCTATCTATTTTCCAACCATCTAAATATTTATTAGCTAAATTATCTATTTCTTTTTCATATGTTAAAACACCATAAACTGTATCTTTTATAAATTCATTATCTATTTCTTCAACTTCTTTTATAACTGAATCTACATTAAAATCTATTTTATTTTTTTTATACATATTTATTTGATAAAGAATTGTCATTATTTTTTTTCTAAGTTCACTTCTACTTTTTTGTTCCATTTTATCACCTAATCAATTATAACATATTTATTTATAAAAAAAAATGATAATAATAATTTTTATTATTTATATTTATATTCTAAAATTAAATTATCATACTTTTTTATTAAAAAAATTAATAACTATACAGTCATTAATTCATTTTCTTTTATTTTTATTTTTTCATCTACTATTTTATTATATTTATTAATTAATTCTTGAACTTCTTCTTGACCTTCTTTTATTTGATCTTCTGTAAGTTCTGCTTTTTTAATATCATTATTTGAATCTTGTCTAATATTTCTTAAAGCTACTTTACAATCTTCTCCTATAGATTTAGCTTGTTTTACATATTCTCTTCTTGTATCTTCTGTTAAAGCTGGAATATTTAAAATTATAACTTCTCCATTATTATTTGGAGTAAGTCCAATATTTGCTTCATATATAGCTTTTTCTATTAATTGTAAACAACTTTTATCAAATGGTTTTATTAATAATTGTCTTGCTTCTGGAATAGAAATATTTGATAATTGTTTAAGTTGTGTATCTACTCCATAATAATTTATCATCACTGAATCTAATATTGCAGGATTTGCTCTACCAGCTCTAATATTTGTTAATCTTTTCTCCATACTTTCTATTGAATTATTCATTTTTTCTTCTGCTTCTAATAAAATTTCTTCCATATTAATCTCACTTTCTATTAATCTATATTAATTATAATATATAATATTTCTTAAAACAAGAAAAAAAGTAAATTATTTTACTTTTCTGTTAGATTTTAATTATGTATTTTTTTCTAATGTTTACTTATTATAAAAAAAATGGATTTTTATCCATTTATTTGTTTTTTTACTTCTTCAGCAAAATTTTCTTCTTTTTTCTCCATTCCTTCTCCAACTTCATAACGAATCATTGTTGCGATGGAACCACCATTATTTTCAACATATTTAGCAACTGTTTCTTTATTTTCAGCTTTAATAAATATTTGATTTTCTAAGCATACTTCTTCATAGTATTTTTTTACTTTACCTACTAATATTCCTTCTATTCTATCTTCTGGTTTTCCTTCGTTTAGTAGTTGTTCTTTCATAATTGCTTTTTCTTTTTCTAAGACATCTACTGGAACATCTTCTGATTTAACATATTTTGGTCTCATTGCTGCAGCATGCATAGCTACTTCTTTTGCTACTTCACTACTAGCATTATTAACTAATGTTAATACAGCTATTTTTCCTCCCATATGGATATAATCACCAAATGATTGATTGTCTTCTTTTTCTATTTTAGTAAATCTTCTTAATGATATTTTTTCTCCTATTGTAGCAGTTTTAGATACAATTAATTCTCCTACTGTACCATTTGAAGTTTCAACATTTTCTAATTCTTCTACGGTTTTAGCATCACTATTAATGATTGCTTTTAAAATTTCATTTACTAATGAAATAAATTCTTCATTTTTAGCAACAAAATCTGTTTCTGAATTTACTTCTACTATAGCTGCATTATTACCATCTATTAAAATTGATGAAATACCTTCAGCTGCTATACGATCTGCTTTTTTAGCTGCTTTTGAAATTCCTTTTTCTCTTAACCAATCTATTGATGCATTTATATCACCATTATTAGCTTCTAATGCTTTTTTACAATCAAGCATTCCAGCACCAGTTTTTTCTCTTAATTCTTTTACTAGACTAGCACTTATCATATTATTCTCCTTTCAAAGAAAGATGATTTAAAATCATCTTATTTATTTAAAGCTTCTACAAGCTCTGCTTTTTTCATTGTTGAGTAACCTTTAATTTCTTTAGTTTTGGCTAATTCACGTAATTCTGAAACTGTAAGTTTAGTTAAATCTTTGGCTTCTTCTTTTTCTTCTTTTTTAACTTCTACTTTTTCTTCTTTCTTAGCTTCAACTTTTTCTTTTTTTACATCTTTTTTAAATTCTTTATATGGTTTATTTGATTTTTCAACTTTTTTCTTGTCTTCTTTTCTTTTAACTGTTTCTAATGCTTTTTCCATAATATTAACATCTGATTTTTTATCATCTTTTGTATAGTCAACTATTTTTCCACCATTTGCTTCTACTATAGCATTAGCCATAACTCCTGTTATAAGTTTTACAGCACGAATAGCATCATCATTTCCTGGTATTACATAATCAACCATATCTGGATCACAGTTAGTATCGACAATACCAAATACTGGAATATTTAATTTTCTTGCTTCTCTTATTGCGATTTCTTCTTTAGAAGGATCTACAACAAACATTGCATCTGGTATTTTGTTCATTTCACGTATACCACATAATATTTTATTTAATTTTTCATATTCCTTTTTAATTCCAACTACTTCTTTTTTAGGTAGTAAATCAAATGTACCATCTTTTTCCATTTTTTCTATTTCTTCTAATCTTTTAACTCTTCTTCTTATTGTTCTAAAATTAGTTAAAGTTCCTCCTAACCATCTTTCAGCTACATAATAAGAATTTGAACGAATAGCTTCTTCAGTAATAGCTTCACTTGCTTGTTTTCTTGTTCCTACAAATAAAACTTTACCTCCATTTGCAGCTATTTTATGAAGTGCAGCATATGCTTCTTCTATTTTTTTAGCTGTTTTTTGTAAATCGATGATATATATATCATCTCTTGATGTAAATATGTACTCTTTCATTTTTGGATTCCATCTTTTAGTTTGATGTCCAAAATGTACTCCTGTTTCTAATAAATAACTCATTGACACAACTGCCATTTAAATTCCTCCTTTTGTTATTTCCTCCATTATCTCATCTTTTTATACCACCAATTGGCACTAGGCATAAAAATCAATAATGTGTGTATTTGAAAAAGCCGAAATAATTATATCATATTATTATATGTTTTATCAAGATTTTTATTATAAAATAATAGATTTATATTTTTATTCCTACTAAATAAGGATATTCTATTTTTTCTATTTTTACTTTTACATCATTTCCTATTAAATTATCAATTGTTTTTAAGCTAATTTGAAGATAATTACCAGTATGACCTATTAAATAATTACCTTTTCTTATTTCTGGTATAAAAATAACTTCTTTATCTATAAATTTATTCATATATTTTATTTCTAATTCTTTTGATAAATCCATAAGTATTTTTACTCTTTGTTTTTTAGTTTTTTCATCTATTTGATTTGGCATTTCATCTGCTTTTGTTCCTTTTCTTCTTGAATAAGGAAAAACATGTAATTTTGTAAATTCTATTTTTTTTATAGTTTCTACTGTTTCATTAAATTCTTCTTCAGTTTCATTTGGAAATCCTACTATAACATCTGTAGTTATTGATATATTTGGTCTTATATTTCTTATCTTTTCTATTTTTTCTATAAAATATTGTTTATCATATTTTCTATTCATTCTTTTAAGTACTGTATTACTTCCAGATTGAAGTGGTATATGCATATGATCTACTAATATTTTATTATCCTTTAATACTTTTAAAAACTCATCATTTAGTTCTGTTATTTCTACTGAAGATATTCTAAGTCTTTCTAATCCTTCTATTTTACATAAATCAGTTAATAAATCTGGAAATGTATAATTATCTAAATCACTTCCATAATGACCAGTATGGATACCTGTTAATACAATCTCTTTATGTCCTTCTTTTATTAAGTCTTTTACTTCTTTTATAACATCTTCCTTATATTTACTTCTTACATTACCTCTTACATATGGAATAATACAGTATGAACAATAATTATTACATCCATCTTGTATTTTTACAAATGCTCTCGTTTTATTGAAATTATTTAAAATCATTGGTTCAAATGTTGTATCCATCATATCATATATATCTAATTTTTTATTTCTTGTTTTTATATATTCATCTATATATTCTACTACTTTTGATTTTCCTATATTTCCAAGTACTATATCGACACCATCTACTTTTAAGACTTCTTCTTTCTTATTTTGACTCATACATCCTACAACTACAATAATTGCTTCTTCATTTTGTTTAATAGCATGTCTTATTGTTTTAAAAGATTTATTATCGGCTGTATTTGTAACTGTACATGTATTTATGATAGATATATCTGCTTTATCACATGTACTTACTTCTATATAACCTTTGTTTTTTAATAAATCACTCATTACATTTGTTTCATATGTATTTACTTTACATCCTAATGTGTATATATTAAATTTCATATTTACCTCCAAAAAAACTAGAAAATAATTTTCTAGCTTATTCTAAATTTTTTCTGAATTCTTTTAAAGCTTTTAAGAAATCATCATTTTTCTTTATTTCTTCATCTAATTTGTTATTATCTAATATTTCAATTTTTTTCTCTATTTTTTCTTGTGGCTCAAAATCTATTTCATCAAATATGTTGCTATTTAATTTAGGAACAGTTGGATATTTTATCTTATTATTTTGTCTTCCAAATATTGGCGATATAAATTCTGTACTTTTAAATTTTTTATCTTCTAGTGGTTCTAGTTCTAAAGTATCATCACTAATATCTTCTATTTCAACTTTTTCTGGTTCTTCTATCTTAACAGTTTGAACATTTGTAATATTATTTTTTTCTTTCACACTATTCAATAATTCTTGATAACTGATAATTGAATTTTCCTCTTGTTCATTTTCAAAATTAGTTACTACATCTTCTGGTTTTGCTTCTAAATCTTTTTGCATTTTTAAAAGCATTTCTTCTACTTCTTTTTTATTATTTTCAACTTGTTCATCTTGTTTCTTATCTTCTTCTATATTTTTAGGTTCTAGTTCATTTAATATTTCATCTATTTCTTTTTTATCTTCTTTTCTCTCTTTTATTATAAAATAAAAGATAAAACTAAAGTTAATTATTAAAATACCTATTAATATTGAAAATATAATTTTATGTTCTAATAATATATTAAGTATCTCCATAATATCACTCCATAAATTCATAATTTATAACGCTTAATATAAATAAAGGAACTGTTTCTACTCTTAAAATTCTATTTCCTAATGTGATAGATAAAAATCCTTGTTTATTAAGCATTTCTTCTTCTTTTTCTGTAAGACCACCTTCTGGTCCTATAACTACATTTATTCTATCACAAATTTCTACATTTTTCATTACTAATTTTATATTTTTTGATTTTTCTCTTGTACTACATACATATTTATTTCCATCTATTTTATCTAGATCTTTTATCTCTTTTATATCTAATATATCAGGTATATCTATTCTATGTGATTGTTCACTTGCTTCTTTTACTATTTTTTTCCATCTTGTCATTTTTTTATCATAATCACTTGGTTTTAGCTTTATAATACTACGATTTGTTATAATTGGTGTTATACTTGATATTCCAAGTTCTGTTGCTTTTTGTAATATTAAATCCATTTTTTGTTCTTTTAAAATTGGTATTATTAAATTTACAATTGGTGTATTATAATTAACTTTTTCTAATTCTTTTTTTATATTAATTTTTATATTTTCCTTTACATTTTCTAGACAACATAAATAAGCTATTTTTTTATATACAACAATTATTTCATCATTATCTTTCATTCGCATTACTGTTTTTATGTGATATATATCATCTTCATTTAATACTAATTGATTGTTTATTTTTTCTTCACTAAAATATCTTTGCATATTAATCACCTAATAAATTTATTATACTTTATTTTTTAATAAAATAAAAGAAAATATTATTTATTTTCTTCTATCAATTTAATTAATTGTTCTTTACTTGTTAATCCTACTCTTTTTTCTAAAACTATTCCATCTTTAAATAAAATAATAGTTGGTATACTCATAATTCCATATTGTTTTGCTACTATTTCATTTTTATCTACATCTATTTTTACTAGTTTTATTTTTGTTTCTTCTATTACTTCATCTAATACTCCACTTTGCATACGACAAGGACCACACCATGTAGCAAAAAAGTCTACTAATACTAATCCTTTTTCTATTTCTTTATCTAATTCATTATTTTGTAATTCTATTTTCATTTTGTTCCTCCTTATATTTATTTAATAGTATATCTATATTTTCTATACTTATTTTATCTTTTTTTACTAATGTTTCTACTGAATCAACGCTTACTATTTTATACTTTAATAATATATCAAGTGATTTTAAGTCAAATTCATCATTATTTATTTTATTTTCTTTATATTCATCTTTTAATTCTATAAATTCATTACTTGCTTTTACTGTATCATCTACTACTGTTGATAATATTGGTGTATATTTTAAAATTGGATCTTTTAATTTTGATTCATGAATAATATCCAAATTAAATATAGGTAATGAAAATATATATATAATTATAAAACTCCATGTTATACCCTCTATTATTCCTACTACAAATCCTAGTATCTTTGAAGGTATTCCAAGTACAATTGTTATTTTTAATAATTTTTCAAATATTGTGGTTGCAAACATAAGTATTTTTAAAATTATTAATAAAATTGATGCGATTATAAAAAATGATATTATTTCATATAAAATTATATTAAGTGAGGTTACACCTTTTATTAAACCTGTAAATTTAAAAAATGGTAAATATTCATAGAGAATTTTTGATAAAGGATTTTTAAATATAAATGATAAAACTATGACAAAGAAAAATCCTAAAAAGCATACTAATTCTTTTGTAAATCCTCTTTTATATCCTATTAAAGCACTACTTATGATAATCAATATAATAATAGCATCAACTATATTCATATTTATCTACCTCCTATTAATTATATTACAAAAAATAAGAAAAATAAAGAAATTTAATCTTTTTTATGTTAAAATAAATATAGGTTGGTGATTTTATGACAATTACTTTAAAAGTAAGTGATAATACAAAAAAAGAAATGGAAGAATTTTTTAAAGATTTTAAAAGAGATAAAACTCCTCCTTATGCAGTATTTCAAGCTGATGATGCTGATTGTGTTGTAACTTTATATGAATCTGGGAAAGCTGTTTTTCAAGGAATAAGTGCAGATATATCAGCTAAAATGTGGATGGAAAGAGAAAGACATTTAAATCCAAATAAAAAAATAGATATGAAAAATAGTGAGGATAAAAAAAGTGAAAAAAAAGAAATTTATGTTGATCCTAAAATATACTATTCTAATTCTATAGGTTCTGATGAAGTTGGTACTGGTGATTATTTTGGTCCTATTGTTGTTACTAGTGCTTATGTTACTAAAGATAATATTAAATTTTTAGAAGATTTAGGTGTTAAGGATTCAAAAAAAATGGATGATAATAAAATTATGGAAATTGTTCCTATTATTATAAAAAAAATCCCTTATAGTAGTATGATTCTTTCTAATAAAGAATATAATTTAAAATATACTGATGATATTAATATGAATAAAATTAAAGCTATTATGCATAATAAAGTGCTAGTTGATTTAACAAATAAATATAAAGCTGATTATGTTGTTGTTGATGAATTTGCAAAACCTAGTGTTTATTTTAATTATTTAAAATCTTCTAGTAATGTATATCGTAATATTACCTTTATGACTAAAGGTGAAAGTAAAGTTTTAAGTGTTGCTTGTGCTTCTTTAATAAGTAGATTTATCTTTTTACATGAATTTGATAAATTAAGTGAAAGTGTTGATACTTTTTTACCTAAAGGAGCAAGTGATAAAGTTGATGAAGTTGGAGTTAATATTGTAAAAAAATATGGTTTTGATAAATTAAATGAAATTGCTAAATTAAATTTTAAAAATACTGATAAAATTAAAAAGCTTATAGATTAATCTATAGGCTTTAATTTTTCTATTAATTCATTTTCTAATTTTGATATATCATTTGGACTCATAAATATATAAACAGCATCTTTTTCTTTATATAGTTTATCTGCTTCATCTATATTTATGTGTTCTCCATTATTTAGTTCTTTAATAATTATATCTGATGTAATAAGTGGATAATCTTCTGCTTTTTCTCTTGCTGGATGAATATCTAATACAAAAGCTTTATCTACTAAATTTAAAGATGTAGCTATATCAGTTGCAAATTCTTGTGTTCTTGTAAAAGTATGTGGTTGAAATATAGCTACTATTTTTTTATTTGGATATTTTTGTTTTATAGCTTTTATAGTAGCTTTTATTTCATTTGGATGATGTGCATAGTCATCTATAACTATATTATCATTTATTATAGTTTCTTGAAATCTTCTTTTTGCTCCTATAAATGTTTTAAATATTTTATTTACTTCTTTTGATTCTATTCTTTCATAATAACAAATAGATATTACTGCTAAGGCATCTAAAAGCATATGTTTTCCATATATTGGAAGATCAAAAAATCCATAATAATTTCCTTCTACTTCTACTTCAAAGCTAGTACCTGTTTCTTTATAATTTACATTTATGGCTCTTATGTCATTATCATCATCTAGTCCATAATAGAATATTGGAGGATTAATTTCTAATGAATGTGTATATGGATCATCACCACAAGCTATAACCATTTTTTCGGCTTTATTAGCAAATTCTTGATATGCATTTATTACATCATCTATATCTTTATAATAATCTACATGATCTAAATCTATATTTGTTATAACAGCATAATAAGGTGTATAGTTTAAGAAATGTCTTTGGTATTCACAAGATTCTAACACAAAATACTCATTTCCTTCTTTTGCAAATCCTGTTCCATCACCTATTAAATAATTAACACCTTTTATTTCATTTAATACATGTGATAACATAGCTGTTGTTGTTGTTTTTCCATGACATCCAGCTACACATATTGATTTAAATTTTTTTGTTAATTTTCCAAGTAATTCTTGATAAGTATATATTGGTAAATCTAATTCTATAGCTTTTATTATTTCAGGATTATCATCTTTTATAGATGCTCCTCTTACTATTTTCATTCCTTCTTTTATATTTGTACTATCATATGGTGTTATTTGAATATTTCTTTTTATTAATCCTTCTTCGGTAAAAAAATGTTTTTCAACATCACTACCATTAACTTCATATCCTAATTCATACATTATTTGTGCTAATGAACTCATTCCAGCACCTTTTATACCTACAAAATGATACATATCATCACCTCTATTATAATGTTATACTTTGTTTTATTTTTTGTCAATTAATCTTTTATATTCATTTAAGAAATAATCATCTGTCATTCCTGCTATATAATCTATTACTTTTCTTTCATTACTTGTTTTTTCTAAGTATTCTTTATCCATTTCATTTAAAAATACTTTGAATATTTTTTCATCTTGTTTTTCTTCTATTTGTTTTAAATATGTTTCAAATAAAAATCTAAATTGCTTTTCATAAATTTTTAGTTGTTCTTTTGTATTTGCTTTATTATATATATTTTCATAATTAAATTTTTTTAATTTTTCTAAAGCTACATAAATTTTAGGTGACATTTTTATATATGGTTTATTATAACTATTTTCTATAATATCTAATACCATTGTATTAATTATATCACTATTAGAATTTCCTAGTACTTCTATTATTTCTTTTGGTAATGCTTCTTTTTTTATAACACCTACTCTTATAGCATCTTCTATATCTCTTCCTATATATGCTATTACATCACTAATTCTTACTACACATCCTTCTAATGTCATTGGACGCATTTTTAAATTAACAGTTTTATCTTTATATGAAGAATTATATTCTTCTAAAAATTCTTCTTTTGTTTTTGGTGAAGGCATATAATTTGATTCTACTATTTCTCCATTATGACACATTATAGCATCCAAAACTTGCAAAGATATATTAACACCTTTTCCTTTATTTTCAACATACATAAGTGTTCTTACACTTTGAATATTATGATTAAAATATCCTTCATTATGTTCCATACTTATTTTAGATAATATTGCTTCTCCTGTATGACCAAATGGAACATGTCCTAAATCATGACCTAAAGAAGCTGCTTCTATTAAGTCTTCATTTAAATTAAGTGCTCTTCCTATTGTACGAGCTATTTTTGACACCATTTGAACATGTGTCATTCTTTTACTTATATTATCATTATCATTGTTTGAAAATACTTGTGTTTTGTCTATATATCTTGTATAAGATAATGAATATATAATTTTGTCGACATCTCTAAAATAAGCAGGTCTTATATCTTCTTCTAATTGTTTGAATCTTATTGCTTCTTCACTTTTAGAAGCAAAATTAGATAGTTTTTCTTCATTTTTTAACATATTTGTTTTTATTATTTCTAACACTATATCACCTATTTTACTAATTTTATATTTTAAAGAATTATTTTTCCTCTAATATAGCTTTAATTCTTCTTACTCCTGCACTACTTGCTTCTTCTTTTTTTATTTTAAATACTCCCAGTTCTTTAGTATTATTTACATGTGGTCCTCCACACAATTCTTTTGATACAATCCCATATTGTTCATTACCTATTGAATATACTGTAACTATATCTGGATATTTTTCTATAAACATACATTCAGCACCTGATTTAATTGCTTCTTCTTTAGACATTTCTTTAAATGTTACTTCTAAACCTTCATTAATCCAATTATTAACTAGTTCTTCAATTTTTTTCTTTTCTTCATCTGTTAATTTATGATCACAATTAAAGTCAAATCTTAATCTTTCTGATGTTATATTTGATCCTTTTTGATGAATATCTTTGTTTACCACTTCTTTTAAAGCTGCATTTAAAAGATGAGTTGCTGTATGATATTTTGTTTCAACTTCTCCATGTCCACCAAGTCCACCTTTAAATTGACCTGCTGATGCTGTTCTTGATAATTCTTGATGCTCTTTAAATTTTTTATTAAAGCCATCTATATCTACTTTTAAATTTCTTTCTTTAGCAAGTTCCTCTGTTAATTCAATTGGAAATCCATAAGTATCAAATAAATGGAAAGCTGTTATACCATCTATATCATTATTATTTATTGTAACTTTATTAAATTCTTTTAAACCTTTTTCTAGTGTTCTATTAAATTTTACTTTTTCATTATTTAATACTTCTAATACAGTATTTCTATTATCTACTAATTCTTTATAATATACTGAATACATATCTAGTATTTTTATAGCAATTTCTTGTTCCCAATTAGAATTAATATCAATTCCTATATTTTTAGCATGTCTTATTGCTCTTCTTATTAGTCTTCTTAAAATATATCCTTGTCCAACATTACTTGGTCTAATTATAGCAGGATCTGCACTTATAAATACTGCTGTTCTTAAGTGATCGGCAATAATTCTCATACTTTTCTTATTATCTTGATATTTTTTATTAGAAACTTTTTCTATTATTTCAATAATAGGTGTCCAAATACTTGATTCATAATTATCTGTTTTTCCTTCTAAAATTGCAGTTGTTCTTTCTACACCCATACCTGTATCAACATTTTTTTTAGGTAATTCTACAATTGTTCCATCTTCATTATGATTATATTGCATAAATACATCATTCCAGATTTCTACCCATCTACTATCTTCTGGATCAAATTTTTCTGGAACTGGATCTTCACTTCTCCAATAAAACATTTCTGAATCTGGTCCACATAATCCAGGAAGTTCTAAATTAGGCCACCAATTATCTTCTTTTGTTGCACAAATTCTTTCTTCTTTTATACCTAAATTCATCCATAATTCTTTTGTTTCTAAATCCATTGGCGCTACTTCATTTCCAGCAAATACTGTTACTGCTAATTTTTCTACTGGTATATTTAATACCTTAGTTAAAAATTCAAAACTCCAAGTTATTGCTTCTTTTTTAAAGTAATCTCCTAAACTCCAATTTCCTAACATTTCAAAAAATGTATGATGATATGAGTCTCCTACTTCATCTAAATCATTTGTTCTAATACATTTTTGATAATCACATAGTCTTTTTCCATATGGATGTGCTTGTCCCATTAAATATGGAATTAATGGTTGCATACCTGCTGTATTAAATAAAACTGTGTTATCATTTTCTGGTACTACTGGAGCACTTGGTATTTGTTTATGTCCTTTTTCTATAAAAAAATTAATATATAAATCTTTTAAATTCATTTTATTCTACCTCTTTCAATACTTGTTCTACTTTTTCTTTTAGTTTTTCAATTGTTGAATCATTTTCAATAATATAATCAAATTTTTTATAATTATCTAAACTTGTTTCTGTTGGGTGTTTCTTTTGTTCCTCTGTTAAACCATTATCAAAATTAGGTCTATCTACTTTAATAAGTATTACATTATCAAATTTATTTTTTATTATATCTAATTCTTCTTCAAATCTCCCATCAGATATAGTTATTATATCATAAAAATAACTAAATACTTTTAAATCTTCTATCATTCTATTAATAAAAAATAATTTATCTATTTTTTCTCTTATCAAATTAGTTCCTAATTGTTGAAGTAATTCTCTAGGCTTAGTTTCTTCACTACCATCCCAGTTACTTATTCTTCTAGCATAATCTTTTATATAGTAAGCATATGAATCATTTATTGTCTTCATATTTTTACTTTCATAGTATTCTTTTATTATATCTGATACTGTATTTTTTCCATGTCTTGCTTTACCTGATATAATGAATATTTTTTTATTTATTTGTTTTATTTCCATTTCTTTACCTCCATTTTCATAGGATATTCATAACCATCTCGTAATTTATCATCATTATCAATAAAATTTAATTTTTTATAAAATTCATAAGCTTCTTTTGTAGAATTTAGATAAATGGTTTTTATGTTTTCTCTTTTTATTTTTTCTAATATATAGTTCATTAACTTATTTCCAATATTTTTTTTTTGAAATTTTTTATCTATAAATAAATATTTTATAATATTATCTTTATATCCTATTACTCCTACTATTTTATTTGAAATAAATGCTCCATAAAATTTTATTTCATTATCTAAATACTTTTCTATTATATTTTTTGTAAATTCTTTTTTATATTTTTCATTTCTAAATTGTGGACTTATTTGATTAAATTCATTCATAACATTCCAGATTAAAAATGATGTTTCTCCTATTTTGTCAATTTCTATTTTCTCTATTTTTATATTTTCCATATAAAATCTCCTTTATATAATAAAAACCACGTAATTTCTAGGAACGAAATGCCGTGGTACCATCCTAATTATTTCTTAATTAATATAACGGTTTTAGCCGGTAGTTATTACTACACTAAAAGATAGCTTTCACTAATTATTTTTGTTAATTTTCACCAACCATTAACTCTCTTAAAAAAATATATTAGTTACTTTTTCTTTATTATTGTTTTTCATAATTTAAAATTCCATATTTTTCATCAAAGAATAGAAAAATAGCTTTAAGTGCTCCTATTATTGGTGTTGATATAGCCATTCCTATTATACCAAAGAAATGTCCAAATACAAGCAATCCTATTATTACTGTTACTGGATGTAATTTTGTTGATTTACTCATAATAAATGGTTGTATAAAATTTCCTTCCAAGAATTGTATTACTATAATTGAAATTAGTACAAATATTCCTGTTGGTATTCCTTGAGAAAATGCAACTATGACAGCTGGAGCTCCTCCTATATATGGACCAGCATATGGTATTATATTTGTTATACCACAAAATAACCCAAATAAAAGTGGTGCTTTTAATCCTCCTATAAAGAAACATATTGAACTTACAACAAATATTAAGGTTGAATCAGCAATTGCTCCATTTATAAATCTTCTAAATGATGTATTTATTTCATTAAAAATATCTCTTGTATCATTTTGCATTTTTTTAGGAAAAAGTGTTATAAATGAATCTGATACATTATTGAAATTAATTAATAAGAAGAAACCTATTATAAGTCCTACTACAAAGTTTCCTATTCCAGAAAATAATGCTTTTAATATAGTAATTGCTAATTCTGGTAATGATAATGTTAGTTCTTTACCAAAAGTTTCTAATCTAGTAAAGATATTTTCTTTTACAGTAACCATATCTATATAATCAATATTATTTAATTTTGAAAAAATATTATTTATCCATTCTTTTATTTCATTAAACACATTTGGTATCATTTTTACAAACTCATTTATTTGATCTCCAAGCAGTGGTATAAGTGAACCAATAATTAATCCTATTATACTTAAAAATATAACATATGTAAGTGTTGTACCAATTGTTCTTCTAATACCTTTTTTTTGAAGATATGAAACCATTGGATCAAATAACCAAGCTACAAAAAATCCTATAAATAACGGTGAAATTATTTTTAATACAGTAATTACATTTTCTTTTATATGTAATTCTTTAAATAATATTGTTAATATATATATTCCTAATATAAATACTAATATACTCACTATTTTAAGAATTGTTTTTAATATTGAAATTGTTTCATTTATATTTGAAACATCTAATTCTGTTTTTTTATTCTTTTTATTTTTAAAAAACATATTATCACCTTTATTAGTATATCAAATTTTTTTATAGTTTTCTATATATTTAATGAAATTATTTCTAAAGTTACTGTATCATTTTTTTGTTTTTCTCGATCAGTATACTTTATGTCAAATCCATTCTTTATTATTTTATTTAAATTATCTTTGTTTATGTTATATTTTAAACAATAATTAATTAGTTCATCTTTATTTTCTTGTTTCATTATTATAAGGTGTAGATTCCATTCTATTCTTTTTAATTTATTAATATCATAATTATTATACACTTTATAAAATCTTAACATATTATTTAAATTTCTTCTTGTAAAACCTATTAAAAGACCATAATTATTTCTTAAAATATCTTCTATTTCATATATATTTTTATTTTTTTTATAAATATATTCTCCGATATTATAATATAGTTCTATTAATTTACCACTTATTATATAATAATCGTTTTCTTTTAAAAGTTCATCTATTTGTTTAATTATACTATTCATACTTCACCTTCAATAGAAAAACATTCCAATTGAAGTATACTATATTTAAAATAAAAAAACAAGCATTAAGCTTGTTTTAATTATTCAATAATATCAGAAATATTTCCTGAACCAACTGTTCTACCACCTTCACGAATAGAGAACTTAGTTCCATTTTCGATAGCGATTGGAGCAATTAATTCAACTGTCATTTCAACATTATCTCCAGGCATAACCATTTCTACACCTGCTGGTAATTCAATAACACCTGTTACGTCTGTAGTTCTGAAATAGAATTGTGGACGATAGTTACTGAAGAATGGAGTATGTCTTCCACCTTCTTCTTTGCTAAGTACATAAACTTGAGCTTTGAATTTAGTATGTGGAGTAACTGATCCTGGTTTTGCTAATACTTGACCACGTTCTACATCTTCTCTTGATATACCACGTAATAAAATACCTGCATTATCTCCTGCTTGAGCTGAATCTAATTGTTTACGGAACATTTCAATTCCTGTAACAACAGATTTTTGAGTTGGTTTAATTCCAACAATTTCAACTTCATCGTTAAGTTTTAATTGTCCTCTTTCAACACGTCCTGTAACAACTGTTCCACGTCCAGTGATTGTAAATACATCTTCGATTGGCATTAAGAATGGTTTATCTAAATCATGAACTGGAGTTTCAATCCATGTATCAACAGCATCCATAAGTTCATCAATTTTAGAAGTCCATGCTGGATCTCCTTCAAGAGCTTTAAGAGCTGATCCTCTAATAATTGGAGTATTATCTCCATCAAATCCATATTCACTTAATAATTCACGAATTTCCATTTCAACAAGGTCTAATAATTCTTCATCATCAACCATATCACATTTATTCATGAATACAACCATACGAGGTACACCAACTTGACGTGAAAGTAAGATGTGTTCACGAGTTTGTGCCATAGGTCCATCAGTTGCAGCTATAACTAAGATAGCTCCATCCATTTGTGCAGCACCTGTAATCATGTTTTTAACATAATCAGCATGTCCTGGACAGTCTACGTGTGCGTAGTGTCTATTTTCTGTTGAATATTCAATATGTGCAGTATTAATTGTAATACCACGTTCTCTTTCTTCTGGTGCTTTGTCAATGTTAGCGAAATCAACTTGTTCGTTACCATTTTTTCCTGCTAAACATTTTGAAATAGCAGCTGTTAAAGTAGTTTTACCATGATCTACGTGTCCAATTGTACCAATATTAACATGTGGTTTTGAACGATCATATTTTGCTTTTGCCATATTTATTTTCCTCCTCTTATATATTACAAATCTATTTTATATTATTGGCATAAAAATTTCAAGTCTTTTTAATTATTTTAATTAATTTGACCCATTTTTTTTGATAATATCTTCTTGGATATTTCTTGGTACTTCTTCATAATGATCAAATACCATTGTAAAGTTTCCTCTACCTTGTGTATTACTTCTAAGTGAAGTTACATAACCAAACATTTCAGCAAGTGGTACCATTGCATCTATTGCAAGGGCATTTCCTCTTGATTCTTGACCCATTGGTTTACCTCTTCTTGAAGTAATATCACCCATTACATTTCCTAGATATTCATCTGGTACAATTACTTGTACTTTCATAATTGGTTCTAGAATAACAGGTTTACATTTATTTTTTGCTTCTTTTAAAGCCATAGATGCAGCTATTTTAAATGCCATTTCTGATGAGTCTACATCATGATATGAACCATCAAATAATGTTGCTTTTACATCTATCATTGGGAATCCTGCAAGAATACCTGTTTGCATTGCTTCTTGAAGTCCTTTATCTGTAACTGGAATATATTCTCTTGGAACTACTCCACCTACTATTGCATCAACAAATTCATATCCTTTATCTTTATTTGGTTCAAATTTAACCCATACATGTCCATATTGTCCACGTCCACCTGATTGTTTAATATATTTACCTTCACAATCTCCAGCTTGTGTAATTGTTTCACGATATGAAACTTGTGGTTGACCAACATTAGCTTCTACTCCAAATTCTCTTTTCATTCTATCTACTATGATATCTAGATGAAGTTCACCCATACCAGCTATAATAGTTTGACCTGTTTCATGATTTGTTGAAGCTCTAAATGTAGGATCTTCTTCTGCTAATTTTTGTAAAGCTATTGCCATTTTATCTTGGTCTGCTTTTGATTTTGGTTCTACTGTAAGTTCAATAACAGGTTCTGGGAATTCCATTGATTCTAGAATACATGGATGTTTTTCATCACATAATGTATCACCTGTTGTTGTATCTTTAAATCCTACTGCTGCAGCTATATCTCCTGTAAATACTTCTGATATTTCAGTTCTATTATTAGCATGCATTTGTAAGATACGTCCTAATCTTTCTTTCTTATCTTTAGTAGCATTTAGTACATAAGACCCACTTGATATATGTCCTGAATAAACTCTAAAGAATGTTAATCTTCCAACGAATGGATCTGTCATAACTTTGAATGCTAATGCACTAAATGGTTGTGAATCAGAAGGATGTCTTTCTATTTCATTTCCATTTAAATCTACACCTTTAATTGAAGGTATATCAGTTGGTGCTGGTAGATAATCTACTACAGCATCAAGTAATAATTTAGCACCTTTATTACCTAAAGCAGTTCCACACATTACTGGGAAGAATTCAACAGCAAGAACACCTTTACGAATAGCTTTCTTAATTTCATCAGCAGAAATTTCATTTCCTTCAAGATATTTTTCCATTAATTCATCATCAAATTCAGAAATTGCTTCTATTAATTCATTACGTTTTTCTAGAGCTATATCTTTTAATTCTTCAGGAATTTCTATTTCAGTAGGTTCTTCTTCTTGTTTTCCATCATAATGATATGCTTTCATAGTTACTAAGTCTATGATTCCATCAAATTCATTTTCTGAACCAATTGGCCATTCAATTGGAGCATAATTAACACCTAAACGTTCTTTAATTGATTTAAGTGACATTTCAAAACTTGCACCTAATTTATCCATTTTGTTACAGAAAATTATACGAGGTACTTTAAATTCATCAGCTTGACGCCATACTGTTTCTGTTTGTGGTTCAACTCCGGCATTTGAATCTAGAAGAGCTACTGCACCATCTAGTACACGAAGTGAACGAGAAACTTCTACAGTAAAGTCTACGTGACCTGGAGTATCAATTATATTTAATCTATGATTTTTCCAGTATGCAGTAGTTGCTGCTGAAGTTATAGTTATACCACGTTCTTGTTCTTGTTCCATCCAATCCATTTGAGAAGCACCATCATGTGTTTCACCTATTTTATGGATTTTGTGAGTATGAAATAAGATACGTTCTGTCATTGTAGTTTTTCCGGCATCGATATGTGCCATGATACCGAAGTTACGTGTATTTTCTAAACTATATTCACGAGCCATACTTTATATTTCCTTTCTTACCATCTATAATGAGCAAATGCTTTATTAGCTTCTGCCATTCTATGTGTATCTTCACGTTTTTTAACAGCTGCACCTGTTCCTTCAGATGCATCAATTATTTCATTAGCTAAATTTTCAGCCATTGAATGTCCACCACGTAATCTAGCATAATTAACTAGCCAACGAAGTCCTAAAGCTTGTTTTCTATCTCCTTTTACTTCAATTGGTACTTGGTAGTTAGCCCCACCAACACGACGAGATTTAACTTCTAGTGATGGCATTATATTTTCCATAGCTTGATTAAAAACTTCCATTGGATCTTTTTCAGTTTTTTCTTTTACTATATCAAATGCTTCATATAAGATTCTTTGAGCTGTACCTTTTTTTCCATCTAACATAATTTGGTTAATTAATTTTGTAACTATTTTAGAATTATATATAGGATCTTTTAATACATCTCTTTTTACTGCACGTCTTTTACGCATTATAATCCTCCTCTCTTACTATTTAGTTTTTGGTTTTTTAGTTCCGTATTTACTACGACCTTGACGTCTTTTATCAATTCCAGCAGTATCTAATGTACCACGTACGATATGATAACGAACACCGATTAAGTCTTTAACACGTCCACCACGAATTAATACAACACTGTGTTCTTGTAAGTTATGTCCTTCTCCACCAATATAAGCAGTTACTTCCATTCCATTACTTAAACGAACACGAGCATATTTTCTTAATGCTGAGTTTGGTTTTTTTGGTGTTAATGTTCCAACACGAGTACATACTCCACGTTTTTGTGGTGAGTTTTGACTTGTTGTTTTCTTTTTTCTGCTATTATATCCAATTCCTAAAACTGGAGCTTTACTTTTTCTAACTTTATCAGTTCTACGTTTTCTAACTAATTGATTTATTGTTGTCATAAAGTCCTCCTTTCATTACACACTTCCAGGTGTTTCTTTTTTTGCTTTAATTAAAGATTTACTAATGTAAATCTCTTAATTCAATGCAAATATAATATATCATTTTATTATATTAAAGTCAATAATTTTTATTCATTATTTACATAGAAAAAAGTAGTTTTTTTCTACTTTTTATATACTTAAATCACTTTCTTTATTCATTTTTTCTATTAATTCTTTTAATCCTTCATTTTCCATCAATTTATTTTGAATTTTTTCATAGTCTTCTTCTGTTAAATTTTCATATTTTATTTTATTTTTTATTTCTGGTACATTTATTTCAGTATCATATTCACTTGTTTCTGTTCCAGTTATATTTAAGCTTCCTAATTCCATTCCTGATGAAATTATTTTTGCATCAAATGTTATTTCTTTTTCTACTTTATTTTTTTCTTCTGTTAATATTTTACTTACTAATGAACCTTCAATAGAAGCTCCTGAAGCAGATATTTCATATTCAAATATTGTCTTTTTATCTTCTTCTTTTTTATTTATTGTAATTGTTACAGGAGTATCTCCTTCAAATTTAGTTACTACTTTATTATTATTAGCAGTTATATTTAAAACTTTTTCTTCTTCACTATAGAAATTAAATTCTTTGATTTTATTATTTTTATAATATGTAAATAAGTAATCTTCTTCTGTTTCTGAATCTTTTGCTGATAATTCAAATCCAACATTTTGTTTTGTTAATCTTTTTACATAAATACTAAATACGATTTCTTCTTTTGTTGATAAATCACCATTTTTTATATTATCATTTATTTCTTCTAATTGCTCTTCTACACTTTCTTTTATTTCTGTTTCTGTTTTTCCTGAAATAGTTGCTAATTTACTTATGAATTTTTTATCATTTTTTAAATCTGTTAATATTTTTTTAGCTAACTCATTCGTGTTTTTTTCTGATAATCCGTAACTTATCTTTGTTACTTTTATATCTTTTTCATCTATCTTGATAGTTTTATTTTCTGATTTAAATTCCTTTTTATCTAAGTTTTTAACTATAGAGTTTTTTGTTTTTGATAAAATATATTTTAAATCTTCTACATTTTCATCATTTTCTTTAAATATTTCATCGTAATTATCTACTGGTATTTCTATATATTTATCAAATAAGTTTTTTAAATCTAAATACATTTTTTGTTTTTCTAGATATACTCCTAAATTGATTAAATCCTTATTATTATATGTTGTATCAACATTTAATAACATTTTCTTATTTGTTAAATCATAACCAATTTGTGATTTAATTTTTGTTTTGTTTATTTCATCTAAGATACTTTGTGTATCTTCATCTACTAAACTTTCATTTAATTTAGCATTTATACTATATTCTTGTGAAACAAGAACTGTTTTCTTATCTTTTTTTGTATTTGTTGCTACATCATCTATAAATTTTTCTAATTCTTTGTATTCTTTATTTACTGAATTTAAAAATATTTGTTTTGAATTAAAAAACATTTTATATCCTATTGTTAAAATAGCTATTAATAAAACTACTATTATTCCTAATATTACAAATACTGTTTTATTATTTTTCTTTTTATTTAATATCTCATCTTCTTCTAGATTATTTTCTAATGGTGCTACATCATTAGTAATTTTTTCTACAGTTTCTACTGTTTCTTCAATATTTTCTGCTGTTTCTTCAATAGATTCTGCTGTTTCTTCAACATTTTCTGCTGTTTCTTCAACAGCTTTTACTTCTTCATTCAAATCTTTATCTTCCATATTATCACTCCTATACTAAATATATAATTATAAAATTTCTTAGTCAAGAAATTTATTTTTTACTTTTATAAAAAATGTAAACAAATTTTGAAAATTTATACAATATAATATCTGACTTATTGATAGCATAACTTTTAGATATAGCTTTTAAACCTATTGTTATAGATGCAATTATAGAAGTTACCAATAATGATACATATAAATTTTCTATATTTGTTGCTTTTGATATTGAGTCTGCTATTATGACACCAACTGATCCAGAAATAACACCACATATATCACCTATTACATCATTACAAAATGATGATACTTTATCAGCATTTTGTTTTAATTTTACAGCGACTTTTGCTCCTTTCACTTTTCTAGATGCCATTGAATTAAATGGTACTATATCAGAAGCTGTCACAGCTACTCCTACCATATCAAATAATACGCCTAATATAATGAATGTTATTAATATAATAACACCACAAATTGTATTTACATTAGGGATTATAGTTTCTGATATAATAGCAAATGTTAAAGCAACTATAAAAGAAATTAAGACAATTTTAATTAACCAAATTTTATCTATTCTCTCTTTATGTTCTAATTCTTTTCTTCTTGTTTGTACTTTTAAATTTAGTAGTTCTAATTTACTTTTTCGCATTTAATCACCTAAATAATTTTATGGCTATTAACATGGTAAACTTTGCGTCTTAGGTCAAGTAGAATTTCTCTAGTTTTTACAGTTCGTTACCAAACTTGCGGTTCCCCTTTAAAAAAACCAATATATTGTTACCAAATATATGACTTGATTGCCACTTAGTACGCACTGCAATCCCATATTAAATTACATTCTAGGAGATTTCCTCACCATCTAATTTATTATTAATTCTCTTTTGCAAATATAGTTTCATACTGCAATAATCTTTTTTCTTTGGCCAAGAAAAAAAATCTGATCAATAATTCCCTATACTCACTCAAGACAAGCTACGCTACTCGTAAGTTTCCCCACATAGTAGGTTTAATCCTAAATCGTCATAAGTCCGTCAACGGTTGATGTGTATAGGCTTATAACAAGTTTAGGTCTCCCTGAATATTGGGTCATGATCGTATGCCATTACGGTTGCCCAATATTCTACCTTTCAGCACCCACCCCAAACTGGGCGTAAGAAGCAAGCACCAAAAGTTTCACAGATGTGCTCTTTAGTGGATTTTTAGCCCCACCTTCATAATAAATATAATGACTAGAATAATGTGCCATTAGATTAATTATATCAGATTGTATATTTTAATTCAATTAATTATATGAAAAAAAAGACTAATTTAGTCCTTTTAATCCATAAGTACATCTTCTAATATATCTAAAGGTTCTTCTTCTTTTTCATTTTCTAATTTATAATCAGTATTTTGGTATCTTCTAGCTCCTGTACCAGCTGGTATTAATTTACCAATTATAACATTTTCTTTTAAACCATTTAAATGATCTACTTTTCCATGTATAGCAGCATCTGTTAAAATTCTTGTTGTTTCTTGGAATGATGCAGCTGATAGGAATGAATCTGTTTCAAGTGAAGCTTTTGTAATACCTAGAAGAACTGGTCTTCCTGTTGCAGGTATTTTTCCTTCTAGTATTAAAGATGTATTTTTATTTGTAAATTCATTTATATTTACCATTGTTCCTGGTAAGAAATAAGAATCTCCTGAATTTACTATTTTAATTTTAGAAATCATACGTTTAGCCATTACTTCAATATGTTTATCTGAAATATCAACACCTTGTGAACGGTATACTTTTTGAATTTCTTTTACAATATATTGTTGTACTGTTATAGGATCAGTTACAACTAATAATTCTTTTGGACTTATCGCTCCATGTGTAAGTCTTTGTCCTGCTTTTACTTCTTCACCTTTACTTACAGCAAGTTTTGCTCCATAATTTGAAGTATGTTCTCTTACCTCAACATCGTTTTTAACAGAAATTATAAACTTACCATTTGATTCTTCTATTTCTGTTACAATACCATTTATTTCAGAAATAGTAGCTTTTCCTTTTGGATTACGTGCTTCGAATAACTCTTGAACACGAGGTAAACCTTGTGTAATATCGTCTCCGGCAACACCACCAGAATTGATTGTACGCATTGTAAGTTGGGTACCTGGTTCACCAATTGATTGAGCTGCCATAATACCAACTGCTTCTCCTATTTCAACAATATGTCCTGTTGCTAGATTACGTCCATAACAATGTTTACATACACCATGTTCACTCTTACATGTTAATATAGTTCTTATTGAAACTTTCGTAACTCCTGCTTTTAATATTTTATCTGCTAATTGTTCTGTAATATATGTATTTTTATCAACAATAACTTCTTTTGTTTCAGGATTTAATACTTTTTTATTTGTGTATCTTCCAACGATACGTTCACGAAGTGATTCAATCATTGTACCATCACTATTTAGTAATGCTTCAACAACTACACCATTTTCAGTTCCACAATCTTCTTCTTTTACAATTATATCTTGAGCAACATCTACAAGTCTTCTTGTTAAATATCCTGCATCTGCAGTTTTTAGGGCTGTATCAACAAAACCTTTTCTTATACCATGTGTTCCTGTAAAGAATTCAGAAACACTAGCTCCATCGATAAATGATGATTTAATTGGTATTTCATCTGGTTCTCCAGTTGGTTTTGCCATAAGTCCACGCATACCTGCCATTTGGTTATAGTTACTTAAGTTACCACGAGCTCCAGAATCTATCATTATAGAAATTGGATTGTCTTTATTTTCTTTTATTATATTTGAAAGTTCATCAGCTATTTTAGAAGTTGCTTCGCTCCATGTATCTATTACTTTCTCATATCTTTCACGTTCTGTAATAAGACCACGTTTGAATTGTTTGTTAATTTGTGATACTTTATCGCTTGCTTCTTTTAAAACTTCTTCTTTTTGGCTTGATGGAATTATATCTCCTATACCAATTGAAATACCTGATAAAGTTGATTCTTTAAATCCTAAATCTTTCATTTTATCAAGCATAATAGAAGTTTCTGTAGTTTGATAACGTTTATATATTTGAGCTATTAAATTTTTAAGAACGCTTTTTCCAAATGGTTTTACTAATTCCATTTTACTAATTGCTTCTTTTATATCTATTCCCATTGGTAAAAAATATTTATTTGGTGTTATTCCTTCTATATTATCTTTTGTACCTTCGTTTATATATTGGAAAGTATCTGGGAATATTTCATTAAATTTAAGTTTACCTGGAGTTGTTACTAAATATTTATTTTTTTGTTCTTCTGTAAATAATTTATATTTAAATCCTCTAGCTGGTATTGCAATTCTTGTATGAAGAGTTATTTCTCTTCTTTCATATGCCATTAAAGCTTCATCTGGATTTCTAAATACTCTTCCTTCTCCTGGTTCTCCTTCTTTTTCAATTGTAATATAATAGTTACCTAAAATCATATCTTGTCCTGGTGTAACGATTGGATTACCATCTGATGGTTTCAAGATATTATTAGCTCCTAACATTAATACTCTAGCTTCTGTTTGTGCTTCTTCACTAATTGGAACATGGACTGCCATTTGGTCACCATCAAAATCGGCATTAAATGCTGCACAAACTAATGGATGAAGTCTTATTGAACGTCCTTCTATTAATTTTGGCTCAAATGCTTGAATACCTAATCTATGAAGTGTTGGGGCACGGTTTAACATAACTGGATGTTCTTTTATTTTTTCTTCTACAACATCCCATACACGTGGATCTTGGTTTTCAATCATTCTCTTAGCTGCTTTTATATTTGAAGCTATTCCTTTTGTTACTAATCCATTTATAACGTGTGGTTTAAATAATTCTAAAGCCATTTCTTTTGGTATACCACATTCATACATTTTTAAATTTGGTCCTACTACAATAACACTACGTCCTGAATAGTCAACACGTTTACCAAGTAAGTTTTGACGGAAGCGTCCTTGTTTTCCTTTTAGCATACTTGATAATGATTTTAATGGTCTATTTCCAGCTCCTGTTACGTTACGTCCTCTTCTACCATTATCAAATAAAGCATCTACTGCTTCTTGAAGCATACGTTTTTCATTTTGAATTATAATACTTGGAGCTCCAAGTTCCATTAATTTTTTTAAACGATTATTTCTATTTATTACACGTCTATATAAATCATTCAAGTCTGATGTAGCAAATCTACCACCATCTAGTTGAATCATTGGTCTTAAATCTGGTGGAATAACTGGAAGTGCATCTAATATCATCCATTCTGGTTTATTTCCTGATTCTAAGAATGCATCTAGTACATCTAAACGTTTAATTAAACGTATACGTTTTTGACTTGATGAATCTTTTATTTCATCTATTTCTTTCTTTATTGCATCTACTTCTGCTTGTAAATCAACTTCTTTTAGAAGTTCTTTTATAGCTTCAGCTCCCATACCAACTCTAAATGTATTTCCATATTTTTCATAGTATGCTCTATATTCTTTATCACTAATTGTTTGTTTTTTCTCTAAAGGAGCTGCACCTGGATCTAGTACAACATATGAAACGAAGTATAATACTTCTTCAAGATCTCTTGGTGACATATCAAGTACAAGACCCATACGTGATGGAATTCCCTTAAAGAACCAAATATGAGAGACTGGTGTTGCAAGTTCTATATGTCCCATGCGTTCACGACGTACTTTAGAACGTGTTACTTCAACACCACATCTATCACATATAACATTTTTATATCTTAATCTCTTGTATTTTCCACAAGCACATTCATAATCTTTTGTTGGTCCAAATATTTTTTCACAATATAATCCATCTCTTTCTGGTTTTAAAGTACGATAATTTATTGTTTCTGCTTTTTTTACTTCACCATATGACCAATCTCTTATTTTTTCAGGAGAGGCAATAGCAATTTTTAACCCTTCAAAGTTATTAACATCCATTAATCCTCAACCCCTTTCATAACTGATTCTAAATCTTCTTCTGTTGGTTCTATATCATCAAAATCATCTTCTAAATCTTCTTCTATTTCTTCAGTAGTATCTTCTACTTCTTCTGGTTCAATTGTTTCAAATTCTACTGTTGATAAGAAATTATTTTCTTCTTCGTCTTCTAATTCTTTTAAATCAACATATTTACCATCTTTATTTAAAACAGTAATATCTAATCCTAAAGCTTGGAATTCCTTAATTAAAACTCTAAAGCTTTCTGGTACTCCTGATGGTGGAAGTGGTGTTCCTTTTACTAATGCTTCATATACTTTAACACGTCCTACAACATCATCTGATTTTATTGTCATCATTTCTTGTAATACATGACTAGCTCCATAAGCATAAAGTGCCCAAACTTCCATTTCTCCAAATCTTTGTCCACCAAATTGTGCTTTTCCTCCAAGTGGTTGTTGTGTAACTAAAGAATATGGTCCTGTTGATCTAGCATGTAATTTATCATCAACCATGTGATTAAGTTTTATCATATACATGATACCAACACTTACTGGATTATCAAATGGTTCTCCAGTACGACCATCATATAATTCAAATTTTCCATCTTCTCTAAGTCCTGCTTCTTTTAAGGCATCTATTACTTCTTCACGAGTTGCTCCATCAAATACTGGAGTTGCTACATAAACACCTAATTCTTTAGCTGCCATACCTAAATGCATTTCTAATATTTGTCCTATATTCATACGTGATGGAACTCCTAGTGGATTAAGTAATATATCAACTGGTGTACCATCTGGTAAATATGGCATATCTTCTTCTGGTAATACAAGTGAAACAACACCTTTATTTCCATGACGTCCTGCCATTTTATCTCCAACAGATATTTTTCTTTTTTGAGCTATATAAACTCTTATTATTTTTGAAACACCTGCTGGTAATTCATCTGAATCTTCTTTTGTGAATATTTTTACATCATGAACAATTCCATCTCCACCATGTGGAACACGAAGTGATGAATCTCTTACTTCACGAGTTTTTTCTCCAAATATTGCATGTAATAGTTTTTCTTCACTTGTAAGTTCAGCCATTCCTTTTGGTGTGACTTTACCTACTAATATATCATCATCTTTTACTTCTGTACCGATTCTAACAATACCATTTTCATCTAGATTTTTACGAGCTTCTTCACTTACATTTGGAATATCTCTTGTAAATTCTTCTGGACCTAATTTTGTATCACGGCATTCTATTTCATAGTCTTCTATATGAATTGATGTAAATACATCATCTTTTACTAATCTTTCATTTAAGACAACTGCATCTTCATAATTGTAACCATTAAAGTTCATGAATGCTACTGTAACATTTCTACCTAAAGCCATTTCACCTTTATTTGTAGATGGTCCGTCAGCTATTACTTCGTCTTTCTTTACTTTATCTCCTAATTTTACAATAGGCACCTGATGATAACATGTTCCAGCATTACTTCTTTCATATCCATTTAAATAATATGTATCCATTCCTTTTATTGTTTTTACAATTATTTTATTTGCATCTACATAATCTACAACACCATCTGCTTTTGCTATTACGACTGCTCCTGAATCTCTTGCAGCTATTGCTTCTACACCTGTTCCTACAAGTGGTGCTTCTGTTTTTATTAGTGGTATTGCTTGACGTTGCATGTTGGCACCCATAAGGGCACGTTTACCATCATCATGGTCTAGGAAAGGTATACCTTGTGTTGCAATTGATACAACTTGTTGTGGTGAAACATCTGCATAATCTACCTTTTCAGATTCAATCATAATATTATCTCCACGATATCTAGCTGGTACTCTTTCTGATATTATTTTATTATTTTCATCAGTTTTTACAGCTGCTTGTGAAATATAATAATCAAGTTCTTCATCAGCAGTCATATATATAACTTCATCTGTTAAAACACCATTTACAACTTTACGATATGGAGTCATAATAAAACCATATTCATCTACCTTAGCATAACTTGCTAAAGAAGTTATAAGTCCAATATTTGGTCCTTCAGGTGATTCAACTGGACATAATCTTCCATAGTGACTTGGATTAACATCACGTACATCCATACCTGCTCTATCTCTTGATAAACCTCCAGGTCCTAAAGATGAAAGTCTTCTTTTATTTGTAAGTTCAGCTACTGGATTTATTTGATCCATGAATTGTGATAATTGACTACTACCAAAAAATTCTTTTATAGCTGCAGTAAGTGGTCTTATATTGATTAAAGATTTTGGAGTTACCTCTGTTATTTCTTGAGTACTCATTCTATCTCTAATTACTCTTTCAATACGACTAATTCCTACTTTGAATTGATTTTGTAAAAGTTCACCTACTTGACGAACACGTCTATTTGATAAATGATCTATTTCATCATAATTTCCTATTCCTTCAAGTAAATTCAAATAATAAGATGTAGCAGCATATATATCAGATATTGTAAGTCTTTTAATTTCTGATGTATAATCATTTCCTATAACATTTACTATTTTTTCTGGATTTAATTTTGAATATACTTTTATTATTTGTACTTTATTATAAGTATCTAATTCTGTGTTTATTAATACTTCTTTTACACCAAAACCATTTTTAAGTACTGGTTTAATTTCTTCTAAGATAGCTTTTGTGATTTCTGTACCTTTAGAAGCTATAACTTTATTACCATCTTTGATATCTTCTGCTAAAACTGTTCCAAGTAATCTATCTATTACATTTAATTTTTTATTAAATTTGTAACGTCCAACTTTAGCTAAATCATATTTAAATGAATCAAAGAATCTTGTAATTAATTGGTTTTTAGCACTATCTAATGTTGAAGGTTCTCCTGGTCTTAATTTAGAATGAATATCTATTAAAGATTCATCTGTATTTTTATTAGAATCTTTTGAGATAGTATTTTCTAAATAATCACTTTCTCCAAATAAATCTACTATATCCTCATCACTTGATAGACCAATAGCACGTAATAAAGTAGTTAATGGTACTTTTCTTGTTCTATCAATTCTAACATATATTACATTTCTTGCATCTATTTCATATTCTAGCCATGTACCACGGTTAGGTATAATTTGTGAAGTTATAACAAGTCTTCCATTTTTATCTATTTCTTTTCCAAAATAAACTGATGGAGATCTAACTAATTGTGATACAATTACTCTTTCTGCTCCATTTATTATAAATGTTCCACTTTCAGTCATAACAGGCATATCTCCAAGATATATTTCTTGTTCTTTTACTTCTCCTGTTTCATGATTAAAAAGTCTAGCTTCTACTTTCAAAGGTGCTGCATAAGTTGAATATCTTTCTTTGCATCCTTTAATAGAATATCTAGGTTGTTCAAATGAATAATCTCCAAATTCTAATGATAATTTTCCTTGAAAATCTTCAATAGGGAATATGTCGTCAAAAACTTCTTTTATTCCATCTTGTATGAACCAATCATATGATTTTTTTTGTATTTCTAATAAATTAGAAAGTTCAATAGCGTTCTTTGTTTTTCCATAATTTCTTCTTTCTCGATGATCACCAAATTTTTTTATTGTATATGCCACTTTCTCACCCCTATATACTATATTTAACAAAGATTGTACTTATAAAAATAAGCACATGCAACCAATTTATAATTTTACCAAAACCATTTCAATTTGTCAATTAATTTTATTTATTTTTTATATACTTTATTAGACGGTGAAAGCCCATACTAATTTTTTTAGTATAGGCTACCACTATTAATTATAAATTATTGTAATTCTACTGTTGCTCCAGCTTCTTCGAATTTAGCTTTTAATTCATTAGCTTCATCCATAGTTGCTTTTTCTTTTACAACTCCACCATTATCAGCTATATCTTTAGCTTCTTTTAATCCTAAACCAGTAATTTCTCTTACTAATTTAATAACTGCTATTTTATTAGCTCCAGCTGATGTTAATACAACATTTGCTGAGCTTGGTCCTTCTTCTGCTGCTTGAGCTGGTGCAGCTGCTACTGCTACAGCACTTGGATCAACACCAAATTCTTCTTTCATTAAATCTACTACTTCTTTAATTTCTAAAAGTGTCATTTCTTTTAGTGAGTCAATAATTTCTTTTGCGCTTAATTTTGCCATTCTACATTCCTCCTTCTTTCTAATTAACCTTCTATATTTTTACTATGTAAATCTAAGCAAATTGCAAAATCTTTTGGGATTGCAAGAAGTCCACTTGCAAACATTGTAAGTAATCCTTCTCTTGATGGAATTGAAGCTAATTCCTTCAACATATTAATATCTGCTACTTCACCATCTACAATTCCTACTTTAAGTTCTAATGCTTTATGTTCTTTAGCAAAATCACTTAATACTTTAATTGGAGCTACTGCATCTGTTCCAAATGCTATTGCTTTTGGACCATT
The DNA here is from genome assembly GCA_017936845.1 of Bacilli bacterium. Lineage (GTDB taxonomy): Bacteria > Bacillota_I > Bacilli_A > RF39 > UBA660 > OMSK01. The sequence goes on from JAGBES010000007.1 coordinate 35,678, forward strand.
TAAATTATCTCCTAAATCAATATTTAATTTATCAAGTGCTCTTTTTGTTAAAGTGTTTTTGTAAACTTTATATTCAGAGTCTGTTTCTCTTAGCTTTCTTCTTAGTTCATTTGTTTCTGTAACAGTTAAACCTCTGTATTCAAATAAAACTACTGAAGATGAATCTTTAATTTTTGATTCAATTTCTGAAACAACATTAGCTTTTGCTTCTATTATTTTTTGATTTGCCATTCTGCACCTCCATCCATATAAAGTACCATATAAAAGCCTTACATACAGTAAGGCCAAGAATCTATAAAAGTTCCTCGGTAGGATATTAAGATTTCTCCCCTACTGTCTACGGTACAAATATCTAATTTTCAAAACAACGTATTAATTATATCATATATATAATTAAAAGTCAAAACTATTTGAATCAATTTTTATACCAGGTCCCATTGTTGAAGCTACTGATATATTTAAAATATATTTTCCTTTAACTGTTGCTGGTTTTGATTTATTAATTACTGATACAAATGCATTTAAATTTTCTACTAATTTTTCTTCTGTAAAAGATACTTTTCCTATTATAGCATGTACGTTACCATAGCTATCTGTACGATATTCTACACGTCCTTTTTTAACATCTTCTACTGCTTTTTTTGTATCCATTGTAACAGTTCCTGTTTTTGGATTTGGCATTAAACCTTTAGGTCCTAAAAGTCTACCAATTTTCCCTAATGCAGGCATCATATCAGGAGTTGCTATCATCGTATCGAAATCAAACCAATTTTCTTTTTCGATTTTTTCGATATAATCCATATCTCCTACATAATCAGCTCCTGCAGCTTCTGCTGCTTTTGCTGCTTCTCCTTTTGCTAAAACTAATACTTTTTTAGTTTTTCCTGTTCCATTAGGTAAAACGATTGCTCCTCTTAATTGTTGATCTGCTTTTTTTGTATCAAGATTAAGTCTCATAGCAACTTCAACAGAACCATCAAAATTAGTTGTAGATGTTTCTTTAACTAATTTAATAGCTTCTTCTTTATTATATAATTTATTTTTTTCTACTTTTTTTGAAGCTTCTAAATACTTCTTACTTTTTTTCATTTTAACCTCCTTATGTGGTCTAGCGGATTTTTTCCTTCCACATAGGTATCAACCTATATGATTAATCTTCTATTTCTATTCCCATATTTTTAGCAGTTCCAGCTACAATTTTCATTGCTTCTTCTACTGTATATGCGTTTAAATCTGGCAATTTTGTTTCTGCTATTTGTTTCAATTGTTCTTTTGAAAGCTTTCCAACTATTTCATTTGCACCCTTAGTTGATCCTTTTTTAATACCTGTTGCTTTCTTTATTAAGAATGCTGTTGGTGGAGTTTTAATTACGAAATCAAATGATCTATCTTCATAGACTGTAATTTCTACTGGTAATATATCTCCCATTTTATCTCTAGTTGCATCATTATATTTTGTACAAAATTCTTGTAGATTAACACCTGCTGGTCCTAAAACTGTTCCAACTGGTGGTGCTGGTGTTGCTTTTCCAGCTTCTATTTGAATTTTAATTACTTTTGATATTTCTTTTGCCACGAAAAACACCTCCTATTATTTTTTTCGCGAGTGGTTCTAATGCCTTAAGATCACTCTTAAGTGGTTTATTATCCGCGCTCCCACTTTTTAATCTATATAAAAATATATAGCCACTAATAATATTAACACAAATTATTTTTTTTGTAAATACATTTCTTTTTGTTTAAATTCAATTATTATTTGATATCCATTTATCTTTCTAAATAAAGTATCATTTTCTTTTTTATATTCTGTTGGCAATATATTAATTTTATATTCACCATCAGGTATATTATTGTTTTTTTCTAATATTTCATAAAATAAGTCATAAATTTTTAATAATTTATTATTATCTAATGGAAAACCTATTTCTGTTATTAATAATTCATTATGATATTTAAAATGAAATGCATCTTTAAAATACAGAATACTATCATAATATTGATTATATGTTTTATTTATTATATTATTACAAATAGTTGGAATACTATCTATAAATTCATTATATTTTATATCTTCCATTACGCTTTTTCTATTTCACTAAGTGCTAATTCTACTGTTGTTTCTTGTCCAAATAAATCTAAAGTTACTTCTAATATTTGATTTTCCATATTAATTGATTTTACTTTTCCATACATAGATGCAAATGGTCCATTTACTACTTTTACACTATCTCCTACATTTAAATTATTACCAATTTCAAGTCTACTCATTCCCATGCTTCCTAAAATTTTATCTACTTCCATAGGAGTCAAAGGAAATGGCTTAGCTCCTTTACCTGAAGATCCTATAAATCCTGTAACACCTGGAGTATTTCTTACGATAAACCATGCTTCATCATTCATTATCATCTCAACAAGTATATAACCAGGAAACATTTTTTTAACTTTTTCTTTTCCTTTTTCATCTATTATTTTTTCTTCTGGAACAACAACTCTAAAAATATAGTCTTCCATACCCATAGTACTAGCACGCATTTCTAACTTTTCTTTAACTTTGCTTTCATGTCCAGAATAAGTATTAACGACATACCATTCTTTTTCCATTAGTAAATCACTTCCTTAATAGCTGATATTAAAAAGTCTAAACCTGTAAAAAATAATGCAAATACAATTACACAAAATAATGTAGCTGCAGAATATACTGCCATTTCTTTTTTATTAGGCCATCTTACTTTATGCATTTCTTTTTTTACACCACTAAGAAATTTCTTCAATATAACACCTCTTTTTTTCAAAATAAAAACACCTTTCGTGTCTAAATAAATATTATCATAATATTTTATGTAAGTCAATTATTTTCTTTAATATATTTATATTTTAAATAAACAAAAAAACTCATTTTTAAATTAAACGAGTTTTTATTAATTTATACTTCATATGGATTATTCCAAGTACCATTTCCTTTAGAAATGGTAAGATCTGTTTTGACTTTTATAACTGGGCGAACTCCGAAAGTATGAGGCACGACGATGTTGTCAGCGAAACCGCCATTGTCCACGAACCATGCGCTAGAGGTACTGGTATATTTATTCATTGTCCAATATGAAGTTGTATTATTATAGCTACTTGATGTTGTATAATTCTTTGTTAATATCGTTGATGATTGTCCTGATAACATTTCTCCTAATCTTATTAATCCTACTTTAGCTGTTACACCATTATTTGTTGAATTTAATACATCTGTATATTCAAAACCATAATCTACAGCATCTCCTTGATACCATGTTGTTGTAACTATTTTATCCGAAGTAGAAAGTCCTAGTGATGTTAAGACATCTCCATTTAACTTTTGTCCTATTCCTGATTCTAATGTGAATGTATTATTACTTCCATATGCTGATGTTCCTACATATCCATCTAATATTAGTTTTATTCCATCACTTTCTTTACTTACTACTCTATATGTCTTTCCTTCTAGTTTTACATATTCTCCACTTGTTACATTTTCTAATAGTGTTCCTGTTTTATCACTATCTTTATTTTCTGAAAGTACATAGTAATTTGAAGCGGTACCATCACCTTTTGTGATGATAGATGTAGAGCTGACATTTATAACTGGGCGAACTCCGTAAGAAGTATAAGTCACGTCGTAGCTGCTAGCGGAACCACCTGAGGTCACGTTCCAGGCGCAAGAGGTACTGTATGGTGTCATTGTCCAAAAATATTGTCCTATATTTAAGTATGATGAAGATGAGCCTGCTAGATAGTATTCATCATATGAAATTAATCCAACACTAGCTTTTACTTCTTTTCCACTTGTACATTCTGTTCTTACTGTATTATTTGTTAAAGTTGCTCCTATTGTTTCACTACAGAAATATGATCCATTTTGTATAATACTTTTTGTACTATTTAATTTGTTATAAAAATAATCATTTAACCAACTATGTATATATCCTGTATTTGTTGCATAATTTTCTACTGTACCACTTGATCCATATGGTATTGCTGTTACATTTTCATCTGTTATTAGTCTTACGGTACCATCACTATTTATTCCCATGATTCTCCACATAAATCCGTTATACCATACATAGTTATTTGTACTTGCTCCTTTTATATAACATCCTCCCATATAGTTATATGTTCCACTTGTTTTACATGCTCCATTTTCATATACTAATGCTTTGGCTTTTTCTAATATTGGATCTCCTTTAAGTACTACTTCTTCATTATTTGAACTATCACAAGCTCCATTTGTTTTTGCTTCTTTTCCATCATATTCTACATTATAATTATTTATACAAAGTGTTGCTTTTGTTATTCTTCCTTTTGTTATTGTTATTTTTCCACTAGTTGGTCTAGTTCCTTTTAATTTTATATTTGTTATTGTACTTATATCTATATTTTCTCCATCTTCTATTTTTGGATATTTTGTACTATCTAGCATACTCATTGAATTATTGTATTCTATTGCTTCTATATATCCATATGCTGAATCTACTGATGCACTCTTTCTCGCATCATTTATCATATTTAATATTATTGGTATTGCTATAAGTGCTATAATTGCTAGTATTACTATTACAGCTAATAATTCTATAAGTGTAAAACCTTTTCTTTTCATTTTTTATCACCCTTTAAAAATCAAATTTTACTATTTCATCATCACTAAGTGCTCTATCATATACTGCAAAATTAGAATAGTCTCCATTCATGAATCC
>JAGBES010000008.1 GCA_017936845.1 Bacilli bacterium
TTTTCCTTTTACTAACCCATCTTCATTTTTTAACATTTGTAATGTTTGATAATTTTCTACTGCTTCTACATATCCAAAAATTGAATCTTTTGCTGCACTTTTTTTAGCATCATTTATCATATTTAATATTATTGGGGTTGCTATAAGTGCTATAATTGCTAATATTACTATGACTGCTAATAATTCTATAAGTGTAAATCCTTTCTTTAGGTTATTTAAATAACCCCCCCGATTTTACTGTTTGCTAACATATAAACTACCTACTTTCTATTTTTTCTATACTAATTATATATTAAAAAAACTATTTTTGCAACTAATTTTCTTTTTGTAATTTCAATTTAGGAAAAGAAATGATTGCTTCATTCTTTTTAGTTTGTTTAAAAATAATTTTAAAATTTATTTAATTCTTTTATACATATAAACAGTTATATATGGATCTAATACACTAAATGATGTATTACTTCCTGTTGTTCCAGTGTTACTTGCTGTTCCTTTAAATGTACTTGTTACTGTTCCGGATGCTGTTACTGAATGGTAATGTGATTCTACACCACTTATACTATTTGCATAATAGTCATTGTAATTATGTGTGTGATCACTTAATGGATAACTTCTATCAGTTCTATCTACATAAGCAGATGATGTGTAACCTGTAACATGGTTAGCACTTGCTGCTGTTCCACTAGTTGAAACTGTTCTATAAAAAGCCGCATTGGCTACCCCACTTGTTCTAGTTGCATATGTATATTTTATAGTGTATCCACTTCCTTTTGAACCACTATTAACTGCTGTTCCTGTAAATTTACTTGTTACTGTTCCTGCTGGTGTATATGAATGTGAATGTGATGGTAAGTTTGCTGTTGTTAAAGATATATCACTATTTCCTCCTGTTTGATTTGCTTCTCCTGTTGTGCTTCTTAACACTCTTCCATCTCCATAACTTTCCCATTCTCCACCTAACTTTTCTTTTACTTCTTCAGCTGTTTTTAAACTTGTTGATACATATATGCTTCCTACTGGATATATTTTATTTAAAGCATTTTCTGTTCCTATTTCATTATTATTTATATCTTTTATTGTACTCTTTAATTCTTGTACTTCTTTTGATAAATTTTCATTTGAATCTTTTAAATTTTGAATTGCTGTTAATATATCATTTGTTCCTATATCACTACTTGATGAATCTAATAAATAACATGCAAAATCATCCTTTATACTGAGCATATTTATTACTTCACTACTTGATAATTTTTGTCCACATAGTTTATCATCTAATGCTGTTATTGATACTTTTCCTTCATCTGTTATTGTTACAAGTCCTTTTTTAATCGTTTTTCCTTTTATTTCTAATTTTTCTTTATCACTTTGTTTACTTAAATCTAATGTTAGTGAATATGTTCCGTCTAATCCTTTCGTAAATTCTTCTTCATTTCCTTCTAATATTAAGTTCTCATAATATGTATTTGATGCTTTATCTATAGCATATATTTTATTTTTAAATGCACTTATTTTAGCATCATTTATTATTTTATATACTACTGGGGTTGCTATAAGGGCTATAATTGCTAGTATTACTATTACTGCTAATAATTCTATTAATGTAAAACCTTTTCTTTTCATTTTTTACCTACTTTCTACTATAAAAATTATATATTAAAAAAACTAGTTTTTCAACTAGTTTTTATCAAATTATCATATTATAATCAATTATATAATGTCCATGGATTTAATCTTGTACCACCTCTATAAGGTGCTCCTCCATACCATGCTTCAAAATGTAAGTGAGGTCCTGTTGCACTACCGGTCATTCCTACATATCCTATAATTTGTCCTCTTGTAACATTTGATCCTACTTTAACTCTATTATCAAATCTACTCATATGTGCATAAAGTGTATAATATCCATTATTATGATTTATTATAATATAATTTCCATAGGAATAATGTGATGTTCTTGTTATAATTGTACCATTATTTGTAGCATATATTGGACTACCATATCCTGTACCTGAAATATCAATTCCTGTGTGTAAATTACGTCTTCTTGTAAATGGATCTATACGATATCCATAGTTAGACGAAATTGTATAACCACTATTTGTTGGCCATCCCCAACTTCGTGTTGAACCAACACCTGATACTTGCTTTTTACCATATACAATTATTTTTGAAGTTGCTGGTTTAAGTTCAGTTTTACTAATTGGTTTAACATAAGTAATATTGCCATTAGTAATTTCAACTATTTGACTAATTCTCTCTAAACCATTTTCTCCTTTTTGAATTACTTCATCATCGCCAACTTGTCTTGATGAATCATATCTTTCAATTGTTGTATATTTATTTACTTCATCTTTGACAACAGATTTTTCTATTACTACTTGTATTTGTGGATCTGTTATTCCAATTACTACTTTTTGTCCAGGAAATAATAAACTTTTTGAACTACTAAATGAAGGATTTGATATCAAAAATTCTTCTGTACTTATCTTATTTGCAAACGCTACTGTATCAATTGTATCTCCGCTTTTTACTGTATAGTCTGATTTTTTATTATTTTCACCAAATAATAAAAATTGTGCTAATTCATTTGAGTCATTATATATTTTTTCTGTAACTGGTATATTAACTTTTTTTATTGTTATATTATCTTTTACATATACATTATTTATATATGTACCAGTTGTTACAATTTGTTGTTGTGTTTCTTCTTTATATGATTGATATTCATTTGTACCAACATAAGTTTTAAATAAACTCTCTACTGCTTCATCAAATATTTTACTTTCTGTTATATATAATTTAATTTTTGAAGTTTTTATTTCTTCTTTTTGTTCTTGTTTATTTTTTGTATCTGATGAACTATCAATTGTAAATTGATATCCACTTATTGTAAATGGTTTTTCATTTTGTATTTTTGCATATATACTTGCTACTGAACTTACTTCTGCATTATATGTTAAAACTTTTTGGGTAGATAGACCATTTGGTGAATATATTCTATCTACTCCTAATTTATTTTTATACATTTCATTTTTACTATCAATATAATTATCTAATTCTTCTTTTGAATTTACCGTTCCTATTACTTTACCATCTAGGTATACTTCATAATATACTTTAGGTTCAGTTGTTTTTCTATAACTAGATGTAAGTAAAATAGAAAGTATAATTATTGAGCAAAATACTAATATATATATTAATGTTTCTTTAAACTTATCATTCTTCATTTTCATCACCATTTTAATATAAAAATTATATCATATTAAAGTTATAATAGTCAATTAAGAAAAAAGAACCTTTACATTTCAGGTTCTCCTTTTTCTAATTTTTTCTTGTTTTTTTTATTTTGCTTTTTTGTATCTTTTTCTATCTTTTTTATTTCTTTTTTTGTTAATTCGTTATCTATTTCATTAGTTTCTTTATTTTTAACTTTTCTTGTAAACCCAATTGTTACTAATAATATTAAAATTACTATTACTACACCTAGTATTAATATTAGTTTTTCATATTGGCTAATTTTTTCTTCTAATATTTTCTCTTCTTCTCTTTCATATATTTGAATTGTATTTTCATCACTATCATATCTATATATGTTTTCTTTTCCAGTTATTAAATTAATTCCATAAATTAAACTATATTTAGAATTTTTATTTAATTTATAAACTATAACATCTTGATCATTTATTTTTATTGAGTATTTTTTATAGTTAGAAGGTATTTTATTTTTTGGAAAATCAATAATATTAATCATTTTAGAATCAAAACTAAACGATTTAAACAATTTATATTCTGTTGGTTTTTCATTATCCTTAAACGAATCAAACTTATATAAATTTACATTTCCTTCTTTATCCTTTAAACCAACTAATACATAACTTATATTATCAATTCTATATGCTGGAACTTCTTGATCTTCAATATTTAATGTTAAATCTTCATGTTTTAATTCTAATTCTGGTAATTCATCTTTTTTCTTTATAAGAGTATATTCTTCATTTTGAATTTTTACAATTATTGGTTTTGAATCAACTGTTATTGTAATATTATATTTTTTTTCACTACCATTTTCAGCTTTAACAACAACTGAAAACTTATTTTCTCCTTCTTTAACTTCTTTTTCTCCATCATCTCCACTTAACGATGCTTTATCATCTTCTTTGTATGCTAAAATTTTAATCTTGTTAACATCATTCGGAACAGTTAAAGTATAATCTGTTTTATTTTTATCAAATTCTGGACTTAATTTATAACCTTCAATTTCTAATGATTTTAAATTGTTATTTGAAGATTTAGTTTCTTTTTTAGATGTTGAAGAATTATTTGATGTATTTGAAGATGTTGGTTTGCTTATGACATTTACACTTTTTGAACCTGATATATTAACTGTATTACCATTTTGATCAGTTGTATTACCATTTAAATTAATTTTTATAGTACCCGTACCTGTCGTTTTACATTCTGCAGTATATGTTTTAGAACCATTCATTGCATTTTCTGTTGCATCTGCTTGATTTATAGAACATCCACTAACTGGACCACTAGCTGATACATGAATTTCCCACGAAGCAACACCACTTAATTTAACACCAACTTTAAATGTAGAACCATTATATACAGTTGATGAACTTGTATAAAGTGATGATGCAGCTTTTACTCCTGTATTAAAAAGGAATGTACTCACAAATATTAGTGTCAAATATTTAATTTTTTTCATATTACCTCCTATTGATTTATTTTAGCTAATCCAATTAAATGTTGTCTCATTTTAAGTAAATCTGCTGAATTAACTATTGTATCATTTCTATTTAAATTAGCTGAAATTAAATATGCTCCTTTCAACTCATTTGTTGGAATTAAATGTTGTCTTATTTTAAGTAAATCTGCCGAATTAATAATCGAATCACCATTTAAATCTCCATATATTACAGCTGTATATGTAAATTCTTTTTCATTATATTTTATTTTAATTATATCACCAGTAGCTATATTTTCTGTTTTATTGTTATTGTTTTTTGTAATAGAAACTGTTGAATTTTTTAATTTATCGGTTATATTTTTTATAAAATCAGCTTGTAATGTTTTTTCTTGAATACCACTAATATAATTATCACTTATATTATATGTTATAAGTTTTTTAATATTATCTGATGTTGTATTATCATCAGTATTTGTTCCATCATTTAAATTTGGTGCATCTTTATATATTGGAATATAAAAAACGTAATTATAATTTTTATATTCTTTAAAAGATGAATAAGATTTAAAAGTACTTTCTGATTCATAATATGGTGCTCTAATATTTTGCATATATTGATGACCTCCAAATACTGGACCATATGGATCCCATTTTTGAAGATAATTTGTCATTTGTCCTTTAACATTATATGTATCATTAATTCCAATGTATTCTTTATATATAAATTTTGCTCCTCCTATTATTGAAGAATATGGGCTATTCCAATTATTTCCTTCACATAATTTTTGCCCTTTAGAGTTTGTTAATGTACCATTAGCACATTTCAAACCATTTGTAATTTTTATTTCATCTGTTGATCCACCAGCTTGTATATTAAAATAATTATAAAAATTTTCATATCCTTCATATTCGCCAGAAATTAAGGCACTTGTTCCTTTAGATCCTTGTTCCTGTTTTAAACGTGCTGCTAGCATATACGGACTAATATTATATTTTACTGCTGCTTCTAGTATGACTTCAGAATAAGTTTTATCTGAACCTTCACATTTAGTATTAGCCATAAATGTACCAGATAATATTTTTTCTACTCCTTCTTTTATATGATAATCTTTATAATATTGAGATTCAAACATAAAAACATGTTTTTCATCCAAAAAGTTATAAGGATTCATATAATATTCAACAGCTTCTTTACTTGCAATATACCAAGTACATTTATTACCAGAAGTTTCCCCACAAATAGATGATTTATAATTATCTGGAGCACTTGCCTCTATCTCACTTCTTTTGTTTTTTAATTGTGCATCAAGCATACTATTCCAATTAACTTCAACTTCTTTATATTTATTCCAATCAAAGAATTTATCTTGAGCAACAAATATGGCATTAGGATATGTATTATGTAATTTTTTTATTTTTTCTTGATATGCATATGGAAATTTAGTCAATTCTTCTTCATATGTTCCAACCATTGAATCATTATAAATAGCTTTTACATTTTTCATAAAGCAAAAAGAGATAAGAAAAATGAATATAAATAATAACTTCTTTTTTTTCATTTTACTACACCTCTTTCTTAGTATTAATTCTTATATTAATTATAACAAATACTGATTTTATTGTATAGCAATTATATTTAAATTTCAATTGATTTACACTATTTTACAGTTGGTATTTTTTAGCAATTACTATAAATCTTTTATTCCTATTATTAGTACATGTTATAAGAATTAATGTTTTGGTATTATAACTATCATTTAATATTTTATAATCATCTATTCTTATTTTTTTTGTTTCTTCCACTATATATATTTCTTTTTCTTCTAAATATAATTCTATTAAGTCATTTTTTTTCATATAATGTATTTTTTTAAATACAGAATTTGTATTATGACCAGCTAATATTATTAAATTAGGTTTATTTATATTCATTATTCCTACATAGTTTTGATCTAATATTTTATCTGATGTTCCTTTTTTTATTACTTTTTTTATATTATATTTTGGAATTTTAATATAACCTTTATATTCTTTATAAATATTATGATTATCATATATATTTGATATTATTTTATTTTGATAAATTGTATTAATATTATCTTTTTTATATTTAGATATTATAAGTATTATAGATAATATAATAAGTAAAAATCCTAATTTATTTTTCATGTTTTAAACCAGATAAAATAAGCATTAATCCTATAAATACAAGATATATTATAATAGAATTTATAATTATATCTTTATTACTTGTTTTAGGATAAACTATTTCTTTATTAATAAGTTCTATTTCTTTTACTATAAAATCTTCATTTGAATTATTATTTAAGTCTATATCATATATATTGTCATCAATATAAAATTTATCTATTGTACTTATTTCTTTTATATAATATTTACCTATAGGAAGTAAGTTTGATATAGCTATTCCTTGTTCTATATTTAATGTTTCTATTAATGTATCTTTTTTATATATTATTTTATTATCGTAATCTAATATATCTTCTTTAGCATATATATTAAATTTAACACCACTAAGTTTTATTAAACTATTATCTAATAATTTACCATATTTTATTATTTTAATTTTACCATATTGTTTTTTATTATATATATCTATTATTATTTCATCTGATGAATTTACTATAAATTCTTTATTTTCTCCCTTTATATAACCATTTGGTGGGGTTATTTCTTCTAATAAGTATCTTCCACCTTTTATAGCAAGAGTAATATATCCATTTTCAGTTTTAAATATTTTATCTAAATATTTATTTGTTTTCAAATCTTTTATTTTGAATGATGCCTCTTTTAATATATTTTCTTTAGTATCTATATCTTTTTTATTAATTATTATTTTTGTTTTAATTATATCATCATATAAATTAATTATCTTATCTTCTGTACTATCTATTTCTATAAAAAAGTCTTTTATTTTTTTATATCCTAAAGTTGTATTTTTTTGAACTATTTTATATTTACCATATATAAGTTCTATATAAGCTTTTCCATTATTATCTGTTGTTATTTCATCTATTAATTTATTGTCTGAATTATATATTTCAAATGTTATATTTGCTTCTTTTTCTATTTTTTCATCGTCTTTTAAATATTTATTTATTATTAATTTTCCTTTTATTATTTCTTCTTTTAATTGTATTCTAACACTCTCATTATTTATATTAATATTATAAATTTTATCATCTAATTTATATCCTATTGGGGCTTTTATCTCTTTTAAAGTATAATTTCCATATTTTAGTTTATCTATTTTAGCATTTCCTTCATTATCTATTTTTAAAGTATCTATTAAGTTATTATTTTCATCATATAGATTGTAATTAGCTCCTACTACACTAGCACTTCCTCTTCTATTACTTTCTAGTGTTTCACTATCTACCTTTTTTATTTGTAAACTTCCTGAATATACTTCTACTTCTATTTCTTTTTCAATCTTTTCTATGTATCCTCTTATTAATATAGCTTGTCCTTTTTTAGCAGTATAAGGAATATTAATATGTGAATGATTTCCATCTTTTTTAGTTAATTTTATTTTATATTTTCCTTCTTTAGTTGGATTAATTTTTAACTTATTATCTTCTATTTTACTATTTAATGTTTCATCTGCTTCTATATTAAATTCATTTAACATTTCATTATATATTTCATAGTTATCATTAATTGATATTTTTATATTATCTATATTTGGTAATTTATTATAATTTTCTATTAATTTTTCTATTTCTTGTTCTTCTAATGTAAACCTTTCTATTTTTTCTCCTTTAAATTTATTTGTATAAAATATACTTGCTTCTTTATCCATTTCTTTCCATATCATCATTTGGGTTATTGCATACCATTTTATATCAGTATGATCTTTATAATTATATCCAAAATATGCGATTTGTGAGACTCTTTTATATTTTTCATATGATATATTAAGATATTTATCAATATTATAAAATCTTGCTGTATATAATTCATCTTCATATAATGTATCTGATGGTGTTAAGCAATAAACTGGTAAATTATCTCCTTCTCTTCTTATAAATCGCATTAACTGTGATTTTGTGAAATCATCTTTCTTATATGTTGCATATACTCCTGTTACATAATTATCTTCATAAAAGTATTCTGCTTTTACTTCTGTTGTTATAAATAAAACTGTAAATATAATAAATATTAAAATTTTTTTCATTTTTTTCCTCCTCATTTATAGATAATATTAGATTTTTATGAAAAGTTCAAATGAAGGTTTTTATATTTTTTTTAACAAAAAAAAGCAGATTTTTTATTTCTGCTTACCAATTTAGTTTTTCATATTATTATTTTACTTAATTAATTAAAATCATTATTAAAGTTTTTTGTAACATACATTCCAGGACAATTTATATATGGAGTATATGTTTTATTTTCACTATTATATATAACATACCCATCACATATAATATTTGAATCATTTGGATCTTTTATTTCATTTATTAAACTAGCTTTTTTTAATTTATCTAAAGATATAATAATATTTTTATTTTTGTTAAATTTGTAATTTTGACTTGCCTTTTTTAATTTAGTTTCTAGTTTTTTGTATTCTTCTGGAATTTCTATATTAGATGGTGTTATTATAGGATCTGTTATATCTTCTACTTTAATTTCTTTAACTTCTTCATCTTTATTCCAATATAGCATAAAACATACTAAAATAAACATACTACATCCTATAAAAACCAAAAGTTCTGGAAGACCAAATCCTTTATTGTTCATTAAAATAAGTCCTTATCATCTATATCTTTAAATCTATATAATTTTGCTGGTCTACCTGTCATACTGATATTTTTATCCATTGTATCTTCTATAATACCTAATTTTAATATTTTTTTTCTAAAATTTCTTCTATCTAGTTTTTTATTTAATACTTGTTCATATAATTTTTGTAATTCAGGTAGAGTAAAATCGCTTGGAAAAAATATTTTAAGTAATTTAGTGTTTAATAATTCTTTTTTTAATTTGTTTACTGATTCTTCTATTATTATTCCATTATCATAAATAGTTTTTGGAATATTATTTATATTAAACCACTCTGCTTCTTCTGTTATATTAAATCCTATATTAGCTTTAACTGTATCTACAATTCCTATTATAGAGATTCCAACAATTCTTGTATCTGGTATACGGTCTACATCTGAAAAAACATTACATGTTTCTTTATATATATCTGTTACTCCTACTCTTTCTTTTAAAGTTGCATCTGCACATTCTTCTAATGTTTCTCTATTTAACATAAGATTACTTGGTAACATCCAATATCCCTTAAATGGTTCATCTTGTTTTTTAAATAATAATATTTTTATTTCTCCTTTATCAAAAGTAAATAAATTAATTAAAACTTCTATTTTATTATTAAAATTCATTAATAACACTCCTTTGTGTCCTAATGGACATAGAAAATTATATTACAAAACTTATTTGATGTCAAATTAAAAAATACATGTAATTTTTACATGTATCTTTTAGCTAAACATTACAGTTTTTTCTACAACTCTTTTTACATCTCTTTCATTAAATGGTTTTTGTAACATATCAATTATTGGATAATTAAATGCTCTATTTATAGAATCTTTATCATCTGCACCTGTTATTATTGATACTGGATATTTATTAAATAATCCATTTGATTTAAAATAATCTAATACTTCAAATCCATCTACATTTGGCATATTTAAATCTAATAAAATACCTTTTATTTTATTATCAGTACTACTTGTTACTATATCAATAGCTTCTCTTCCATCATGAGCCATAATAACTGAAAATGTATCATCAAATACTTTTGATATAAAGTTTCTAATCATATCTGAATCATCTACTACTAATATAGCTTTATCTTTTATAACATTTTCTTTATGTTCTACTACTGATACAGTTGTTTCTTTTCCTAAATAATTACTTACTAGTTTAATTATTCTTGAAGCTTCTTCCATCAATTCATCATAATGATCATATATATAATCTAAATTATTAGCTTTACTTTCCATTTCATGATTTAATGATAATTCAGCTAATCTAGTAAATCCTAAATATCTAGCATCACTTTTAAGTGAGTGAACTAATATTGCATAATTAGTCATATCTGATGCTTCTTTATATGTTTTTATATCATTAAGTTTTTGGTTTACTCCTAATAAAAATTCTTCTAAAGTTTCATCATAAGTAGCCATATCACCAAATAATTCTAAACTTTTATTTACATCTACACCATTATTTATTAATAAATTTACATCTTTCATATTATCACCTACTATAATTATAACATATTATTATTATTTTACCAAGAATTTTCTAATGACTCTGTCAAGTTCATTACGATCAATTGGTTTTGATAAATAATCATTAAATTTATCTTTTTCTATATATTTTTCTTTCATTCCACTTATGGCGTTTGCTGTAAGAATTATTGTTGGAATATTAAAATTATCAAGTACTCTAAGATTATTGTAAGTTTCTACTCCACTCATATTAGGCATCATATCATCCATTAAAATTAAATCATATTTTTCACCTAAATTTATTTTATCAATACAAGCTTGACCACTAGTAACTGAATCTATATCTAAATTATAATCTTTAAGTAAACGAGTTGCTACTTTAATATTTAATATATTATCATCAACTATTAATAATTTTTTACCACTTACATCTATTTCTTTTTTCTCTTGTTGTTCTACTTCTATTTTTATTGGATCCATAGCAACTATTCTTTGATCGATTGCGACTGTAAATCTTGATCCTTCTCCATATATACTTTGAACTACAATCTTACCATTCATTAAATCAACTAATTTTTTAGTAATAGCAAGTCCTAAACCAGTACCTTCTATTGTTATATTCTTTTCTAAATCAAATCTTTCAAATTTTGAAAATAATTTATCAATGTTTTCTTGTTTTATTCCTATTCCTGAATCTTCTACAGAAATAATTAATCTACAAATATCATCTTTTTTTACACATGATACTCTAAATTCTACATATCCTTCTTTTGTATATTTAATAGCATTTGTAAGTAAATTTAATATTATTTGTTTTATTCTTGTATGATCTCCATATAAAACTGATGGTATTGTAGGATCAAAATTTGTTCTAAATTCAAGTGGTTTATCACCCATACGCGCTTTTGATAACGCAACTAAATCTTTTAATACTTTATTAAAATCATATTCTGTATTTACTATTTCTATTTTATTTGCTTCTATTTTACTTATATCTAATATTCCATTTACTATTTCAAGTAAGCTTTGAGAAGCACTTATTATATCTTTTACTTCTTCTTTAGCACTATCAGGTATATCTTCTTCTTGTAATGCTTCACTAAATCCCACAATAGCATTTAATGGAGTTCTTATTTCATGAGACATATTTGATAAAAATTCTGATTTAGCATTATTTGCTTTATCAGCTTGTTCACGTGCTAGATTAAGTTCAGCTATCATCTTTAAGTCTGGATTTTCTATAGTATGATACATTATAAATATAACTAAAAACTCCATTACAGTTGTTAATGTTATTTCCGGATATATCTTTTGTATTGCTGATATTATTATCATAAATAAGACAAACAATATAATTGGTAATAATTTTTTCTTATTAATAGTTTTGATATTTTTAATAAAAGGAATTGTCCATTCTATTAATGCAAGTGTCGAACATGTATATACCCAATTTACCGCTGGTCCTGTTGCGAAACCTCTACCTGTTGTAATTGGAAGAAATATGCAAACTATTACACAAACTATCCAAATAATATAGGATATTATTTTTAATTTATTATAGTATTTTAATTTAGGTTTGTCGCTAGATACATAACATATAATATAAATATATAATGTCATAAACAATAAAAATGTCATTAAACATATTAAATATATTTTAGTTGAAATATGAGGTAATATTGTATTCTCAGAATAGTTAAATCCAATATATGAACATAATAATTCACTTATTAATCCTATCAAATTAAGCAAAAGTAATATTGAAAATACTTTTGTTTCACGAGTTTTTATATGTTTTTTTGAAAAAAATAATATATTTAAAACAACTGAAAACAATAATCCACATAATATAAAATAAAAAAATTTACCCATAATAACACCTCTACCTTAATACTTACTCTTATATTATTTTAGCATATTTAAAATAAAATTAAAAGAAAATATATATAAAATATATATAAAGTTTTAAAAATAAAATACTCATTATTTTTTATAAAACAATGAGTATTTTATAACTATAATTCTATTTTCTTTTAATTTTTATAGTTGCTTTTTCTTCTAAACAATTATTTTCTAATTCACTAAATGACAAAGTTTTTTCATCTATTCCAGTATTTATTAATGTACTTAAGCTTCTTTTACCACTTGGATCTAGCGGAAAAGACTCTTCATTGTTTCTTATTCTAAAGTATAATCTGTTTTTTATTTCATGATTAAATGAATTGTTTATTCTCGATATAATTCCCTTAAGTATTTGTTTTTCTGACTTTTGTTTATATGGTTGCAATTCAATATGACAAACTAAATTGTCATCTAAAGTATTAACAACTGAACAACTCATTACATTTTTAGTATCAAGAAGAATACTATCTTCTATTAAATAGTATGGAACATTTTCCCCATTAGATAATTTAATATAGTTTCCCATTCTACCTTTCATTTTAATTCTACCAGTTCTATCTTTATATGAATATGTCCCCAAATTTAACCATTCACGACCAATAGAATCAACAATATGTGTTTGCTTATTTAATTCAGAATCAGTATATCCTATCATTTCACATGGATTAATTGCCACTAAAAGTCCTGGCTCATTAACTTTACAATAATCTCCATCTTCATTTAATACTTCTATTTCAGAAAATTTATGAGGTGTTAATCCTAATGTTTCCTTCCTGATTAAATAATTTAATTTTTTTTCTTGAAGAGATTTAAATAATGTAACAAATATACCACTACTTTCAGTAGTACCACCACCTATTGAAAATGTCACTGGTGAAAGTGGAAATGGTAATTTATCTACACCAAATTTATGCTTTCTACTTGTAAAATTCAAAAATTTTTCTTCACCAATTGATAAACCTTCACCTGTAACAGTAGGTAGCATCAAATAAGGCATATCAACATTCTTCCAAAATTCATCGAAATTTAATAATTTACATAAGTTACACCAAAATCCTGTGCTTGCAGGTACAAAATTTGGCTTATTAATAACTAATGAATATGGAAAAAAATCCTTATTATAAAATGGTTCTAACGCAAGTGTACAACCACAATAAAGCGTATCTGATATAGCACATGACAATTCCATATGAGTATACGTAGGAATATGTGCAAGAACTGACATATTTTTCATTGTAGGCATACCCGACACATCCGATTCTTTAAATCTGGATAAAGTTATATAACTTCTATTTGATTGGATAACTCCTTTAGGATATCCTGGTAATGTTGTTCCACTTGTATATGTAATAGAAAATGCATCATTTAAATCTACATTTTCAACAACTTTTCCACTATAGTCAAATCCTAATGATTCAAATTCATTTATATTATATGTTGTTCCTTTATGTTTTCTTTTTACTTTATTTACATTATTACTTATATCATGATAATTTGAATCTATCTGTTGATAAGGATTAGTCTTAATATTATCTTGATTTATTATAAAAGAATCAGTTAATGAAAAGCATACTAAGTCTTTTATATTACTGTTATCAATAGAATCTTTAATTTTTTCGTATGAAATATCATCAATAAACATTACATTACTTTTTGTTTCGTTTAATATTTTAATTAAATAATCTTTATTAAACCAATCACCCACTATATTTGCTTTAGCACCAATAAAACTTACAGCTAAAAGTAAATATACAAATTCAGGAGTATTAGTAATACAAATAGGTATTTCATTTTCTTTTGAAAATCCAAGTTTTTTTAATGATTTTGCATACATATACGCACGTTCAAACATATCTTTATATTTAATTTTTTTTCCGCGATAATATAAGGCTATACTGTTCATATTTTCTCGATTTCTATCATACATTTCAATTGCCCATGAGTGATTATGATTATTATCTATATCATTCAACACATTTTGTACTTTTTTTACTATTTTATCACTATATATATATGGTTTTTCACATTTTTTTTCATTTTGTTTTTCCAAACTTATTTCTTCTAGTAACAGCTCAAAATTATTTTCCATTAAACTTTCCCCCTCTTTTTAATTGTGTTATATATTATCATAACTTTCATTGTTTGTCAATTTTTTATATATTTTTTAATAATTTTTATAACTATTTAATTAATAATTTTATTTTTCTTTCCTAATTTATTATCTATTATTTGTACTATTGTTCCATAACCTACAAAGAATATATAAATTACTAGTAAATTAAATAATACTCCTATTGTTCCATATTTTTCTATATCCATATAAAAGTAAGGATATGTTAAGCCATTCATAAATGTTCCACCTAATAATACATAAATTATAACGAATAATTGATATAAAATTAAGATTGAACTCCATATAATAGGATATTCTTTTTTTAAATGTCCTTTTTCTCCAAATATAATATAATCAAGTATTACCATTAAAGGTACAACTAGATGAACTAAATTACATTCTAACATATGACCTTTAAAAGCACCCATACCATCATTTGATGATAATAATATATTATATATAAACATTGTTATAGTAATAGCCATTGTTACCATACCTTTAAATATATAGTATGTATCGTTTCTTTTAACTTTTTTTGTTATAGTCATTATAATTAATACTATAAAATATATTAAACAAATTAAATTGCTTATATTAGTAAAATATATTATTCCTTCTTTAAATCCAAATAATTTAAAATTAAGATAAAGTGCTACTGCAGATACTATTACTATTAAAATACGATAAATTAATTTTATTTTTTCTTTCATACTCCACCTATTTTCTATAATAAGTATATATTAACTATATATTTAAGTAAAGAAAAAAGGTAAATTAAATGTCAAAAAAAGCCTTTTTTTAGGCTTCTAAATCTCTACTTATAAAAGAATCTGATAATCTATTTAAACTTCTTTTTAAAGAATATTGTTTTTGTTTAATTTCTTCTCCAAATATAACTTTTAATAATCTTTGTTCTCTTGTTTCTGCCTCTGTTGTTAATAATAAACCATTCATTTTTGAATTACTATTAGTATGAGCTATAACTTCATATATTTCTGCTATTTCTTTTTCTATAGTTTCTAATATAAAATTTCTTATTCCTTTTGTTTCAAATATAGATTCATACATTAAATTTAAATAATATAAAATTTTATATGCTGATTGCATAGAAATATATTCTATATCACTTACTTCTTTATTTTCCATTTTTCCTAATGTTTCATAATATCTAACATATATATCTTTTATTTTTATATAAACATTTTCATTTTTTAAATATGTTTCTAATAATGTTTCTTTATCATTTATTTCACCATATAATAATTCTAATTCTTGAATTACATTTGCTAAAGTAAAATAAGAGTTTTCTTCAAAACTTATTTTATCTTTATTTAAATAAACATATTGTATTTCATCTTTATATATTTTTCCTTTTCTTTTATACATATTATAAAGCATTTCTGCATATTTAGTAAATCCTTCTATTAATCCATTAAACATAATAGGTTCTTCTAATTCTTCTAGTTCATCTATTGATTCTTTTCCTCTAATAGAATGAATAAATTCATGAAATATCGCAATATCATTATTTTCATTTACTATATTAATTGTTCTTGCTTCATAATCATAATTTCCTTTTATTATTTTATTTTCAAATGGTTCTACTTTATTTATCTTTTTTAAATTTTCTTTTAATATTTCTTCTAACTTTTCTTTTTTATAAATACTAGGAAATAATTTTAAAAATTTTTCTATAAATTCATTTTTATAATCATCAATATTTAATTCTTTTATTACTTTTAAATTTTCTTGTTCTAAAATCATATTTTAACCTCTTCTTAATGTTACTACTTTTTGATATGCTTCATCTAATATATTAAGTTGTTCATTATAATTATTATTTTGCTCTAACAATTCATTTTTTTCTTCTATTAAATTATTATTTTCTTGTTCTTTATTTTCTAAATCTTGTTTTAATTTTTTTAATTCCTCTTTTAGATTTTTATTTTCTTCACTTAAAGATGAATAACTATTTAAAGCTGAATCATTGTTTTCAATAGAACATAATGTGTTATTACAAACATCTATTAATCCTAATAAGTCTTCAGTTAATTCTACATTACCTACTATTTCATCTATTGTATCTCTATCTAATACATTACCACTTTTAATGCTATCACTTAATAATCTTAAAACATTAATGCTTACATTTGTAGATGTTTTGTCATTTTTAGTTCGATTTAATGTATAAGCAAAATCTTTTGCTACTGATGAAGTAGCATCATACTTTTGAGATAATTTAATTACTCTATCTAATAACACTTCTTTTGATTCTAAACTACTTGTAAAACTTTTATTAAATAATTGTTCACTGTTTTCTATTTTCATTAAATATGGATAAGTT
This sequence comes from Bacilli bacterium, assembly GCA_017936845.1. Taxonomy (GTDB): domain Bacteria; phylum Bacillota_I; class Bacilli_A; order RF39; family UBA660; genus OMSK01. The sequence continues at coordinate 17,319 of JAGBES010000008.1, forward strand.
ATTTCTTGCTTTATAGATATTCTTCTCATAAATTTTTCAAACTCTTGATAATCATCATATTTTCTAGAAGTAGATGGATAATAAATATTTCCATTTTGAACAAAACCTAACACATAATACTCATTTAATTTTTTTCTTATCATGTAATAATCACATATATCTGCTTTATCTTCAAATTTATATGTTTTCTCTTTATCATATTTTATTACACAATAAACATCATCTGTTCTTATTTTTATATTATCAATAAATGAAGATAATTTTTCATCAATATAATCTGAAAACATATTATTAAAACTAAGTAAACCATCAGATACTAAATTCTTAAATACAAAACGATTTTCAATGAAGCTTTTTAGTAATTCATAACTATTCATATTAGGTTTAAATTTATTTGATAATCTTAAATATTCAAGATTTACACCTAATAAATGAGCTATATTATTTTCGGTTACTCGTACATTTAAAATATCTCCACTAGCTAAATAAATAGTATGTCTATTATTTTTAAATCCAACTTTTTCAAATATTGTAATATTATCTTCTATTCTATCCATTATTTCATTATATTTTGCTAATGTTATATCCATAAAAAAATCCCCCTCTTTTTTATAGTTTAATATATTATCATATAAATATTACAAAGTCAAATTTTTGTTCGCATTATTTTAAATATTTTTTTAATTTATATTATAATAAAGAAAAAAAGCAATTATTTTTGCTTTTTATTGTATATTATTTTATAATCATATTTCTTTTTTATAATCACAACTACTACATTTTATTTCTTTTTTCTTTTCTACTAACATTGACCCACATTCTGGACATTTTTCTCCAATTGGTATATCCCAATAAGCTGTTTTACATGTTGGATAGTTATTACAACCATAAAATGTTTTTCCTTTTCTACTTTTCTTTTCAACTATTTTTCCATCACAATTTGGACAATCACATATCTCTTGTTCTTCTTTTTTTTCTTGTTTTATGTATTTACATTCAGGATAATTGCTACATGCTGTGAATTTACCATATCTACCTTTTCTAATTACTAATGGACTTCCACAGTTTGGACAATTTTCTCCTGTTTCTTGTGGAGCTTCTTTTTCCATACTTTTAAACGCTTCTTCTAATAACGGTTCAAATTTTTTATAAAATTTATCTAAAGTATTATACCAAATAATGTTTCCTTCTGCTATTTTATCTAAATCTTCTTCCATATTGGCAGTATATTCAACATTTATTATTGATGAAAAATATTCCTGTAACTTATCAGTAACTTCTATTCCTATTTCTGTTGGAACAAATTTTTTTTCTACTATATTTACATATCCTCTATCTTTTATATTACTCATTATAGTAGCATACGTACTTGGTCTTCCTATTCCTAATTCTTCCATTGCTTTTACTAATTTTGCTTCTGTATATCTAGCTGGTGGTTGTGTAAAATGTTGTTCTTTTGTTATATCATTTGATACTATAATATTTGATTTATATGTATCAAAAGGTGGAATAATGTTTTCTTTTGTATCTTCATAATCACTATATACTTTTAAATAACCATCAAAAGTAATTATTTGTCCTGTTGTTTTAAATTGATAATTATTATTATCAAATATTACTGTTGTATTTTCTGTTTTAGCAGGGGCCATTAAATATGCAAGTGCTCTATAATATATCATACGATATAATTTAAATTCATCATCATTTAAATATGGTCTTACTATTTCTGGGGTTCTAGTTATACTTGTTGGTCTTATAGCTTCATGAGCATCCTGAACATTTTCTGTTTTTTTGCTTTTTTTAACTATTCCTACATAGTTTTCTCCATACTTAGATTTTATATAATTTTTTGTTTCTGTTATGAAATCATTTGATAATCTTGTTGAATCAGTACGCATATATGTTATTAAACCTACTGTTTCATCTTCAAGTTCTATTCCTTCATATAGTTTTTGAGCAATCATCATTGTTTTTTTAGCATTCATATTTAGTTTAGATGATGATTCTTGTTGTAGAGTACTTGTTGTAAAAGGAAATTTGGTTGCTTTTTCTTTACTTTTCTTTTCAACATTTTCTATTTTAAATGTATTAGATAGTTTATTTAATATATCATTTGCTTCTATTTCATTTTTTATATCTATTTTTTTATGATTATATAAAACTAATTCAGCATCAAAATCATTAAATAATGCCTTTATTGTCCAATATTCTTCTTTTATAAATTCATTTATTTCTCTTTCTTTATCAACTATTAATTTTAAAGCTACACTTTGAACACGTCCTGCACTTGTACCACTTGTTTTATATTGCATTAGTTTACTTAATCTAAATCCAATAATTCTATCTAGAATTCTTCTTGTTTCTTGAGAATTTACTAAATTTTTATCTATTTTTCTTGGATGTTTTAATGCTTCTGTTACAGCATTTTTTGTTATTTCATTAAATACAATTCGATTATAATCATCATCTTTTAATTCAAGTGCATCATATAAATGCCATGATATTGCTTCTCCCTCACGATCAGGGTCAGTAGCAAGATAAACAAAATCTGAATTTTTAACATCTTTTTTTAATTCATCAATTACTTTTTTCTTTCCTTTTATTGTAGTATATTTTGGTTTAAAATGATCTTCTATATCAATTCCTAAACCATATTTCCCTGTTGTCGATAAATCTCTAATATGTCCTTTTGAAGATACTACTTTATAATCATTTCCTAAATATTTGCCTATTGTTTTTGTTTTAGCTGGTGATTCTACTATTACTAGTTTTTTTGTCATGTTCCACTTCCTTTATATCAATTAAATTTATACACTAATATTTTTTTTATGTCAATATAATTTTAATTTTTTATTTCTCTATTACATTTACTACCAAATGCATCTATTAGTTTTTCATCTTTATAAATTTTCAAAATTTCACAGTTATTTGGACATTTATTACATTCCATTCCTTTTGTTTCAAATTTAATATCTTTAATATTTAGATCATATATTTTATTATTTTTATTTTTTGCTAATATGGCGATTCCTATAGCACCCATTAAATGACTATTTGAGTCTACTATTATATCTTCTTTTAATATTTCTTTAAAATATTTTACAACTCCAATATTTTTACTTACTCCACCTTGAAAAACTATAGGTGGTTTTATTTTTTTACCTTTTCCTACATTGTTTAAATAATTTAATACTATACTTTTTGATAATCCTGCTACTATATCTTCTATTTTATATCCAAGTTGTGCTTTGTGAACTAAATCTGATTCTGCAAATACAGTACAACGAGCTGCTATTTTAACAGGATTATTTGATTTAAGTGCTAATTTACCAAAGTCTTCTATTTTTATTTTTAATCTTTTTGCTTGACTTGATAAAAAAGCACCTGTCCCGGCTGCACATAAAGTATTCATTGCATAATCAGTTATTATTCCATTATTTATTAATATTATTTTTGAATCTTGCCCTCCTATTTCTAATATTGTTTTACATTCTGGATAAAAGTTAAGTGTTCCAACTGCATGAGCTGTTATTTCATTTTTTATAACATTTGCATCTAATAATAAACCAATTAATTTTCTAGCACTTCCTGTTGTTCCAATACCTTTTATTACTATATTTTTATCTAAATTATTCTTTAAATTTTCTATTAATTTTTTGACTGCTTTTATAGGATTTGCTTCTGTCCAAATATATTCTGATTTTATAATGTTATTATTCTCATCTATTATTACACCTTTTGTTGAAATTGATCCTATATCAATGCCTAGATAACAATTTTTCATTCTTTTTCCTCATTTCTATCATATCATAAAATGCTTCTAATCGCGTTTTGATTCCTACTTCACTCGTATTAGCATCAAAGGAAAAAAATATTACTGGAATATCATATTCTTTACATATTTTATTTATTATAGCCATTGATCCTATTTCTGGTGTACAAAATGATGATTTTATATGAATTATTCCATCATATTTTTTTTTACATAAATATTTACATCTACCTATATTGTCGTGACTATCTGCCCCCATCTTATATTTAATATATTTTTTAGCACTTTTTAAATATTTTAAACCTTTTTTTCTCTTTTCTATTAATAGATAATGAGCATTTGTAAATCTTTTTATTTCGATATTATAACTTGCTAATTCTCGTTCTAAATAATAATTAGCAAATGGTTCCATAACTGTATATAATTCTCCTATAATACCTATTTTTAAACAATTTTTAGGTTTATTTATTTTTACTTTTTTTAACTTTTTATAATATTTTTTATATGTTCTTCTTAAATCTAGATAACCTTTAACATTTAAAAATTTATTTAACATTTCTTTATTTATATTTTCTAATTCTTTTTTTTCTTCAAATCCTATATTTTGTCTTATATAGTCGTCACACCTATCCATATATTTAAGCATTTTAAATGTTATAAATGAATAATATATTAGTTTATCTACTTTTAATTTAGGATTTATTTCTTTTAACTTTAGATATATTTCTTTTAAGTTTGTTACTCCTTTTGTTACAAAATTAACATATTTAAATTCATATCCTAAATCTTTTAATATTTGTTCTTGTAATTCAAAATAATATCCATATCTACAGCCTCCACCAAATTGTACTACTATATTAGCTCCTTTTTCTAGGGCTTCTATATATGTACCTAATGTATATTTAAATGGTGTACATACAAATTCTGGACTATTAGCATTTCCAAGTTCAATGGTTTTTTTTGTTATTGGTGGTGGTTCTACTATTTCACATTCTAAAATATGTTTAAATAAGTATATTATTGGCGTTCTATAGTTTCCAACTAACGGGAATGTTATTTTATTCATTTATAACTCCTCCTTTTATAATGTCTATAAAACTTTCTATTCTTGTTTCTATACCTGTCATACTATTTAAATCATCTATTATTAAATTTAAATATGGTTTTTTTAACTTTCTAAACATTAATTCGTTTACTAATGAATCTGGGCTACATGGAAATGTTGAAATAAAAATTATACCGTCTATTTTATCTTCTACTAATGGTATAGAACCTATATTTTCTTTATTATATTTAAAATATAAACTATATGATAATTTTTTGCTTAATGTATTTGTTATATCTTTATGAAATAAGTCAGAATATATTATTTCTGTATCATTTAATTCTATATATTTAATTATTTCTTTTCCTATTAAATTATCATATAAATTATATGGATGACCTATTAATAATATTTTAGTTTTTTCACTATCTAACTTTTTTATATTATCTTTTATTAATTTGTCATTTTTTTGTTTTACTTTTTTTATTGCATTTTTATATGCCTTTTTAGCATATTCTTTTGAATAACCAAAATCAGTTACTATTTTTATTAATCCTTTTTCTTCAGTTTCATTATTTTCAAGATTAATATTATAATTTAATATCTTAGTATCAAATATATTATTAATAATGTCATAGGTTGCTAAAAAATTTGTACATGTTTGATTATCATTACCATAATTTGATATTCTAGGAATTAATATATAGTCACATTTATCTAATAAATAATAGACATGTCCAATATAATTTTTCATTGAAACACACATTTCATCAATAGAAAATTTAATACCATTTTCCATTATTGTTTTGTTTGTAGGTGGACTTATAATTAATTCAATATTAAATTCATCAAAAAAATATTTCCAGATATCTTTATAGTAATAATAGAATAAACTTCTTGGAATTCCTATTTTTATTTTTGCCATATAATAATCACCTATATAATTGTATGAATAGTTTAAAAATTTATGTTAAATTTAAATTTAATGATAATTTAAAAGATATTTAATATATATAGTATTTTTATAAATATTAAAAAAACCTCATTTTATTAAATGGGGTTTATTCTTTATTATTAAATTTATCAATATTAACTGTAAAATCGCTTACTAATTCATTAAATTTTAGCAAATTATTAGATAATTCATTTTTATCTGAATCATATTTTATTCTATCTAATTCTAATTTTCTTTTAGCATTGTCAAGTTCTTCTTTTAATGCTTCTAATTTATTTTTATATTTATCTAGTTCGTCTCTTTCTTGTTGACATTCTTCTTTTTGTTGCTTTTTAATTTGCTTTATACGTTCAATTTCATTTCTTTTATATTCTTCAAAACGTTCTTTTTCTGTATTTAATTTATTTTGAACATTTTTAAATTCTTCTATTTTTGTCTCTATTTCAGCTTTTTTTTCATTTACTTTAGCATAAACTTCATCTTTATACTTTCTTATTTTTTCATAATCTTCGCTTTTTTTAATTTCAAATTCATTTTGTCTTTCTTCAAGTTCTTTAAATTTATTATCAAGTTCTTTTTTCATTTCTATATTTTGATTATAAATATTTTTTGCTTGAAGAACATTATTATTAGCAGCTTCAAAAATACTGTTAATATCATTTGTGATATTTTTTTCAACTGGTTCTTGTTCTTCTTCCATATCATCAAAATTAAATTCACTATCAATATCTATCTCACTAACTTCAACAGGTTCAGTTATATTTTCATCGTCAGTTATATTTGCTTCATCTAATTTTTGTTCATTCAAGTTTTCAATTTCTTCTTGTTCTTCTGTTAAACTTAATTGTGGTTCTTCAGTTTCATTCATTAATTCTATATCATTATCTTTTTTTATTTTTTTACTCATTACTTATCCTCAGGTAATTGTTGGAAACCTGAATTAAACTGAGATACTAACTCTTTAAATCTTGCACAACTTTGAGATAAATTTTTACTTTCTAATTCTAATTTTTTCTCTTCTAGTTCTTTTGTTTTAGCAAATTGTTCTTTTTGAACTTGTAAATCTTTTTGAGCATTTTTTATTTTTTCTAATTCTATTGCTTTTTCTTTTTCAAATTGTTCTTTTTCTGTTTCAAATTTTTGTTTTTCTGATGTTAATTTTTGTTCTTCTATTTCTTTATATTTTTCAAATTGTTGTTTTTCATCTTCTAATTTTTGTTCTTCTATTTTTAATGATTCTTCTGCTAATTTTCTTTCAGCTCTTGCTGCTTCCATATCATTATTAAATTGTTCTTCTTCATTTTGAAGACGAATTTTTTGTGTTTTAATATATTCATTGCATTGTTTCTTTTCTGATTCTATGCTTTCTTTTTGAGCTTCTACATACTTAGCAAATTCTTCTTTTTCTTTTTCTAATTTAGTAGCTTGTTCATTTAATGTTGCTTCATTTATATTTACATTTTTCTTTTGTTCTATTAAATTTGAAATAAAATTATTAGCTCCATTTACATCATTATATAAGCTATCAAATAAGACATCAAAGTTTGATAATACGTAACTATCATCTAATGATTCTTTTTTATTGTCTTCTTCTATCATTCTATCCATTTCTTCATTTGTTAAACTTGAAACTACAAATTTTTCATCCTTTACTGATTCTTTTGGTTCATTTTCTATTTCTTCTAATTCTTCTTCAACTGATTCTTTTGGTTCTTCTTTTTCATTTTCTAATTCTTTCTCTTGTTCTAAATCTTCATTTTCTTCTATTGGTTCATTTTCATTAGATTCTTCATCTGGTTGTTCAGATTCAACTATTTCTTCTTTTTCTTCTACTGGAGAAAAATTAAATACATTTGAATCATTATTCATTGAAACTTCTGTTGGAACACCATCTTGAATATTATCAAAATCTAATTTTGCTACTGGTTGCTCATCTTTTGAAAAATCATCTAAGCTAACTGGTTGAACTGGAATTGGTGGTTCTACTTCTTCATCATCATAAAAATCAGCATTTGAAGAATTCATTTGCATTGGTTGTTCTATAATTTCATCATCATAAAACTCATTTGAATCATTTACTTTTTCTGCAATATCAGTTGCGCTATCAACAAAAATATTATTATTGTAATCTGTTTGGTTTGTGTTTTCTACCATAAAAACATCTCCTTTTTATTCTTATTCTTCTATTTAAGTAGCATGTACTACCATAGTATCATAACAAGTATATCATACTTTTTTAAAATTTGACACTTTTTTTACACTTTTTTTAAAATTTTTTTTAAATAAAAAAAATTCAAACTATTTGAATTCTTAATTTATTACATCTTTTAAATACTTTTTTATCTTTATTCTTATTCTTTGAATAGCATTATCAACTGATTTTACATCCTTATCTATTACTTCAGCTATTTCTTTATATTCAAATCCATCTAATTTTAATTGTAGAACTTGCATTTCAAAATCTGTTAGAATATCTGTTATTTTATTTATTAATTCTTCATTTGTTTCGTTTGAAATAATTATATTTTCTGGATTATATTCACTATCACCTAAAAAAGTTTCTAAATTTATATAATCATCATTAAAATTTAGTTCAAATGATATTGAATCATTAAGGATTCTATGTTTTTGTCTATTTGCGGATATTACTGAACTTATTATTTTTCTTTCAATACATGTCTTAGCATATGTAAAAAAAAGTGTATCTTTATTTTCTTTATAGTGATTAATAGCACTATTTAATCCCAACATTCCTTCTTGAATTAAATCATTTACATCTAATCCTGTATTTTGACAATATTTTTTATAAAATTTATTAGCTATTTTGTTTATAAGTGGATTATATTTTTCATATATTAAATCTATTGATTCTTCATTTTCATTTATATAACTCAATATTTCATTGTCATTATATTCTTTATAATTCAATTTATCCCAACTCTCTTTGTGTTACTGCTTCATATATAATAATCCCAGCTGCTACACTAGCATTTAAACTATTTGTTTTTCCATACATTGGAATACTAGCTATGAAATCTATATTATCTTTTACAAGTCTAGACATCCCGCTACCTTCATTTCCTATTACAATAGCTATTTTACCTTTATAATCAATTTTTTTATAGTTTGTTCCATTCATATCTGTTCCAACAATCCAAAATCCTTGTCTTTTTAATTCATTTATCGCATTAACTATATTTGTAACTCTTGCTATTTTTATATTTTCTGTTGTTCCAACACTTGTTTTTATTACGGTAGCGTTTACTTCTACACTTCTATCTTTTGGGATTATTATTCCATCTACTCCTGATGCTTCGCATGTTCTTATTATTGCTCCTAAATTATGAGGATCTTCTAAATGGTCTAATATTACAATTAAAGGATTTTCTTTTATTAATAATTCTTCTATATCAACATATTTATAATCTTCTACTTCTAAAATAATTCCTTGATGAAGTCCATTTACTATTTTATCCATTTCATATTTTTCTAAATATTTAATTTTTATATTATTTTTGATAAGTAAATTTAAAATTTCTTCTTCTTTAAAATTTTTATATAGTATTGCTTTATTTATTTTCTTTTTCTTTTTTAATGTTTCAATTGCTACATTTTTACCATATATATACATTTTATCACCTAACTATATCATATTCCCAATTAGATATTCCACCCATATCATAAACATTGGTATAACCCATATCTATTAACTTTCGTGCTGCTTGTTTACTTCTATTTCCACTAGCACAATATACAATTATTTTTTCATCTTTTTTATAGTTTATTGTTTCTAGTTTGTCAAGTGGTATATTAACACTACTTTCTATATGACCACTATTATATTCTGCTTCACTTCTAACATCTATTATTTTAGTTTTTGTTATTTCATTAAAAGTTTCTTTCATACTTATTGTTTTATATGTTATTTTAGAAGAACATCCTACTAGTAATAAAATACTAATTATAGAAAGAAATTTTTTCATTTTATCCCTCCAATATATAGTTCATTATATCATTAATTCTATCATTTTTATTATTAATATACAAGTAACCTATTATTGTTTCAAAACCTGTTGCTTCTTTATATGTTTTTATATCTGTATTTTTAGGTGATTTATGACTTTTATGATTACGACCTCTATAAATAATAGATATTTCTTTTTCATCAAAAAAATTATCTTCTAACATCTTATTTAAAAAATTAGCTTGTCCTTTAGCACTTACATATTTTATTGCTTCTTTTTGAAGTTCATTTACATTACATATTCCTTTATCAATTAAATATTTTCTTATATATACTTCATAAATAGAATCGCCTAAATAAGCTAAAGCAAGAACATTTATATCTCTATTCATAATCACTTATTCGATCAAAGGTAATACCTTTAATATATCCTTCTTTTATATCATTAATTACAATGCTACAAACTCTATCATAATCAACTTCTCCACCTTTAATTAAACATCCTCTTTTTTTACCTATTGTATCAAATACTTCTATAAAATCTGGATCTATTTCACTTATATTATATCTTTCTTTTAAGATATTTGGATAATATTTATATAGTGTTTCTATTATATAACAAACAACTTTTTCAATTGGTAATATTTCTTCTTTTATAGCTGTTAGACTTGCTAGATTGAGTGCTACTTTTTCTTCTTCAAATTTAGGCCATAGTATACCTGGAGTATCTAATAATTCCAATGATTCATTTATTCTAATCCAATTTAAGTTTTTAGTAACACCTGGTTTATTTCCTACATTAGTTGCATTTTTTCCTACTAATCTATTTATTAAAGTTGATTTGCCTACATTAGGTATTCCTGTTATTAATATTCTTGTTCTTCTATTTTCTAATCCTTTTTCTAATCTTTTTTTGTTTTTTTCTTCTAATACTTTATCTGTTAATTTTAAAATACTAGGAATAGATTTTTTATCATTTAAATTACATAATATTACATAATATCCTTTTTTTTCATAATATTTAACCCATTTTTTTGTTTCTTCTAAATCACACAAATCTGATTTTGTCATAATAAGTATTCTAGGTTTATTTTTAATAAAATTTTCTATATCTACTATTTTAGATGAATATGGCATTCTAGCATCTATTACTTCATAGACAATATCTATTAAATTTAAATTTTCACTTATTTGTCTTTTAGTTTTTGCCATATGTCCTGGATACCAATTGATATTAGTTTTATTTTCATTCATAAAATCACTTCCTTATTGTTTTATAAATAAAGTTTTATTTAACGTTCTTATTAATACTATTATCTAAATAGCTGCCAATTAATTCTTCAGCGTTTTCTTTTAATTCAGGAGAAACTACTCCTAATGTTTTTATTAACATAAATTTGAACTTACTTTGTTGATCTAATGGTTGGTTTTCTAGATATTCTCTAAAGCCATCTAAATCTGAATAATCATCTAATGTTATACCTAAATTATCCAAACCATACTTAAGAGTCCTAAAATTCATTTCTCTTTTCCCTTTTTCTAGTGCACTTATATAAGCTTTTGTTACTAAAAAATATTCAGCCATTTGCTCCATATTTAAATCTTTTGCTATTCTAATCATTCGTAAAGTCATTATACTTGTATTTTTTGCCATATTATCATCTCCTCAAGATTTCAGTTTACTCAATTATACCATAAAAAAGTAAATTGATTATTTATACTTATCTATATAAATTTTTCAGAACATTAGTTAAACAATCTTTTGCTGTTTTATTAGTATTATCTGAAAATCTAATTTGTACTAAGTGCCCATTTATTTTAAATACATATGGGTTTTCTACTACAGTTAAAAAATCTAATATTCTTTCTTCTTTAGGTTTTCTTTTATCTATTTTTAACTCTTTTATATCAGGTATATCATCAGGATTTATATCATTTAAATCCATATTTTTATATTTTTCAATCTTTTCTATTATTTTATCTACACCATATTTTTTCATATATTTTCCTTTCTAGTTTAAAGTGTTCAACGTCGACCTCAACTTAACAATTCTTCATCAAAATAATCATTATTTCGTATTTATTTTGACATATTTTATAATTTTTAACAATTCTACGAAAAAATATGTAAGATCTAAATCTTTTAAATCCCTTTATTTATAAAGGTTTTAAGAAAGTGTTCAATAAATCGATATCAGCCAATTGATATTGCAAACGGGAAGCCCATTATTATTTTTTTCTATATTTTTTACATTTCTATTTTTTTTATTATTAGGCATTTTCATCACTCCTTAAATAAATTTCTGACTCTTCCATCAATAAATCAAAATCTGATTTATATAATTTGTCCTGTTTTATTCTATATTTTTCAAATTCTGTTAATGCTTTATCACAAGCAATCTCATGTGATATTTTTCCAGCATCTTTTAATATATCTCTATCATCTGCAAATAAAAATTTATCAATTCTATTTGCCCAATCTTCCATTGTCATTGGAATATGTCTTCTTGCTCTATTTTCTGCAATTTCTAAAAATGCACTAACTATACCTTCCAAGTCTTGTAACTCATCTTTAGATAAATAATTTTTAGCAATTATAACATCAGATTCCATTATTTTACCATTAGGATAATTTTTCCAAGAAGTCAAGCCCATATGTTCTTTTTCTGAATTTACTCTATCATAAATAATTTCTGCAGCAGTCTTTCTAGATACTGCATAATGCATTTTGTTTTGTACTTTTTTAAAAAATTCAATTGATATTGGAGATTTAGGATCATAATCAATACTTGTAGCATATATATCTGTTACTTTTTGATAAAATCTCCTTTCTGATAACCTTATTTCTCTAATTTCTTCTAATAATTTTTCAAAATAATCTTTATCAATGAAAGAACCATTTTTCATTCTTTCTTTGTCTAATACATATCCTTGAATAGTAAAAGTTTTTAATACATTTGTTGCCCATCTTCTAAATTGTGTTGCTCTTAATGAATTTACTCTGTATCCAACAGAAATTATAGCATCCAAATTATAAAATTCAACATTTCTTTTAACATTTCTAGTTCCCTCTTTTTGAACTAATTCCATTTTGGAATAAGTTGAATCTTTATCTAATTCTTTCTCATTATATATATTTATAAGATGCTTTGCTATTGCAGGCTGTTCAACATCAAATAATTCTGCCATAGCTTTTTGTGTCATCCATAAAGTCTCATTTTCATATCTAACTTGAATACCTTTATCCTTTTCCTGAAGTTTAAATGTTATAAATTCTTCAGTGCTACTTCTTATTATTAAATCTTTTGCCAATTTTATCATCTCCTTTGTCTGAAATATTAGTTTTCCATAAGTCATAATTACCTTTGTTGTTTTATATTTTTTATTATTTTTTAACAATAAAAATGAAAAATTAATAAAGAAAAATTTCTTTATTTATAAAAGTTTGAAAGTGGTTTACCATAAGGCAGATTATCCCAGTTGATAGCCACAGGTGCGATACCATTATTATTTTTTTCTATATCTTTTACATTTCTAGTTCTATCTTTTTGAACTAGTAAGAATTTTTTACTAGTTAAATCCAAATTTAATTCTTTATCTTCATAAATCATAATTTCATTATCAATAATATTGCTTCTTTCATCTACTATATTTTATCATATTACAAACAATTTATATATATATTTTTATTAATTATCATATTTTAGCAATATCGAATTTAGTCTTATTTTATAAGGTATCACGTTGTCCCTATCAACCCTAAAAATGTATAACAAAAAAAGCACTATTTCAGTTCTTTTCATCATTTTATTATCAAAAATATATCATTTTTATATGAAAAGTTGTAAGATATCATTTTAAGAAAATCCTTATTTTATAAGGCTAAATTCATTGTACTAGCAAAAATCTTAACCAAGCAGTTTATATTAGTTTTATTTTCATACATAAAATCAACTCCTTAAAGTTTTTTAAATCTATATAATTATAGCATAAAAAAAGCATATTTTAAACTTATATGCTTTAAACAACTTATTTATGTATTTTTCCATTTTCTAAATCTAAATTATTTTGAAAATAATTTACAAATCCATCAAGGTTATCCAATCCTTCAGATTTTAAATCAATTAATGAAGATATGCTAAGAATTATTGATAACATATCTGTATTACCATCATTATCCATTACCATTTTAATTTTATCAGGATTAATAACTTTTTTACCTAAATGGGTATACATATTCCAATTTTCCATTCTTAATGATTCTAAATCAGAATACTTTCCAAATTCCCATTTCATATTAGATGAATTTAAGTAACCTTTATTCTTTGCTATTATTTTTTTAAAATCAAAATCTTTAGAATTATAATCACTATTTTGATAATCTTCACCATCTATTAAATCTAGAATTAAAAGACATCTATTTTTTTCGTCATTATAAAACTTTTTATATACTAATTCCATTATTTCATCGTAAATAGTAATATCTCCAGTAGGTAAATTTTTATATTGAGGATTTTCTCTTAACTTTTTAACTATATTATCGTATTCCCATCTTATCCAAACATCTGCAGTTCTTAATAATCCTATAATTCCTTTTGAAAAATAAATCGTATCATGTCCTTCATCAGTTTTTGTCATGTTTTCGCGTTTTTCCGGAACTGAAGTAAGTCCATTCATTTCGATATTATATAAATTTACACTCCTAGTAAAATGAAAACAAGTATCATTATTAAATACTTTATCTAACAAAACTTTTTCCATCATATCACCAATCTTTCATTTATAATTATACACTATTTTTCAATTATAGAAAACTAGTATGGGATGTCGTTATCACATCAATAATTCCTATAGCATTTTTTCACTAAAAATCCCTTAAAATTAAAAAATACATTATTTTTGCAAAAACATGTAAGATCAAATTACTTATTTTCTCTTATTTTATGAAGTTTTTAAGGAGTTGGAAAAAACCGTTGTCAGACAATTGATATTTGTTTTATTTTCGTTCATAAAATCAATTCTTTAAAGTTCTAAATTTATTTAAGTATACCACAAAAAAGATAGATTTTATAGTAATCTATCATAAATAAATCAATTCATTTTATAATATTCTTCTCTTGTTATAGACATTGATATTATATTCTTTTGTTAAATCATTTAAACTCAATTTTATCACCAAATCTATTTTATTCTATAAATTTTACCTTAAATAATTCATAAAAAATTAATTTTAATATCATATATAGACTATATTTTTAACATTATTTTTGTTTTTTCTAAATATTTTTTTCTTTTTTCTAGTTTTTCTGGATGATGAGCTAAAACATCACATCTTTGTATTTCAAATCTTTTTAATTGTAATTCATAGTTTTCTATTATATCTTTTTCTTTTATTGGAGTATCATGGTTTTCTATTAAATAACATATTTTTTTTATATCTTCTGAATCAAATTCTAATCTTTCTAATATTTCATTTGCTATTGTAGCAGAAACTTTAGGATGACCATAAAAATGTCTTATTTCTTTATCTTGAAAACAAAATGGTTTTCCTATATCATGTAATAATAATGATAATCTAATATCAAAATCACATTCTGATAAACTAAGTGCATATAAGGTATGATTCCATAAATCTAAATGATGATGTGGATTTTTTTGATCAAAACCTATCATATATTTTATTTCTGGGATATTTTTTATTAAAAAGATTATATTATTATTTATTTCTTCTACTACATTATCACTTATTAATATATTCTTTAATATTTCTTTATTTTCCATATTGTTTTTATAGAATTTGATATAGTAAATATTATTTTTTCCATTTTATACTCCCTTTACTTATTTATAATAAATATTTCTAATTAAGAAAAACTAATTTATTAATGAACTTTCTTCTTAATTTTATTTATTTGCAATTTATCTGTTTCTTCTAACATTGTTTCTATTTTAACATTTTCTTCTAATAAATCCAACTTCATTTCTTCTAAATTAATTAACAATTTTTGTGATTCATTATCAAAATATAATAATTCTAATTTACTTTTTAATTTATCTATTTCATCTATAGTATCTAACAAAATATAATTTGTACTTTTTAAACAAGATTTTTTATCATTAATATTATTTATTATATCTTCATATTGAACTATATCAATTTCTTCATTATTAAATATTGAATTCATACTTCTAATTCTATTATTTAAAATAATACCACTAGTTAAGGTTGCTAATAACTTATTTTTAAAGATTCCAAATGGTATTAAACTTATTCCGATATTTATAGATACTCTGAAAAAATTAGTTAATTTATTTAATAATGTAGGTTTATAATTACCATTTAATTTTTTCATATCTTCTTTTATATTTTCTATTTCTTTTCTACTCAACAATATATCTTTTTTTACACTATTTCTAATAAGTTCTATTTGATTTTTATCTATCAATACTTCATTCTTTCTTTTTTCTTCTTCTTTTTTAATGATTTTTTCATTTGTTATTTTTTCTTCTTGTTTGATATTTTTATTATTTTTTATTTCTTTTATAGATTTTTCTAAATATTCAATTAAATCTTCTAATGATCTATCATGATAAACTAAATGATTAGGATCTATATTATTAATATCTTTATACATTTTTAAATTATTAAATTTTTTTTCATTAGATAATTTCAAGTATTCTTTTTTTAGTTTTTCTACTTTTTCTTTTAATTCTAATAATTCATTTTCTTTATTTTCACTATAATTATTATTTCTTATTTTAGAAATATCTAAATAGACATTATTTATTTCTTTATTTAGTTTTTTTACATTATTAATTATAGTTTTTTCTTCTTTAACATTTGTATTTTTTATACTATTTTCTTGCTTTTTTATTTTCTTAACAGCACCTACTACTGGTATTGTTAATATTGTTACACTTTTTTTTAATTTATCTTTAATTAAATTAAAATTTATTTTTTTAATTTTAGGTTTATTTATATTTTTTTGTTTAGTTATATTTTTATTATTTGATATATTTTTCTTTTTTGATAATTCTATATTATTCTTGTTATTTTTTAAATTATTATAATCTATACCTTTTAATTTATTTTCGCATACAGTAATTTTATCTTTTATATTTAATAAAGCATCTGTTTGATCTTTTATTAATTTAGATTCTTCTCTTGATTTTAGATTTTTTATATTTTTTAATTTATTTATTTTTTTATTTATTTCTCTTTTGTACATTTTTAAAACAATAGGTGTTGTTTCATTTTCAATTGAGTTTTCTATATTTAATATATTTTTATTTATTTTTTTTAATTCATATGATATATTTACTTCTTTTTCTTTTTTATCTTTTTTTACTAATGATGTTACTGCACTTCCTAAATAGCTAAATATTTGAATAAAAAAGTTTTTGGCATTTTTATTTTTATATTTAAATTTTTTAATATTATAGTATATATTTTTATATGTTTTTTTAAAAAATTTCTTTAAAAAATTAAATATTTTTAAAAATAAATTTTTTAAAAATTCAATAATTTTATTCATAAAACCACCTATAGTAATTTTATCATAAAATTTTATTAAACTAAAGAATTCTAATTAAATTTTTAAATCTTATTATTTTAATTCAATATATTATATATTTTTACTCCTATACTTTGTAATATAGGAGAACGATATATAAATTTTTTATCTGTTTCTATAGCCTTTATAATTTGCTTTACTATACTATTAAGTTTTTTCTTTTCTAGAAAAAACATCATTATATTTTCTTTTTTTCTAATAAGTTCTAATTCTTCTTTAAATAATAAATCAAAGTTAGTATTATATTTGTTATCAAACATTACTTTGTTAAAACCTGTTTTATACATTCCTGGTTCTATTAAACAAATTTTAATATTACTATTTAGTATTTTTAATTCTTTTTTTAAACATTCACTTAATTTTATAATACTTGCTTTTGTAGAACAATATGATCCTAAAAATGGTATTGGTATAATTCCAGCCATTGATGACATAATAATTATTTTTCCTTATTTTTTTTCTAACATATTTTTTAAAATTATCTGTATTAATTCAAAGTTAGAAAAAACATTTACTTCAAAATTATTTCTAATATTATTCATATTCATATTAATTATACTACCACCTATTCCGATAGCAGAATTAGCTACAAATATATCTATATCTAAATCTTTTATTTTTTGTTTATCTACTTTAGATGTTACATCTAATTTAAAACATTTTATATTTTTTTCATTTTTATATTTTTCTTTTATATTTTCTAATTCTATTACTGTATGTGTTGTTACATATATAAAATATTTATTCTTTATCTTTTTTATTAGCTCTTTCATTATACCTGAAGTTGCTCCTGTTATTAATATTTTTTTCAAAAAAATCACCAGTATTATTATTTACTGATGATGTCGTTAATATTCATATTTAAATAATTTGGATTTTTTGATAATCCTGGCATTGTCAATATATTTCCCATATATATAACAATAAATTTTGCTCCATTAAATACTTTTATATCAGTTATTTTCATTTTAAAATTTTTAGGAAATCCTAGTTTATTTTTATCGTCACTTATGGAATATGGAGTTTTTGCTATACAAATAGGATATTTATATTTATCTAAATATTTTATTTTTTCTTTTATATTTTCATTTATTTCTATATCATTGCATCCAAACATAAGACACATTTTTTTTATTTTATCTTCCAATTTATCCTCTAATTTATAAATTTCATATTTTTTTATTGTTTCTTTTATTTCTACTATTTTATTAGCTAATTCTATACATCCATTTTCCCCATCTTTATACATTGTTGATATTACAAATGGTATATTTAAATCTTTTACATATTTTTCTATATATTTTATTTCATCATCTATATCATCTTCAAATTTATTTAATGAAACTATTACATTACTAAATTTTTTCATATTTAATATATGATATTTTAAGTTTTCTATTCCTTTTTCTAGTATATTATGTCCATTATATTTTAAACTTTTTATTGTTGTATTTATAACTATTATATCTGGGTATATATTATTATTACGACATTTTATATCTAAAAATTTAAGTGCACCCATATCACTTCCAAAACCTGCTTCTGTTATAACATAATCAGATAGTTTTAAAGCTGTTAGTGTTGAAATTATACTATTACAACCATGAGCTATATTAGCAAATGGTCCACCATGAACTATAACTGGATTATTATATAAACTTTGTACTAAATTAGGTTTTAAAGCATCTTTTAATAAAATTGTAACAGCATCTTCACATTTTAAATCTTTTACATATACTTCTTTTTTTTCTTTTGTATAACCTACTATTATATTTTTAATTCTTTCTTTTAAATCATATATATTTTTTGATAGACAAAGTATTGCCATTATTTCACTAGCAGGTGTTATATTAAACTTTTCTTCTCTATCTTCTAATTTTACTTTTCTAAGTGATCTATCATTTATATCTAAACATCTATTAAAAACAACCTCATCTATTTTTAATTCATTGCCTTGATATATATGATTATCTATTACTGAACTTATTAAATTATTAGCACTTGTTATGGCATGAAAATCACCATTAAAGTGCAAATTAATATCAAGCTCTGGTTCTATTTTGGCAAGTCCTCCTCCACAAGCTCCTCCTTTTGTTCCAAATACTGGTCCAAGTGATGGTTCTCTAAGAACTGCTATACTTTTTTTCCCTAACTTATTTAAAGAATCAGAAAGTCCAATTGATAATGTTGTTTTTCCTTCTCCAAATGGTGTTGGATTTGTAGAAGTTATTAGTATTAATTTCCCATTATTTTTTTCTTTTTCATAGTCATAATTTATTTTTGCTTTATAGTTTCCATATAATTCTATTTCTTCAGGTAACAAACCTATTTTACCTATAATTTCTGTTATTTTTTTCATAGAATCAACTCCTTTTATATTATATAAAAGAATTACATTTTTATCAATAAAAAAATCACCAATGGTGATTCTTTATTCTGCTTTTGTTCCACATTCTGTACAGAAGTTTCCAGTTACTGGTGTTCCACAATTTGTACAGAATTTAGCTTTAGGTGCTTCTTCATCTTTTGTAATTGTTGATTCTACTGTTTCTTCTTTAACAATTGATGGTTCTTGTGTAGTTGTTTCTACTGTTGAAGGTTGAACAGGTGATTGTTGTTGCATCATTTCTGGTGAATTCATTGCTCCCATTACCATTCCTTGTGTACTTTGTTCTGAAATATTTGCTCCAAACATTGCTCCACCTTGATTCATCATACCAATACCCATAAATCCATTCATTGCTCCATTAGCATTGTTTGCTGCACCAACCATAGCTTCACTTGCAGCAGCATTTGCTCTTGCTCCTTGCATTGCTGGATTCATAGCATAAATTCTATCTTTTTGTGCTGCTTTAATCATATTAGCGCTTTCATCAGTTGGTGTAACACTCTTAATTGATACACGTACTACGTTAATACCATTTTCTCCCCAAGTTGGCTCTAATTGTTGTTTTACTGCATCTGAAATTTGAATTACAGCTCCTGGTAACATATCATATGATACTTTTTGAAGTGCTACACTAGCTAATGCAGGTTGTAATGCTTGCATAAAGTCAGCTCCAAATTGTGATTCAAATTCATCATCTATTACATAATCACTTTCTATATTTCCTCCTAATGATGTAAAGAATTTAATTGGATCTGTAACTTTAAGTACATATTCTCCATGACATCTAATATCTACTGTTATTCCAAATTCACTATCTCTAAATGGTACTGGATTTGGTGTTCCAAATTTATTACCTATAATATCACGCATATTTATGAAATATACTCTTTGATCATGATTTACATTACCAGCTGTTGTAAATCTAGAACCTATTGTTTTAAAACTTTCAATAAGACCTTTACCAAATCCACCATATAACATTGATGGTTCTGTTCCTTTATCAAAAGTATATCTTCCAGCTTCAGCTGTAAAGTCTACTATTTTACCATCAGATACAACTACTAAAAATTGATCTTCTGCTACTACAATTTTACTACCATTTGTAATGATATTTTCATTTCCATTGTTATTAGTTTTATTCTTTGCTGTTCCCTTTCTCATTAAAACATTGTCAGGTAATCTATCACAATAGATATACTCTAACCATTCATCTTTTAGTGTTGAAGAAGTTGCTTCAACTACTGCTTTTATTAATCCCATAATCTTTCCTCTTTTCTAAAATTCTCTTATTTTATTTAAAACCCAGGTTCTTTTTAAAATATCAATAACGCCACTTCCACAGTAACTACATATTTTATCACCTAGATTTTTAATAGGTGCTCCACAATTTGGACAATTAAGACCAACACCTTTTTCCATTCCTATTTTGTCTTCATCTATTATGTATATATATTCAAGTTCAAATCTAGTTTGAATCTTTTGTGGACTTTTTTTATCTTCATGATATATATATTCTAAAGCTATATGAATTTTTATTGTTGCAATTGCATCATCTTTTTCATATCTATTTAGAAGCGTCTTATGAATTTTTATAGAATCATAAGTAACATTTTTATCTTTTAAATCTTGTAATTTATTATTTATCCATATTTTTAATATTTCTTCTTTTATATTATTACTGTCTTTCGTTTCAATTGCATTTAAACAACTAATTACTTTATTTTCTGAATCTCTTTTTAATTCGTTTATATTTAAATTTTTAAAATCCTTATTTAATCTTGGCAAATCTAATTTTTCCATACCAGTCAATGTAAGAGGTGTACTAAGTGTTTCTAATTCTTCTTGTTTAATTCCTTTTATTATATCTTCTGTACCAAAAGCTTCTTTTGAAAAAGATCTTACTTTATTTCTTAAATGAAGATATATTGAAATTATTATTAAAAATAATATTATAAATATAGACAACAATACTATAATAACTATACTCATTATTCTCTACTTCTTATATCACTTAATACCCAATCATGTTCACCAGTTGTAATTATGCTCTTACAATATTCACATTTACCTGATGATGTAATTTCAGTAGGTGCCCCACAATTTGGACAGTTTGTTACTGATTTATTGCTCAATCCTGGTTCTGTTTTAACTCCTGCCTTACGATTAAATACCATGATATATTTCATATACCAATCTTTATTTGGATTACTTTCTAATACTTTATTTGTTACTTCATCTACTACATAATCTCTCATAATAGCATCTAAGTAAACAGTAAGCACTTCTTTATCTCCATCAATCTTAAATGATTGTAATGAAACATTTTTAATTGCAATTTTTTCAATTTTATTAATTTTCTTGTTTTTAATATATTCTTCAAGTTGACTACTATGCTGATTAAATAATTCATTTGATTCAAATGGTCTAATTTCTTCCCATTTACGATCTTGCCATGCTTGTTGTATTTTTAAGAATACTTCGCGTGTCCATCCTATAAATGCATCTGAAGAGAATTTTGGGTCTATTTCTCTTATTTGATTTGCTACTGAATTAGTATTATCAACAATATTCGAACTAATATTTTGAACAATGTTATTATTTTGGTTATTTATAAGGCCTTTTTTCTTCATAATTAAATAACCTATTCCTATTCCAATAATTATTAAAATAGTTGGTCCTGGTCCTAAAATATCAAACATCATCCAAATAATCCAAAATATTCCATCTCCATCATCTGATGAACTAGAACTTGATGAACTATATCTATTATTATTTCCAACGTCAGCACTAACTTTTGGAACTGTTATAAATATAATGCTTAATACTAAAACAATACATGAAACTAGACAAAGATATTTAAAAATTTTTTTATTATTCACTATATCCTCCTTTATAGAGTTTATAATAAATTATATTCATTAAAAGACTTTCTACCACCTACCAATTCTATTAAAATTATAACATTAAAAATACATAAAGTAAATTACTTTATGTATTTTTCTCCATTACCTTTAGCTAAATTTACATTAGGCCATATATATAAATATATACTCATTATAATTAGTAATGTCCACCCTAAAACTGGTATTATAAATAAAACAATCCAAGTATATGGTGTATTATATATTTTTTCTCCTGGTACATTCAATTTAGCTGCAACTGCACAATTTATTTGAATTGCAAAAACCATTAACATTATAAAGACTGGAAAAATTAAACATAATGTACCAAATACCCAATATTGCCATTTAGCATACCATGCTTCTTTACTGTAACAGTTCATAAAATATGCTAGTACAAAATAGAATAAACCTCCTGTTACTATGTTTAAAAATAAACAAATACCCCAGTTTTCTTTTTTTAATAAATCCATATGTATATCCTTCCTATTTCATATTTTCTTTTAGTTTATATAAGATATTCAAAGCATCTAATGGTGTTAAATTAAGTATGTCTATTTTTTTTAATTCTTCTTCTACTTCTGATTTTTCTTTTACTACTTCTTCAAGTGGTAAAGCTTCTTGTATTCTTATATCTCTTTTTTCTTCTTTATTTTCATATATTTTAAGTATTTGATCTGCTCTTTTTATTAGTGATTCTGGAAGATTTGCTAGTTTAGCAACATGGATACCATAACTTTTATCAATACTTCCATCAATTACTTTATGTAAGAAAATAATATTTCCATTTTCTTCTTTAGCACTTACATGAACATTTTTTAGATTATTTAATGTATTTTCAAGATCTGTTAATTCATGATAATGAGTTGAAAATAATGTTTTAGCTTTTATATTATTACTTATATATTCTATAATTGATTGAGCTAAAGCCATACCATCAAATGTTGCTGTACCTCTACCTAACTCATCAAATAAAATCAAACTATTTTTTGTAGCTCCTGTTATAGCATCACAAGCTTCTTTCATTTCTACCATAAATGTTGATTCCCCACTTACTAAATCATCACTAGCACCTATACGGGTAAAAATAGCATCAAATATTGGTAATGTTGCTTCTTTAGCTGGTACAAAACAACCTGCTTGAGCCATTATAACTGTTATAGCAAGTTGTCTCATATATGTTGATTTACCTGCCATATTAGGTCCAGTTATTAATAGTATATCTGTATTTTTATCTAATATAATATCATTTGATACATATTCACTTTCAATTACTTTTTCTACAACAGGATGTCTATTATCTAATATTTTTATTTCTCTTTCATCTGTTAAGACTGGTCTTACATAATTATTTTCTTCTGTTACAGTTGAAAATGATTGCATAACATCTATTTCACTTATAACTTTTGCTATTGCTTGAATACGAGGAATATATTCTTTTATCTTTTCTCTTATTTTTATAAATGTTTGATATTCTAATTCTATTATTTTTTCTTCAGCATTTAAAATTAAGGCTTCTTTTTCCTTTAATATTGGACTTATATATCTTTCACAATTAGATAATGTTTGTTTTCTTTCATATCCATATTCTTCTTTAACTAAATTTGTCATTCCTTTTGATACTTCAATATAATAACCAAATACTCTATTATAACCAACTTTTAATGTTTTAATACCTGTCTTTTCTCTTTCTTCTGATTCAAATTTAGCAATAAATTCTTTTCCACCTTTTCTAAGACTTTTAAGTTCATCAAGTTCATTATTATATCCTTCTTTTATGATATATCCTTCTTTTATAGTTACTGGTGGATTTTCATATATACTTTTTTCTAATAATTCATATAATTCATCTAATGTTTCTATATTTTTATAAAAATTTATTTTTGTTAATATTTCTTTTATATCAGGTAATACTTTTAAAGAACTTTTAAGTTGTAATAAATCTCTAGCATTAGCATTTCCAAATGCTATTCTTCCTGATAATCTTTCTAAATCATATACTTCATAAAGTAGTTTTGTTAAATCATCTTTTAAAATAAATTCTTTTAACAATGTTTCTATTATATCGTATCTTCTATTTATTTCATCTTTATTTATCAAAGGATTTTCTATCATTTGCTTTAACATACGAGAACCCATTGCTGTTTTTGTTTTATCAAGTAGCCATAATAATGAATAGTTACGACTTTTAAGTCTTAGTGTTTCTGTAAGTTCAAGATTTCTCTTAGTATGAATATTCATTTTTAAATAATTTTTATTTTCTTTTATTACTACCTTTTGTAAATGTGAGAGATTTCTTTTTTGAGTATTATTTATATATGTAAGTAAATGTTTTAATGTCTCTATATATCTTATATCTTCTATTTCTTCATATATATATTTATAATCTTTTAAATCTTCTATTTCATTTAACTTACTTATTGTAATTTTAAATTGATTTTTTAACATATTTAAAATATTAATATCTAGTTTATCTTGTACAACTACTTCCTTTATTCCAATACTAACTATTTCACTTATTAATTTTGATTTATCATGTTCTAAAGCTGTTATATAGACTTCACCTGTTGATATATCTATATAACTTATCATGTAACAATGATTAAAATCTATTATATTTCCAATATAATTATTTTCATGTTCATTTAATGATTCATTATCAATTACTGTACCCTTACTTATTATTTGAATTATATCTCTTTTTACTATTCCTTTAGCATTCTTAGGATCTTCTAATTGTTCACATATTCCTATTTTATATCCTAAATCTACTAATTTTTCTATATATAGATTTGCTGCATGATGTGGAATTCCACACATAGGAATTTTTTCTTCTAAACCAGCATTTTTACCTGTAAGTGTTAGTTCTAATTCTCGTGATACTTTTATTGCATCTTCAAAGAACATTTCATAGAAATCTCCTAATCTAAAAAAAATTATAATATCTTCATTTTTACTTTTTATTTCAAGGTATTGCTTCATCATTGGAGTTATTTTATTCATATCAACTTCACTACGTAACATCTTATCACCTTTATTAATTTTATCATTTTTTTTAATTTTTTTAAAGAGTAATAATGTTTTTTTTAATTTATGTGATATACTTATTATAAGAAAGGAGTGTATTTATGAATAGAGCTTTACTAAAAAGTAATGCAAAAGATAGTTTAAAAAATCATTTTGGTGAGGCAATTGCTATATTTTTAATTTCTTCTGCTATTACAGGTGTAGCTAGTTTTATTATAGGATTTATTTTTGGTATGGTAAGTGCTATTCTTGATTTAGATACTAATTCAGTTGGATTACTTTCAGATAGTGTTAACGGTATTGTATCAATTATTATAAATGGATTTATAGCTTTAGGATTAACTAGTTTTTATCTTAAATTATCAAGAAATCAAGAAGTAGAAATTAATGAATTATTTTCTAAAACAAATATGTTTGGATTATATATTGTTACTACTATTTTAATTGGTTTATTTACTACTTTAGGATTTATATTACTTATTATTCCAGGATTTATAGTTTCAATTGCTTTATCTCAAACTTACTATATTTTATTAGATAATCCTGAAATAGATCCTATGGAAGCTATTAAAAAAAGCTGGGAAATGATGAAAGGTCATAAATTAGAATATCTTTTGTTACAAATGTCTTTCTTAGGTTGGATCATACTAGGTATCTTCACTTGTGGTATTTTATATTTATGGTTAACACCTTATATGACAGTTACAAATGCAAATTTCTATAATTATGTTAAAAATGATTATGAACAAAAAAATTTGGGTTAATCTCAAATTTTTTTGTTTGATTATAATAAAAAGAAACCTTAAAAGGTTTCTTTATCTATATAAAACGCTAAAAGCATTAGCGTAACACTATAGGCAAGTATAATTTATACTTGCAATTAAATATTTAGTGTCATATTTTTTACAATGCTCTACTTTAAGTATATACATTTTTTAAATTTATATGTATCTAAATTTTTTATTTTCAATAATAATATATTAAAAATTTTTTTATTAGTGTAGACTATTAAACTATTTTATACTAATTCATATTCTCTTGCTATTATTCTATCATCTGAACAATATTTGATTACATATTCATTATCTTGTTTACAAATTATTATTCCAACTGTGTCATTTTCTTCTATAGTTTTAATATTCTTATCAATGTAATTCATATAAGTTTGTATTTGACCTGTATGTTCTTTCTTTAATTCAGTTACTTTCAACTCTACAACAACATAAAATTTATATTTAATATTATAAAGTAGCAAATCAATGTAATTATATATGCTTCCTACTTTAATTTTATATTCATTACCAACATAAGTAAAACCAATGCCTAACTGATTTAAAAAATCATCAATATTATTTAATATTAACTGTTTTAATGCATATTCAGTTAATTCTTCTTCCGATAAATTGGTTTTTACAATAATAGGATTTGGTACTAAATCATTGACGTTTAATTGTTCTTTAGTAATTAGTTTATTTTTAGTCTTATCGCTTAATCTATCATATTCATGATTTTTTATTCTTTTTTGCAACTGTCTTTTAGATAAGTTATTCTTTTCACAAATATAAATATAATATATGATTTCATCAATGTTTTTAATCGTTATTAACTCTCTATAATGACTCCAACTCAATTTTGAACCCAGTGGGTTCAATTTTTCATTGCTGAATACTTCATAGAATTTTCTCATTCCGTAAAGTGTTCTTTCATTATATTTTTTACCAACTTCTAACATTAGATTTTTAGAATATTGTTTAATTATATTTTTACCATATTCTTTGCCAGCCTCACTTAAAAGTTTTCCAATCTCAAAATATACATTAACTTTATGTCTATCTTTTGCATAATCTTTAGCTCTACTATATATTTCACTTTTTATTAATTTTTCTTTTATCTCATTATAATAATTCATATTTACTCCTTTCTATGGATTACATGTCTCTACTTTCAACGAATTATTTTTAATCTTAAACATAATACTACCATCCTCTTCTGTTCTATATATTTTAGATTTTTCTAGATTATCTAATACTTCTTTATTTGGATGACCATACCGATTATTCTTACCAACACTAATAATCGAATACTTAGGATTAATCTCATTTATAAAATTCTTACCAGAGCTTGTCTTACTTCCATGATGTCCCACTTTTAATACATCTATATCTTTCAAATTATATTTATTTAATATATCTTTCTCTCTTTCTACTCCAGCATCTCCCATAAATAAAAATTTATAATTGTTGTAATTAAAATATATTACATTCGAATTATCATTTTCATTATCATATTCTTTTGTGTTTAAAAATTGTAACTTATATTTATCAACATTTAATTCTT
This sequence comes from Bacilli bacterium, assembly GCA_017936845.1. GTDB lineage: Bacteria > Bacillota_I > Bacilli_A > RF39 > UBA660 > OMSK01. The sequence continues at coordinate 45,282 of JAGBES010000008.1, forward strand.
TAATACATGAATAATATTTAATATTTTTCTTTTCTAATACTTTAATTAAATTACTCTCTAATTCATTAAACTCTCCACAATTAAATATTACTTTTTCTACTTTAAAGTTTTCTACTAAATTAATTGCTTCTCCCATATGGTCGTAATCACCATGTGGTGACTATCGATTATGCACACGAATTTAAACAAAGAAAAAGAACTATCATTTTGATAATTCTTTGTTAATAATTATAAATGTTTTTTCTTTGTATAATTTAAATAAGTTTTTATTAAATCCTCATCCATTAAGTTTTCTGGAACTTCATCTAGATTAAAAAATCTTAAACGTTTTGTTTCAGAATCACCTTTTAATGCAGATTCATCAGTAATTGAAACATCAGCTAAATATAGTGATGTATTATTATAAACAATATCGCCATTTGGATAACTATTTTTTCTAGATTCACCAGATAATGTGTCTATAAGTTCAATTTCATTAGGATCAAGATTTATTCCTGTTTCCTCATATGCTTCTCTTACAGCAGTAACTCTTAAATCTTCACCTAAATCTTGGCATCCACCAGGAAGCCCCCATTTATTTCTATCAGTTCTTTCTTGTAATAAAATTTGTCCATTTTCATTTCTTATAATAATAGCTGCACCTGTTTGAATAAATGGTATATGACTAATTCTATCATCTAAAGCCATTCTAAATAAAACTGGATAACCACCATATCTAGCACTAAGTTCTTTCACTTGCTCTTCATTTAAACTTAAAATTAGATTTACAAATTCTTCATGTGTATATTCTCTCATCTTTTTATATTCCATAACATAACCTCCAAACATTAATATAATTATAACACAAATTTTGTCTATTGTTTTAGTTTCTTACTTTCTTTTTCTAATTCTTTCAAACTCTTTTCGGGTGTTGGCAAATCTTCAGGCATTGTTCCCCCAAGTTTCTTAATTGTATTTCTAATTTCTTTTCCAACTTCATAATGGGTTTCATTGGCTTCGTTTTCTAAACTAATATTTTCATTTCTTAATTTTTGTTCAGTTTGAGATATTCTAAATAAATTTGCTATTAATTCATCACTCACCATATTATCTAAAATATCTTCTCTATATCTAAGTTTCTTTCTTCTAGCAATATCATTAGCGGTTTCTCCATTATATAAACCTTTATATCCTGAATTATGAAACTTATCAAAATTTTTAACTCCTGCATTTTTAGCTGCAATATTTAAAGAATAATTTCCTTTTCTAGTCAAATTTCTTTGATAAAATCTTTTTTCATCCTCTGTAAGTTCACTATATTGTTTTTCACTTAATTCTTGTTTTCTAGTTTGAATAGCAAAATAAGTTTGACCTAAAGACACAATTTTCTTTTTAGGGTTAGCATTTTGAACTATTAAATAACATATATATCTAGATAGTTTATAGTCTATAATAAATTCTTCTTTACCTTTACCGGTTATTATTGGCTTCCTGATTTCGGGAAGCCAATATGAATCATTGTTATTGCTATTTTTATATGCTATTACAGCTTTCTTAATTACATTATTAAAATTTTCCCATTTACTATATTCAAGTAACGGCATTAACTCACGCGCTAACCAATATTCATTACCATCTTCATCAATATGTTTTATATCATCAAATAATTTTTCTGTATATTCTTTTATTTCGTTCATTTTATCACTCTCCTTTCTATGGTGTACATATTTCTATCTGTAGTTTATTATTCTTAACCTTAAACATAACGCTACCATCTTGATCTGTTCTATATATTTTAGAATTATTTAAAATATTTATTACTTCTTTGTTTGGATGGCCATATCTATTGTTTTTGCCTACACTTATAATAGAATATTTTGGATTAATCTCATTAATAAATTCTTTACCACTACTTGTCCTACTACCATGATGTCCAACTTTTAAAACATCAATATCTTGAAGATTATATTTTTTTATTAAATCTTCTTCTACTTCTATTCCAGCATCTCCCATAAAAAGAAATTTATGATTATTAAGTTTTGTATAAATAATACTCGAATTATCA
>JAGBES010000009.1 GCA_017936845.1 Bacilli bacterium
AATAAAATATCTATTTCTACTTTCTTTTTTTCTGTTAATTGTGTATAATTCATATATGAGTCCTCCTGGCTGGGTGGGCTCTTTTATTGTATCAAAAAACCACACCTTTGTGGTGCGGTTGAAATTTCAATTTAGGAAATAGCTTTTTCAAGCTATTTTTATTATTCTAACATATTATTTAAAAAATTAAATGTTGCTTCTAAACCACCTGATACTGTTTTTCCAATTTTATTTGACATTTTATTTCCTAATTTTGATAATTTAGATTCATAATTATTTTCATCTTTTACTATATAATCACTTATATCTATATTTTTTCCTTCTTCTACGTCTTTTTCAAATTGTTTTATTTTTTCTTCTGTTAAAACTTTTTTATTATGTTGTTCAAACTCATAATATCCTGTTGCTTCTGATATATAAAGTGCTGTAAATCCTATTAATAATATTAAAAAGAATTTCCAAAATATTTTGCTTATTATTTTCTTTATTTTTTCATCTTTCATATTGTCCCTCCACATATTCTTTTATTACTTCTGATATTGCAATTGAAGTATTCATTACTTCTTCTATATTATTTTCTACACCTCCAAATTCTATTAATACTATATTTTTATTTAAGTCTTGATTATATATTCCATTTACATATTTCCCTTCTTTTTTTAATATTCCTCTTGATAAATTTGGATATTTTTTGTTTATTATATCGTTTAGTTTAGTTGCTGTTTCTAAGTTTTGTTTATAATTTTTGTGTTCTAATCCTACTACAAATAGTACTTTAGCATACTTTTTCTTATTTATTGTAACTGAAGTTGTTTTTTTATCTACAGAATCTCTATGTAAATCTATTATTAATTTCAAATTTGGATATTTTTCTAGTGCATCTTTTACATAGTATCTACTTGCTTTATAACTATAGCTATAATCCCAACCATTTGTATTTAAAAAATCTTTTATATTTCCAGTTTCTACTATGGTATTTATTTTTTTATTATTTAAGTTTTCTCTTAATATATATGATGCCATCATAACATTTGGAGTAATATTATAATCTTCATATATTTCTTTATTATAACTTTCTAATTGATGTGTATTATATATATATACTATCGGATCTTTTATTTCTTCTTTTTTAGGATCTTCTATATATTTACTATTTTCATTTTTATCAATTTTATTATCAGCATCTGTTGTACTATACATAACTGTTACTGTTTGTTCCTTTTTGTAATTAAAATTATTTTCTAATATATTTATTGGATTCTTTAAATCTAAATTCATTATTACTTTTATTGTTTTATTTAATATACTATTATAATCTTTTATATATAACTCATAATAATTTTTATCTTTTAATAATAATTTAATAAATTCTTCATTATTATTCGTTAGTTTTACTTTTATATATATATTATTTAATACTTGTATTATTAAAAATATTATTATTATATTTCCAATATAATGAAATATTTTTTTATTTTTCATATTATCACCTTTTAATGATTATATGATTTTATTATTAAATATATTGTCAAAAAAAAGATACTTCTTAGTATCTTTTGATTTTTTTTAATAATTTATTTTGTATTTCAATATTATCTGATTTAAATATGTTATATATATTATAATATACTTCGTTTATTTCTCTTTTTCCTTGCATTAATTCTATATAATAATCTATTAATTTTATTTTATTTTCATCTATTAATTCTAGATATTTTTCACTGACGACTATATTATTAAATAATAATAATGATGCATCTGTTAATACAAGTTCATATTCTGTACTTTTCGATTTAAAAAAATAAATATTTATTATTTTTTCATTTTTGTAATGTTTTTTAATTTCTTCTTTTATTGTTTCTTTATTTTCTAACAATAAAATATTTGTTGGTTCTTTTTGATATTTTGTTGCATTGTTAACTATAAATGATTTTTCTAAATAAGAACCATTTCGATCTAAATAACCAAAATTAAGCATATTTTACCCCCTGCTTTTTTTAAAAACCTTGTATAAAACATAATACAAAGAATATAATTCCAAGGAGAATTGTTAATCTTGTTATAAATAATTCTCCTCCTCTTTCTTTTCTATTTTTAAATAATGAACTACTACCGCCTGATATTATATTTGATTCATCTACTTTTCCTGCTTGCAATAAAACAATTGCTATAAGTAGTATTGATACGATTATTAATGCTATTTTCATATTTTCCTCCCAACATACTATAATTTATCATAATTTATTATTTTTAGCAAGTTTATTCTAATATTTTTCCTATTATACTATTTTTATCTTGTAGACCATTTAAGAATTCTGATGTTTTCATTTTCTTTTTACCTTCTAATTGAATTTCTGTTATAACTATTTCACCATTACTTACTTTTACACCAAATCCATCTGGATAAATATTAATTATTTGACCATTTATTTTAAATGGATCAGCATAATTTGATATTCTAGACGCCCAAATTTTCATTCTTTTTCCTTCAAATAAAGCGTATGCTCCTGGCCATGAATTAAGTCCTCTTATTTGATTATATATTTGTCTTGTTGTTTTATTAAAATCTATTTTTTCATCTTCTTTACTTATGTTTTTAGCATATGTTGCTTCTTCATTATTTTGTGGTATTCTTGGTGCTGTTTTATTTATTATACTTGGAAGTACTTCTAATAGTAAATCTCTTCCTAAAAGGCTCAATTTATCATGCAATACCTCAGCTGTATCTGTATCTAATATTTCTATTTCCTTTTTTGCTATTATATCTCCTTCATCCATTCTTGGATTCATGTGCATAATGGTTACTCCTGTTGTTTTATATCCATCAATTATAGCATGATGTATTGGTGCTCCCCCTCTTAATTTTGGAAGTAATGAAGCATGTACATTAATACATCCATATTTAGGATATACTAATAATTCTCTTGGAATTATTTGTCCATATGCACATGTTATTATTAAATTTGGATGCAACGATACTACATCTTGCCATTCTTCTTTTATATTTTCTGGTTGTAATACTAATATAAGATTATCATTAGCAAATTTTTTTATTGGAGATGGTATTAATTCTTTATTTCTTCCGACTGGTTTATCTGGTTGAGTAACTATTCCTCTCACATTATATTCTTTAGTTAATGCTTCTAATATTGGTACACTAAATTCTGGTGTTCCCATGAAGACAATTCTAATTTCTTCTTCTACATCTATTTTACTTATATCATAATTTTCCATATAATCACCTAATTTATTTTATCATAATTAACAAAAAAACAAAAGAGAGACTTTTGCTTTAATCGAGAAAAACTCGAGGGTATATTTATATTGGTGACCAGTACGAGATTCGAACTCGTGAATGCTGCCGTGAAAGGGCAGTGTGTTAAGCCACTTCACCAACTGGCCAAAAAAATATGGCGCCTAATGTAGGACTCGAACCTACGACCTGTCGGTTAACAGCCGAATGCTCTACCAACTGAGCTAATTAGGCATCCACAAAGTCTTAAATACTTAAGACTTTTTAATTATATAATATATTTTTATATTTGACAATACTTTTTTTAAAATTTTTTTAATTTCTTATTTTTATATGTACTTCTCTTAATTGTTTTTCATCAACTACGCTAGGAGATCCCATCATTTTATCTTCGCCACTAGCTAAAGCTGGGAATGTTATTACTTCTCTTAAATTTGTTTCATCTTTAAGTAGCATTAGCATTCTTTCAATTCCAGGAGCCATACCTGCATGTGGTGGTGCTCCAAATTGGAAGGCATTATAAAGTGCACCAAATCTTTCTTTAACTACATCACTATCATATCCAACTAAGCTAAATGCTTTTTCTAAACATTCAACATCATGATTACGAACAGCTCCACTGGCCATTTCATATCCATTACATACAAAATCAAATTGATATGCTTTAATATCTTCTAAGTTATCTTTATTTAATGCTTCAATACCACCTTGTGGCATACTAAATGGATTATGTCCAAAATCATATCTATTTTCTTCTTCATTATATTCAAACATTGGAAAATCATTAACAATACAGAATTCAAATTTATTTTTATCAATTAATTCTAATTTATTTCCTAAATAAGTTCTAATAAGTCCTGCATTTTTAATAGCTAATTTTTTATTTCTATCAGCTATAAAGAAGATAACTGAATTTGCTTTTAAACCTGCTTTTTCTATTAAAGCTTTTTTATCTTCTTCTGTTAAAAATTTATCAATAGGTCCTTTAAATGACATATCTTCTAATATTGATAAATAACCAATGCCAGGCATTCCAATTGTTTTAGCATAATCTACTACTTCATTAAACCAACTATTTGATTTATTTGCTATATCGTCTACTTTAATTCCTTTTACTGTTACACCTTTAAATGGTTTAAATTCTGATTCAACAAATATTTCACTTAAATCGATTATAGTAAGTGGATTTCTTAAATCTGGTTTATCTGTTCCATATAATTCCATAGCTTCATTATATGAAATTCTTCTAAATGGTCTAGGACTTACTTCTTTTTCACTAAATTTAGTAAATGTATCATAGAATATTTCTTCACCAACATTATATACATCTTCTTGGTCAACAAAACTCATTTCAAAGTCTAATTGATAAAATTCTAAGGCTCTATCTGCTCTTGTATCTTCATCTCTAAAACAAGGTGCGATTTGATAATACTTATCAAATCCTGAACACATTAATAATTGTTTAAATTGTTGAGGTGCTTGTGGAAGTGCATAGAATTTACCTTTAAATTTACGAGATGGTATTATAAAATCTCTTGCTCCTTCTGGACTAGATGCTGTCATAATTGGAGTTTGAACTTCTGTAAAGTTTAAACTATCCATTTTATTTCTTAAATATTTTAAAAGTTCAGCTCTAAATTTAGTCATATTATGTACTTTTTCATTTCTTAAATCTAGATATCTATATTTAAGTCTAACTTCTTCATTTACTTCTTTAGATGTCATTATTTCAAATGGAAGATTATTTTTAGCTTTACCTAATACTTCTAAGCTATCTACTAATATTTCAATCTTACCAGTTTTAATTCTTTCATTATAATCTTCTTCGTTTCTAATTCTAACTGTACCAGTTATAGTAATTGAAGATTCTTTTGTTAAATTATCAAATATAGAATCATCATTACTTACTACTTGTACGGTACCATATTCATCTCTAACGTCTACAAATATAACTCCACCATGATCTCTTATATTTTCAATCCATCCTGCAATTTTTACTTTTTTAGAGTCCATAGATTCATCTATTTGTCCACAATATACTGTACGATATTTATTTGTCATAATTACCTCTTTTCTATTTCTTCTATAATCATACTTCTAGTCATAGCAGGATTTGCTTGTCCTTTTGTTTTTTTCATAACTTGACCTACTAAAAAGTCGACTATATTTGTTCTTCCATTTTTGTATTGCTCTATAGAAGCTGGTTGTTCATCTAACACTTCTAAAATTATTTTATTAATAGTATCTATATCTCCTATTTGTTTCATACCTTTTTCTTCTACGATTTTAGTTGGTTCTTTTTCTTCTGTTAAAGCTTCATATAATACTTCTTTTGCTTGTTTTGAAGAAATGGTAGAGTCATCTATTAATTTAATTAAATCTACTAACATATTAGGAGTTAAAAATATATCATTTATACTTAAATCAAATTTATTTAAATGTCCTAGTATTACACTTGTAATCCAGTTAGAAGATGATTTTGGATTTGCTCCTAATTTTATTGTTTCTTCATAGTAATCAGCTACAGCTTTTTCTTTTACAAGTATTGTTGCATCATAATTACTAATTCCATATTCATTAATATATTTTTCTTTTCTTTCATTTGCAAGTTCTGGAATACTTTTTCTTATTTCTTCTAACCATTCTTTAGTTATTTTATATTTAGGTATATTTGGTTCAACAAAGTATTTATAGTCAATAGCATCTACTTTGCTTCTCATACGAATTGTAGTACCTGTTTCTTCATCCCATCTTCTTGTTTCTTGAAGAACTAATTCATCATAGTTTCCATCTTCTTTAGCATCTATTTGTCTTTCTATTTCGTAGTTAATAGCATCTCTTACTCCACCAAATGAATTAACATTTTTTATTTCTACTTTAGTTCCCCAATTTTTAGAATCATTTTGATCTAAGTTTTTATCCATAATTGAAATATTAACATCACATCTTATTTGTCCTTTTTTACTATCTGCTTCTGATATTCCAGCATATTGATAAATACTTCTCATTGTTTCTAAAAATGATACGGCTTCATCTGCTGAATTGAAACATGGTTCTGTAACAAGTTCTAAAAGTGGTACTCCAGCTCTATTATAATTAATAACAGTAGATGAACCTAAATGTTCTGATGCTGCTGCATCTTCTTCTAAATGCAGGTTATTTATAAGAGCTGTTTTTACTTCTCCATTACATTCATATTCTAATTTACCATATATTCCAACTGGAGCTGGTTTGGTTTCTTGGGTAATTTGAAAACCTTTTGGAAGATCAGGATAATAATAATTTTTTCTTTCAAAATACATATATTCTGGTTGTTTACAATTTAATATCATTGATGCCATTAAAGATTTTCTAACAGCCTCTTTGTTTACAACTGGAAGTGTCCCAGGAAATGCCATATCAACAGGTCTAATATTTGAATTAGGAAGGTCTGAATAATCATTTCTAGCACTTGAAAAAACTTTTGATTTTGTTTCACTTATTTCACAGTGCATTTCAAGTCCTATCATTACTAAATAGTTATCCATATTATTTAACCTCCTTAGCTATTTGATTTTTATAATTCATTTTACTTTCTAATGCATAAGCAATATTAAGTACTGTTTGATCATTATAACAATTACCAGTAATATTTAAAGCAACTGGAAGATTATCTATAAATCCATCTGGAATTGTAATAGAAGGGAATCCTCCAAAGTTACCAATTTGTAAGTGTTCTTCTAAAGCTGCAGTATTTTCATCTAATATATCTTTTGATCCATCTAAATGTTTTGCAGGTCCACTACCAACTGGCATAATTACAGCATCATATGTTTCATATAATTTTTTCCATTCATCAACTAATAATCTTCTAACACGTTGTGCATTATAGAAATATCTATCTTTATTTTGAGCTTGTAATACATATGAACCTATTACAAATCTTCTTTTAATAAGTGGAGAAAATCCTTTTGTTCTATGATCTTTCATTTGGTCAATATAACTATTTCCTTCTCCTCTTGGACCAAAAATAAATCCTGTTAAATTTGACATATTACTTGTTGCTTCAGCACAAGATATAACTACATATACGCTTGGTAAAGCATTAAGAAGTGTTTTATCTACTGATACAGCTTCTACTTCCATACCTAGTTCTTTACATAATTCTAATTTTTCTTTAAAGTTTCTTAAGTGTTCTTTAAGTTCATCGCTAGCATTTGGATAATTTTCTATATCACATATTTCTTTTATATAACATAATTTTTTACCTTTAACATCACTATTTAAATCTTTATATAAATTAATATTACTTGAATCCCAAGTAGTCATATCATATTTATCTATACCTTTCATATTATCAACTACTATTGCAGCATCTTCTACTGTTCTTGATAATACTCCACAGTGGTCTAAGCTTGATGCGAACGCAAATAAACCATATCTTGAAATCATTCCATATGTTGGTTTATAACCGACAATTCCACAATATGCAGCTGGTTTTCTAATAGAATCTCCAGTATCTGAACCTGTTGCATAAGGATAAACTCCTGCAGCAACAGCACAAGCTGATCCTGCACTAGATCCAGCACACATACGTGTTTTATCCCATGGATTTCTAACGATTCCTGTATGTCCTGTAGTTCCAGTTCCACCCATACCAAATTCATCCATTACAGTTTTATTAACAGCTACAGCATTAGCTTTTTTAAGATTAGTTATTGCAGTAGCATCAAAAAATGGTACATAGTCTTTTAAAGTATTTGAAGAACCTGTAGATAATATTCCTTTTGTTGAATAATTATCTTTAACACCATATGGTATTCCTGATAATAAGTTATCTGTCACTTCAAGAGGTTTTGCATCATCAAGTATTGTAACAAATGCATTACATTTTTCTTGTAACTTATGTGATTTTTCTAATGCTTCTTTTATTAATTCTTCACTAGTTACTTTACCACTTACTAAATCTTCATGTAATTCTTTAATTGTTTTTTCCATATACATATTATCCCACCACCTTTGGTACTTCTACGCATCTATCTGTACATACATCACAGTTAGATAGTAAATCTTCTATTTCAATTGATTCTTCAACTTCATCTTCTCTTAGTTCAAAGCAAAAATCATCTAAACAATGTGTCATAGGTTCTACTTCACTTATATTTGGTATTTCATTTATTAAATCAATATTTTTATCTATTATTTCAAATTCATCTAATACCATTTTATTTTCTTCTTCTGTTAATCCGATTAACAATTTTTCTGCATAATCGTCTACCATTTCACGCGTAAATCTCATATAATCACCCTTTCAAAATAAAAAAGGATAGTACCTAAGGAGTGCATAAGCACGGTACCATCCTTTATTTTTCTTAATTAAATAACGGTATTAACCGAATATTCCTACTATTTTCAGAATATTTGCTCCATAGTGTTTTTCATATTAATCTTGTCTGTTAGCTTTCACCATCCTAACTCGCTTTTAGATAGTTATTAATATTACTCTCTATTTCTTTGCATTTCAATAACAAAACAATTGTATCAATTTTATTATAAAAAGTCAATTTTATTTATAATTTTTAATTATATTGTTTTATTATACATTTATTTTATTGCTTCTTTTCTAGATAAATTAAGTCTTCCTTTTTTATCATAACCTTGTGATTTAACAAGAATTTCATCTCCTACTTTAACTACATCACTTGGTTTTTCAACTCTTTCATCTGCTAGTTGTGAAACATGTACTAATCCTTCACAACCAGGCCATAGTTCTACAAAACATCCAAAATCTTCTACTTTTACTACTTTAGCTTTATATATTTTTCCATCTTCTACTTCTCTTACTACATCTTTTATCATATTAGCAGTAGCTTCAATTATATCTTTATCCATATGATAAATTGTAACTGTTCCATCATCTGCAAGATCTACTTTAACAGCATTTTGATCATTTACAGAATTTACATGACTACAATCTAAGATAATTTTAGTAATAGTATCTCCACCTCTACCAATAACATCTTTTATTTTATCTGGATTAATTTTGAAAATTTCTGTTTTTGGTGCATATTTACTTACTTCTTTTCTTGGTTCAGCTATTTGTGATTCCATTACATCAAGTATTTCCATACGAGCTTGTTTTGCTTGGTCTAATGCTTCTTTTAATATTTCTTTAGTAATACCTTTTATTTTAATATCCATTTGAAGTGAACAAATTCCTTTTCTTGTTCCACCTACTTTAAAATCCATATCTCCTAAATGATCTTCCATTCCTTGAATATCTGTTAATATTGTATAATCATTTCCATCTTTGGAAGTAATAAGTCCCATAGCTATACCAGCAACTGGAGCTTTTATTGGAACACCTGCTGCCATTAAACTCATACATCCAGCACATATAGTTGCTTGTGATGATGACCCATTTGATTCTAATATTTCTGATACAACACGAACAGTGTAAGGGAATTCTTCTTCAGAAGGCATTACTTGTTTTAAACATCTTTCTCCTAAAGCTCCATGACCTATTTCACGTCTTCCAGGTGCTCCATATCTTCCAGTTTCTCCAACAGAAAATTGAGGAAAATTATAATGTAGCATAAAATGTTTTTCAGCTTCTAAGCTTACACCATCTAAAACTTGATATTCATTTAATGCACCAAGTGTAGTAACAGCTAAAGCTTGTGTTTCTCCTCTAGTAAATAAAGCACTACCATGTGTTCTTGGAAGTAAATCTATTGCTGTTGAAAGAGGTCTAATTTCCGTCATACTTCTTCCATCAGCTCTTGTTTTTTCATTTACAGTAATTGCTCTAAATATATCGTATTCAACTGATTCTAAAATTAATTTAACTTTAGTTAATAATATATCTAATTCTTCTTTATCTAATTCTTTATTTTCTTCTTCATATTTAGTTACTATATCTTCTTTTACTTTATCTATAGCATTATATTTTTCTAATTTTCCTTTAATTCTCATGGCTTGATCTAATTTATCTTTTGCAAGGTCTTCTATTTCTTGTCTTAAAGATTCTTCTATTTCAAGTTTTTCATATTCCATTTTTTCTTGTCCTACTTCAGAAATAATTTTTTCTTGAAATATACATAATTCTTTTACAGCTTCATGACCAAACATTAAAGCTTCTAACATATCTTCTTCTTTAACTTCTTTACTTCCTGCTTCAACCATATTAATAGCATATTTAGTACCTGCTACTATAAGATCTATATCAGATAATTCTAATTGTTCTTGAGTTGGATTTATAACGAATTCTCCATTTACTCTACCGACTTTTACTCCTGCTATTGGACCATCAAATGGTATTTTTGATATAGATGTTGCTAAAGAAGAACCAAACATTGCTGTAAGTTCTGGTGAATTATCATTATCAACTGAAAGAACTGTATTTACAACTTGTACTTCATTTCTAAAATCTTCTGGAAACATTGGACGCATTGGTCTATCTATCATACGTGCAGCAAGTGTTGCAGCATCTGTAGGTCTACCTTCTCTTTTTATAAATCCACCTGGTATTTTACCAACTGAATATAATTTTTCTTGATATAAAACCATTAATGGAAAAAAATCAGATAATATATTAGCATTTTTTGATACAACAGCTGTTGATAAAATTACAGTATCTCCATATCTTATCAAAGCTGCTCCATGTGCTTGTTTTGCTAATTCTCCTATTTCTACTGTTATTTTTCTTCCTCTAAAATCTAATTCATATACTTTTTTCATATTTCCTCCTATATAAATAAAGACACTTAAAATAAGTGTCTACTTTATTATTATTTTCTAAGACCTAGTTTAGCAATTAATTCTCTATAACGAGTTACATCTTTTTTAAATAAATATTTTTGCATACTACGTCTTTGACCTACTTTTTGTAATAATCCTCTTCTTGAATGAAAATCATGTTTATGTTCTTTTAAGTGTTCTGTTAATTCGTTGATTTCTTCAGTAAGAATAGCTATTTGAACTTCTGGTGAACCTGTATCTCCTTCTGTTCTAGCATATTTTTTTATTATTTCTGCTTTTTTAGCTTGTGTTAATGCCATTTTATTTCTCCTCTCTTTTATTTCGCTTATATCCTAGATAAAAGTCGGAGACTCTTAAATCCAAGAAATAAGTACAAAAATAATATACACTATTTATGTATGTTTTGTCAATATAAATAGTATATAATTCTAAATTAAAACTGTTGATATTCAACAGCTAATTAACATATGGTGTCCCCTCAGGGATTCGAACCCTGGACCCCGAGATTAAGAGTCACGTGCTCTAGCCAACTGAGCTAAGGAGACAAATTAACAACAAATTAATTATACCATATATTATATTTTTTTCAATATTTTTCTTTTATTTTACTAAAATTTTACCTTTATATACATATTCAGAATTACCTTTTAATAATATATCTTCTTTTTCATTAATACTTAATGATAATTTTCCACCTTTTTGTTCTACTATTATTTCTTTATTTTTCTTTAAATTATTTATTAATGAATAAAGTGCTACTACAGCACATGCTGCACTACCACATGATTTTGTTTCAGCATTACCTTTTTCATATGTTCTAATTTTTATTGTTTTATTATTTATTACTTCTGCAAAAACAACATTTACTTTTTCAGGAAAATGATAATTATATTGTATTGATTTACTTATTTGATTTAGATTTATTGCATCAATTTTTGTTTCAAAAATAATAGCATATGGATTACCTACTGATATACATGATATTTTATAATCTTTATTTAGTATATTTATATTTTCATCTATAAATAAATTCTTTTCAGTTAAAACAGGTATTAATTTAGGGTTTAAACTTGCTTTGTTCATATTAACTTTTATATTTTTTATATAGTTTTTTTCTTTATCTATTTCTATATAATTAATACTATTTGTTGTTTCAATTGATACTTTATTATTTATAAATCCATTTAAAGAAAGATATTTGGCTATACATAATAATCCATTTCCACTTGTTTTTGCTATTGTAGAATCACTATTATATATAATAATTTTATAATCAGCTATTTTTGATTTTTCTAAAAAGATTATCCCATTTGCACCTATTCCTATATTTCTATCACTTAAAGTTATTAATTTTCTTTTATTTTCTTTTAATTTTTCCAAATTATTTTCTATATTATTTATTATAATATAATCATTTCCTAATGATTGCATTTTTACAAATTTCATATTATCACCTATATAATAATATTTAAATTTTTCAAAAATATTTAATTAAATGCTATTTCTATATTAATTTCATCATCTAATATTGCTATTGTTAAAAAGATTATTCCACTAATTAGTATCAATAATGATCCTATAAATGATGCATATAATAGTTTTTTCTTTTTATTTGAATCATATATATTTACCTTTTTTAAATCATCATAACTATCTTTAGCAAAATAAAAATATATGATTAATAATATTGAAAAAATAAAAATTAATAAATTTTGATATTCTTTTTTTGCTTTTTCATCATTGTAAATAATAAACTTTTTTTCTTTACTATTTGCATACCAACTAAGTATTATAATTCCTATATATATAGCCCATATGAAATTTTCTATTTTTATATCTTCTAATTTATCTAACTTATCACTCATATTAAATAATATGTTTTATTTAACAAAAAAAAGAATTAGATTTTTAATTCTTTTCTTATATTAAAGTTCGAACTAACGAACAGAATTGTCAATGGTGGGCCTAAATGGACTTGAACCATCGACCTCACGCTTATCAGGCGTGCGCTCTAACCAGCTGAGCTATAGGCCCATAACAATCGACTATTAAAGTATACATTATTTTTTATGATTTGACAATACCTTTTATGAAAAATTTTGTCAAAAAAAAGAAAAAATTAATTTTTCCTTTTACTTATCGATATGCCATCACCTATATCATAAAAAGCCGTATCAAATTCTTTATTATCTTTTAGAAAATCAATATAGTTATTTAGTTTTCTAACTATTCCTCTTACATTACGACTTTTAATTTCGTCTTTTGTATGAGTTAAACCATGAAAATTTAAATTATCTGATATAATAACCCCATTTTTATTTAAATTTAATTTAAATTTTTCAAAAAATTTTATGTATTGACTTTTGGCTGCATCTATAAATATTAAATCATATTTATCATCTAATAAAACATCAAATGCATCACTAAATATAATATTAATTCTACTTTCTAAATTAAATTTTTTTATATTTTTAATTGCTTCTTTATATCTTATTTCATCTCTTTCAATTGTTGTTACTGTTATATCATCATTTACTAAACACATTCGAATAGCTGAATATCCTATTGCTGATCCTATTTCTAAAACTCTTTTTACATTATTATCTTTTATAAAACTTAGTAAGAACTCTATTCCGTCATGTTCCATGATAGGAATATTATTTTTTTTTGCATATTCTTCTAATTCTAGTATTCGTACCATAAATTTTGACTTTTTAATTTTTGTATTGTATTTAAATGTTCATTATAAGTTTTACTATAATATGTTTTTTTGTTTTTATCAGCTACAAAATAATAATAATTACTTTGTGTAGGATTAAGTACAGCTTCAATAGATTTTATACTTGGATTACATATAGGACCTATTGGAAGTTTTCCTGCCATTTTACTATTTCTAGTATTATATGCATTATAGGCATTTATCTCATCTTTATATAAATCTCTTTCGTTCATATCTACTTTAATACCATAATATGTAGTAACATCACTTCCCAAAGTCCAATTGTTATTTAATCTATTATAAAATACTCCTGCAACTCCATTTCTATCATTACCTACTGATTCAAGTTCAACTATAGATGCTAGTGTTAAAAGTTCATGAATAGTATATTTATTATTTGTTAAATTTGTTTCATATTTTTTTAATTTATTATCTGTATTATCTAACATTGTTTCAAATATTTTTTCAATAGTAGTATTCTTATTAAATTCATATGTATCTGGATATAAATATCCTTCTAATGAATAATAAATCTTTTTATTTTTTATATCTGCTGTTATAAACCAATATTTAATAATTAATGTATCTAAATAATTATTATCTTTTAGTTTATCTAATATTTCATTTTCTGTTATATTAGTATTCTCAGTTATTAGTTTTATTACCTTTCGCATATTAATGCCTTCTTTAAAAGTAATTCTTACATTATCATTGTAATTAGAACCATTATCAAGTGTTTTTATTATTCTCTCTAAGCTCATGTTTTTATTAAGTATATATATACCTTTTTCTAGTTTTTTTGGTTGATTTAATTTAATATAAACCTTGTAAATTAATTCAGATTTTATTAATCCTGCTTTTTTTAAATCATCAGCTATCGTTATAAAACTTTCATTTTTATTAACAGTAAAAGTTACTTCTACACTTTTTTTACTAACACTACTTGTAGAATATTTATAAATAAAATATATTCCTATGCTTATTATTAAAACTAATAATATTAAAATTGTTATTAAACATGGAATAATTTTTACTTTTCTTTTTTTCATACAGCAAAAACGAGTTATTACTCGTCTTCTCCTTCTTCTACTGATTTTTTAGCTTCTTCTTGTAATTCTTCTAATATTTTTTCAATAATAGACCATTCATGGTCAGATGTAATTGGTTCTAATTTAGTCTCATCTTTATCTGGCTCATATATAGCAGCATATACTTTGATATTTCCTTCTTCATCTTTTGTATTATCAGTATAAACCATATAATTTTTTCCTGTTTCATCTGATTCAAATGTAAATAATACCTCACACTCTATTTCTTTTCCATTATCATCAAATACTTTAAATGTCATTCTTTCTTCCATTTTTATTTTCCTTTCTCTTTATCTAAATATGTTTGTAGTATTATATTAGCAGCTAAACCATCTATTTTTTTCTTTCTTTTCTTTCTTGATATATCTGCTTCTATCATGTAATGAGTTGCTTCTACAGTTGAAAGTCTTTCATCTTGCAGTACTACTTCCATATTTAAATATTTTTCTAATTTATTTTTAAATTCTATTGTTTCTTCTGCTCTAAAGCCTAAAGAATTATTCATATTTTTGGGTAATCCTAAAACAATTTTACAAATATTTTCTTTATTTACTATTTCTTTTAATGGTTCTAAAAGTGAATCATAATCTTTTTCTATAAATCTAAGTGTTGTATAAACAGATGCGATTGTTCTAGTTGAATCACTTATAGAAATACCTAAAGTTCTAGTACCTAAATCTAATCCTAAATATTTCATTTAATTGCTTCTTTTACAATTACTTCTAATATTTTAGAAGGACTAATACTTGTTATTTTAGCTCTAGCATCCATGTATGAAGTAATATAACCAGGATCTCCACTCATTAAATAACCAATTATTTGATTAATTGGATTATATCCTCTTTCTTTTAAAATATTAGCAACATCTTTTAGAATTGATAGTGCGACTGCATCATTAAATTCTGAAGCATCATATATTATTGTTTTGTCCATATTATCACCTACTTTATGAATACAATTTTATTTTAACATTAATTATATATTTTTTCAATAACTTTAAAAGAAAAAAATAAGTGTTAACACTTATTATTAATTTTCTTCAATAAAATATTTTTTATACCAAATAAGAAATGTATATATTACATATATTTTTCTTCCATTTGGTGCTTTATCATTTTTATGATCTTCCAACATTTTTAAAATATTTTTTTGATTGAAAAATTCATTTACAAAATCTTCACTAAACATTTCTTTTACTTTATTATAATATTTATCTTCTTTTATCCAATAGTGAAATGGTACTGGAAATCCCCATTTTGGTCTTTTTGCCCATTCTTCTGGTAATTTTTTAAATGCAGCTTCTCTAAATACATATTTTGTTGTATTATTTGCTATTTTTAAATTTGTTGGTATTTTACGAGCTGTATCCATTACAACTCTATCTAATATTGGAACACGAAGTTCAATAGAGTTAGCCATTGTCATTTTATCTGCTTTAAGTAATATATCTTCAACCATCCAAAGATGCATATCTAAGTATTGCATTTTTGTTATTTCATCTTTATCTTTTACTTGATCAAAATAAGGTTTTGTAATTTCTTTAAAATCTTTTCCTTTTAAGTATTTTGGTTTTAAAACAGCTTTTTTTTCAAATTCATTGAATATAAATGATGAACCAGTATAATATTCTTCTACATCAAGACCATTTCTAACTAAAAATTTTCTTCCATGAAACCAAGGCTTATTAAAAGCAAATTTTCCAAGTGCATGTCTAATAAATTTTGGAATTTTACGATATTTTAAATCTCTTTTAGTTATAGCATAACTTTCATATCCACCAAATAGTTCATCTGCACCTTCTCCAGATAATACAACTGTTACATAATCACTAGTCATTTTTGATAAAAAATAAAGTGGCACAGCCGAAAGATTCGCATGTGGTTCATCTGAATAATACATAATATTTTCTAGATTATCAAAAAATTCATCTGGAGTTATTACTTTATTTATATTTTCTATTTTTAATATATCTGATAAACTTGAAGCTTGATCAATCTCATTAAAATGATCTCTTGCAAAACCTACTGTAAATGTTTTATTTGGCATTAAAGTTGAAACTATATATGATGAATCAACTCCTCCTGATAAAAACGCACCTAGTTTTACATCACTTACTTTATGACATTCTACAGATTTTTCTATTTTGTCATTTATTTCTTTTATAAATTCTTCTTCAGATTTATTTTCTACTTCATATTTTACATCGTAGTATTTTTCTATATTAAGTTTTCCATCTTTATATGTAAACATATGTCCTTCTTTAAGTTTAAAAACATTTTTAAAGAAAGTTTCTTCTAGTGCTGAAAATTGGAATGTTAAATATGGTTTTAAAGCTTCTTCATTTAATTCTTTTTTGAAATTAGGATGTACTAAAAAGCTTTTTATTTCTGAACCATATATAAATAATTCATCTTGTTTATAATAATAAAATGGTTTTATTCCAAAATGATCTCTTGCTCCAAATAATTCTTTTGTTTTTAAATTATATATTACAAAAGAAAACATTCCTCTTAATTTTTTTACTATTTCACTACCATATTCTTCATATCCATGTAATATTACTTCAGTATCTGTATTTGTCTTAAATATATGTTTTTTTTCTTCTAATTCTTTTCTTAGTTCTTTAAAATTATATATTTCTCCATTAAAGGTAATTAACATATCTTTTTTTTCATTATATATTGGTTGTGATCCACCTTCTAGGTCAATTATACTTAATCTTCGAAATCCTAATGCAACATCATTGTCAATATATTCACCTTTACTATTTGGTCCTCTATGTTCTATTTTATTCATCATTTTATTTAAGATTTTCTTTTTATCTTCTGTTTTTGTTTTATCTATAAATCCAACTATTCCACACATATTTTTTATCTCCTTATACTTCATAATTTTAGCATTTATGAACTATTATTGTCAATAATCCTAGATTTAAAAATACATTTGATTTTGTTACAAATGTACTTTTTTATTCTCCTTTTTTTCTTAATTTTTTATTAATTATTTTATGTCTTATTGGTATTACTTTATTATATATAAAATTTATAAATGGTTTTAAAATATAATCAAATTCACCTATAAATTCTATATATTCTCCTCCCCATTTCTTTTTAAAATCATGTAATCCTATTAAATGACTATTACTATTTGGATCACCTATTGTACCAAATACATCAAATATTTCTTTTTTCTTTTCTTTAGCATCTTTTATTTGTCTTTGATATACTAAATAATTAGCAAACATTCTTTTATAATCCATATCATTAGCAGCATATAATGCCCATGATTTATTTCCATAATGAACTGTTATATATGATGATACTGCTATATCTTCTTTAGGTTTATCTTTATAAAAATCTAATTGTTCTTCTATACTTTTTATATTTTTTTCTATTTCTTTTTTTCTATTATTTGCTTTTTTATTTGTCAATTCTTTTAAATCATTATATTCTTCTTTTAGTTCATCTAATTCTTTATTTAATTTTTCTATAGCTAAACATATATTTATTTTACCTAAATATAAAGTAACCATGTTGTTTTTATTAAATAATTCATAAAAATCTTCATAAAAACTTAAATTATGAGAATAGAATCCTTGTCTTTTTTCAGTCATTTTCATTAATCTTACAAATTCTTTTATATCTTCTTTTGTTCCTATTTCTACATGTACACCATATTTTATAGCTTTCTTTATTCTTTGAATTGTAGTTGTTGTATATCTTGATTCTATTGTATCTAAATCATCTTTTAAATCGATTCTAAAGGTATATCTTGGTTGCATAGTCTCAAAATATTTTGTTAATTTACGATGTTTATATCCTATTTTTTTTAAGTAATCTACTAATTTATAATTATTTTCCCCTTCAATTTTTAAAGCATTACTATCTATCGTGTGTAATTTTATATCAGGATCTATCCTAAAAAATATGGCTTTATGTTTTTTAGAAAATTCTTTTATTTTTAAAGTAAATATTTTTAAAAGTTCTAAATTATTATAATCTATTGTATAACCTCTAGGTATATAAAAATATGAATATCCTAAAGGCATATTTTTTTTAAGTAAAAGAGCTGTTGCTTTTATTTCTTTATCTTTTAAGCCTAAATAAAATGGAATTAATCCTCTTTTTTTAGATATTTGTCCCCACTCATATGATTGTAAAAAATGAGCATTATTTTTTTCTATAAATTCTTTATATTCTTTTTCATTTAATTCAACTAGTTCCATATTATTCTCCTAACTATTTAATTATATCATTTATAAAAAAGCTTGTAAATTATATTTTGATTTATAACTATTTATGTTATAATTTTTATATGGTGATTAAATGAAAAGAGAGTTAATGAAAAACACAATTATTATTGCATTAGGAAAATTTAGTACACAGGTTATTTCATATTTATTATTACCACTTTATACTTCTATTTTAACTACTAGTGAGTATGGTATTTATGATTTTTTAGTAACAGCATGTGTATTTATTGTTCCTTTTATAACACTTCTTATGGAAGAATCTATGTTTAGATTTTTAATTGATGAAGATACAAAAAAAGGTAAACAAAAAGTTATGAGTAATGCTTGTCTTTATTCAATACTTAGTATGATTATTTGGTGCATACTTCTATTTATTATTTTAAGTTTATTTAAATATAAATATACTATTGTCTTTGTTTTATATATTAGTTCTTGTATTTTTATTACACTTACTAATTCTATTACAAGGGGTATGGGAAAATTAAAACTATATTCTTTATCTAATTTTATATTAAGTATTCTAACTATTATTTTAAATATTTTATTTATCGCTGTATTTAGATTTGGTGTTAATGGGTTACTTTATGCAACTATTATAGCTAATGTTATAACAAGTATATTTATATTCTTTAAACTTAAAATTTATTCTTATATTAGAATTAGATATTTAGATAAAAAAGAATTAATTAAAATGGTTAAATATTCTTATCCTTTAGTACCTAATAGTATAGGATGGTCTATTATAAATATTTCTGATAGAATTATTGTTACTTTCTTTTTAGGAAGCTCTGCTAATGGTGTATATGCAATGGCTAATAAATTTCCTAATATTATGAATACTTTTTCTGGATTTTTCTTTACTGCATTTAAAGAAAATGCAAGTAAAGCTATAAAGAAAAACGATTATGAAGATTATTACAGCAATATTCAAAAGATGGTACATAATTCTTTTATAACTATATCTCTTCTTTTAATTTCTATTATCCCATTTATTTTTAATTTCTTTATAAATAATGCTTATAGTGATGCATATAATTATATTCCAATACTTGTAATTGCTTTATATTATGGTAATATGTCAGGATTCTATGGAAGTTTATTTGTAGCTTTTAAAGAAACTAAAATAATTGGTAAATCTACCGTTATAGGTGCTATAATAAACATTGTTATTAATTTAGCTCTAATAAAATTTATAGGTATATATGCTGCAATTATATCAACATTACTATCTAATTATATTGTAAATTATTATCGTAAATATAAAACAAAAGATTATTTAAAATTAAATAAAATTGATAATTATTATTTATCTATATTTATACTAGTATTAGTTACAAGTTTATATTATTTTAAAAATATTTATATAAATATATTAATATTAGTAATATCTATTATCTATAGTTATATAACAAATAAAAACTTAATTAAACAATTTATTAATTTATTTAAAGATAAATTTAAAAAGGAATGATTACTTCATTCCTTTTAGTTTGTTATTGAAACTTCACGAAACTGTGTATATCCACTACCTCCATAAAACAATATGTATTTTGTATTATTTGGTATAGTAAATTCTTCATCTATTATTGTACGCGATGTTGTATTTGAATATTTTTCAATAGTTGTTTTATTTTCATCTAAAAATTCAAAATAAATAGTCTCATATCTTGCATCATAATTATACCATTTTAACTTTAATTTTTTTCCTATAGATTTATTATCAACGTCAATATAGTATTTACCATTAGATGCGTACGTATCATCATTACCATCAAATGCTGTAAAAGGTAATGCATCTTTTGGTAATACATATGAAAATTCTCTTATTTCAGTTTCTTTATCATTTTCATCTATTCCTTTTGCATATATTGTTTGACCTACTTCTATTTTTAATCCATCTTTATATTCATTCCAATCTGTTTTATTTAAACTATAAATTTTTTTTACGCTTGTATCAAAATATTTTATACTTATTTCTGTATCATATGTTTTAATTCCATTTTCTGTTAATATAGGATACTTAGGATTAGAACCATTAATAATAGGCTTATTTGATACCTCTATTTCATAAATTTTTGTATATCCACTATTTGCATAAAAGTATATGTATTTTGTATTATTTGGTATAGTAAATTCTTCATCTATTGTTGTACGCGATGTTGTATTTGAATGTTTTTCAATAGATGTTTTATTTTCATCTAAAAATTCAAAATAAATGGTCTCATATTTTGCATTATAATTATACCATTTTACATTAATGTTTCTATTTATCATATTATTAGAAACTTTTAAATAACAACCAGCACAATTAAATCCATTTTCATAATTTTTGTCATATCCACTTTCAGGAACTGCAGTTAATGATGTTTTTGAAATATTAGCACTAACAATTTTTCCAGTTCGTCCACTAAATCTAACCAATCTAGTTTTAACATCTATTGTTGGTACCACTGTCTCACCTGTATATTTAATCCAACTTTTCCCATAATCAATACTATATTCTGCAAATGTTCCATCTTGATTTTCAAATGTTATATTTAAAGAATATTGATTTTTTGGGGATTCAATTCCCAATTGATTTATTTCAGGAATATTAACATTTAAAACAGATGTTGGTACTCCTATTTCTACATTATCTATTTCTTCTTCTATATATTTTCTAAGTGATATTTTTTTACCATTTTTTATCATCCATGTTTCTATTGTTTGATTTTCTTCTAATAGTATTGATATATTATTAGTTGTTTTTATTTCTTTATCTTTTTCTACAATATCTTCACCTATTTTTGCTTTTCCACTTACTTTATAGTAATATTCATAATTTCCTTTTGGATAATTTATTGTTAATGTCCTAGATACTTGATATCCTTCTTTGTCTACTATATATTCTATTATATTTTCCATTTCTGAACAGTCATCACTTACTATACTTACATCATTATTTAAGTATTCTGCTACATATCCATTAATACATAACATTGCTGATCCTACTGTTTTATTTTCTAATATATTTATT
>JAGBES010000001.1 GCA_017936845.1 Bacilli bacterium
GTGGTAAGAGCCTTTCTAAACAGTCAAAGCTGTAGGATGATAGAAACAAATCCACAGGCAAGAGTTATTATAACTCAAAAAATATAAATAGAAAGAAAAAATCAATCTATAGGATTTCTCCTAAGATTGATTATACGAGGAGTATGATGATGGAAAAGCAAAGAGATATAAATTCATATTTTCAGGGTGTATTAGAAAATATAAATATTATTCTAGATAACAATTTTTATAGTGATGATGATAAAAAAAGTCTTGAATCTGTTAAATTAAAAATTGAAAATTGGTATGCAGTTTATAAAGAAAAAAACACGTTGGGGGGCATTGAACCTAAAGAATTAGAAAATATTGGATTTGAAATAACTGATTTTTTTGATAAATATGTTATAACAGAATCAGTTAAAGAAAATTATGCAGAAAGATTGTCATATGATTTTGGACACCTAGAAAAAGACTGGAAAATAGAAATGTTAGAAGGTAAAAAAAATGGATGATAAAGAAATTAGAGTACATACAGATAAAAGGGGAAAAGACCATGTAGATATATATAGTAATGATCCAAAAGATGATCATACTTCTATACATATAAATATAGATACTACTACTGGTAAAGGAACAATTGTTGATACAACGAATGGGTCAAAAGAAACAACTGATACTCAATGCTATTTAACAACAGCATGTATGAGACATTTAATGGATAACTTTAGCGATAATTGTGAAGAATTAACAATTTTAAGATGGTTTAGAGATAATTGTGTTTCTAAAGAAGATATAGAACATTATTATCAAACTGCACCAATAGTTGTAGATGCTATAAATGAAGTAAAAAATAATAATGAAATTTATAGTTATATTTATGAAAATGTCGTAAGTGCATGTGTAGATGCAATAAAAAAAGGTGATTATGATTTTGCTTACAATAGATATAAAAGTAGTATATTAACATTAGAAGAGCAATTTGCAAGACCTAGATTAGAAAATAAATTAACAAAAATTTTACGATTAAGAAATTGTAATTAATTATAAATAACTACTAGAGCACTAAGCAGGTGGCAATGATGCTGAAGTAATATATGCTTTAAGAAATAATAATAATTTACCTAATTAAATCTTAGAAAATTTTGAGGAAGCTGTTTCTGAATGTACAAATACGCTTTATGATAAGGGTACAGGAGCTACTTACACTGTAAAAAGTGGAGATACATTATATAGTATAGCAAGAATATATAATACTACTGTAGATGATATAAAACAAAAAAATAATTTAAAAAGTAATACATTAAGTATAGGTCAAACATTAATAATATAAAAAACACTTGAGTAAGTGTTTTTAGTGAATTTCTTTACAAATACCAGAGTCTGGAATATAAAAGCAATGACTTTTATATCTACCTGCTAGAGCTTGATCATACCAATTAATTTTACAATATTCACCAGTTTTAGGAGCATAAAACCATAATGCATTAGTAGCAGGATGATAATATTCACCTTTTATTATTCTATCAGCTAAGTTTCTTTCTGCAGTAGTTGGATTTCCATAAAATAATGAACTGCTAGTACCTGAAAATTGATTAGGTTGATAAATTGCATCACTAATAGTAGTAATATTTTTAAAAGTTAAACAATTTGCTAGAGCTCTATTAACGACAACATTTCCAACCATAAGCATTCCAAGATTACCCTCACCAACAGCTTCGGCTCTCATTATTCTAGCAAGTAAATCTCTTTCTTTGCTTGTATATTTAATAATTGACATATAATCACCTAAATGCATCCAAAAAATACAAATAAAATCTTGAATTATAATGTAATTCATGGTATAATTTATTTATCCATTTAGGGGTGTAGTTAAATGGTATAATAATGGTCTCCAAAACCACTGTTGGGAGTTCGATTCTCTCCACCCCTGCCATTTATTAATAACATATAAATGTTTATATAAATTCTAATATTCTATATTAGATTTTTTGTTGCACTAAAACCTTTCTTTTATATTATATGTTTTATGATGAAGTATTATTAAAATATTATTGATATTATAGGTAATTTATGTTAATATATAAATGCAATTATTTTGCATTTAGGAGGATTTATGATTGATATAATATTGGATACATTAAAAGATTCTATAAAAATATTACCTTTTTTGTTTATAACTTTTTTAATAATGGAATTTTTTGAACATAGATTATCAAATAAGAGTAAACGAAAGTTAGAAAAATCTGGTAAAATAGGACCATTATTTGGTGGTATATTAGGAGCATTTCCACAATGTGGATTTTCAGTTTCTGCTACTAATTTATATGCTGCTAAAATAATAACACTAGGAACATTAATTGCTGTATATTTATCAACTTCTGATGAAATGTTACCAATTTTATTATCAGAAGGAGCTTCTTTTTCAGTAATTTTTAAGTTTGTGGGAATAAAAATTTTAATAGGTATATTTTTTGGATTTGTTATTGATTTTATTTTTAAGAAAACAGAATTAGAAGTAGAACATATACATGAGATATGTGATGATGGTCATTGTGACTGTGAACACGGTATTATAAAATCAAGTATAAAACACACATTAAATATTTTTCTTTTTCTTGTTATTATTTCTTTTATATTAAATATAATTATGACATATTATGGTGAAGATAAATTAAGAAATTTATTTTTAGATAATAATATTTTAAGTACATTTATTTCAAGTTTAATAGGTTTGATTCCAAATTGTGGTGCTAGTGTTATTATAACAGAACTTTATTTAAGTAATGTTATTTCATTTGGATCAGCTTTAGCTGGATTACTTACTAGTAGTGGTGTAGCTATTTTAGTATTATTTAAAATAAATCATAACTTAAAAGAAAATTTAAAAGTATTATTTTTAATTTATTTTATTGGTGTATTTTGTGGAATTATAGTTAACTTATTAGGAATTACTATATGATAAAAGAATACTTTAAAGAAAAAAATATTAAACTTACAAAGCAAAGAGAATTAATTTTTAATATAATAGATGAAAATGAAGAGGTAACTTTTAAAGATATAAAAGAAAAATGTAATAATGAAATGGATAATTCTACAATATATAGAATAATTGAATTGTTTTTAAAAAATAATATAATTAATAAAACTTTAAATGAAGATATTTATTATTCTATAAATAAAAATGAACATAAACATTATATATATTGTGTAAAATGTCATAAAAAAGATTTAATTAATATATGTCCAATAGATTATTTGAATAATACAGGTTATAAAGTACTTTCACACCAAATTCAAATAAATGGAATATGTAATGAATGTCAAAAAAAATAAAGGTAAAACCTTTATTTTATTATATCCATAATATTTGGAACAAGTTGTTTTTTACGTGATACATATCCTGATAGATAATATCCTTGTTCAATATCTTTGATATTAAATGCTAAGCCTATTTGTTCCTCATTATCTTTTGTATATAATATATATGAACCATTTTTAATAATATCAGTTACACATAATAATACTAATTCACATTCTTTATTAATTTTTATTTCTTCTATTATTTCAATATATTTATCTTTTTCATTTAATATTTCTTCATAATTTAAAGTAAATACTTGTGATACAGCAAATTTTTTATCTTCAACTGGAAATATTTTAATATCTTCGTTAACTATTTCTTCTTTTGTTTTTCCTTCTAATGATGTACCTGCTTTAAACATTTCACTAGCATATTTAGTATAGTCAAACCCAATAATTCTTGATAATTCGTTGACAGTGAATTTATCTAATTCTGTAGTAGTTGGGCTAGTAAGTGCTAATGTATCAGATAATATTCCTGATATCATAAGTCCTGCAATTTCTTTTGGTATTTCTATTTTACTTTCTTTATATAAAGAATAAATTATAGTATTTGTACTACCAACAGTCATATTTCTAAAGTTAATAGGTTGATTTGTTGTTAAATCACCGATTTTATGATGATCAACAATTTCTAATATCTCTGCCTCATCTAATCCTAATACACTTTGTTCTGCTTCATTATGGTCTACTAGAATACATTTTTTTCTATTTTTTTCTGTTATTTCTGTAATTCTTATTAATCCATGACATATTCCTTTTTTATCAATTATAGGATAATTATTATGTCCAAGTTTACTACTTTTGATTAAAAAATCATCATAATAATCATTTTCATCAAATGTTTCAATTGAATCTTCTGTTATTAAGTTTTTAATATAATTTGATAATCCAATTAATTTAGCTGTATGAAAACTATCTAATGAAGTTCTTATAATATTAACTTTATTTTTTCTTGCTATTTCTATGTGTTCTTCTTTTATTTCATTATCTCCAACTATTATTAGAAGTTTTATTCCACTATTAACAGCATACTCAATAACACTATGTCTATCACCAACAATCAAAATGGTTTTATTATCAAGTTTTAGATTTTCTAAAAATGTTGTACTTCTATATGTTGCTGCTAAAATATTACCTTCTATTTCGTCATCAAATTTAACTAATGTATTTGCTTTTAAAACCTTAGTAAGATTATCAAATGAAGTATTTATTAGTGTTTGATCACTATTTAATAATTCTTTAAAGATAGTTTTTAATGTTACTAATCCCTTAAATTTGTTATTGCTATCAACAATAGGAATACCTGTAATATTTTTGTCCATTAAGAAATTATATACATCTGAAACTGAAGTATTTTCATTTAGAAAATAATTTCTATGATAGTTTAAATCTTTTAATTGTAATTTAACATCATTTAAATATTTTGGTTCTTTTACTTTGAAGTAGTCTAAAACAAATTTTGTTTCTTTATTTATTGGTCCTAATACTCTTGCTTCAGAATTATAACCTAATTTATTTTTTAAATAAGAAAGTGCTATAGAAGATGTAACTGTATCTGTATCAGGTTTTTTATGCCCAAATATAAATATTTTATCCATTTTCTCACCTCATTTATAGACTTAACTATTATAAAGCAAAAAATGAATAAAATAAACAAAAAAACTAAAAAAAAATAATATTTGTCGTAATTTTACATAAAAATTTGAAATATTAATTAATAAATGATAGAATTTAAGTAGGAGGGATATAATGAAGACAAAAAGAACACCTAAAGCAGTAATTGTTTTATTAGTTATAATTGGTAGTTTAATTACAATTTCACCATTTGTATTATTTATGTTTTTAATTATAAATGATACATCGTCACAATTTAAAATAGAAAATGATGGTTCTATAAATATAAATGATGGGAAAATTACTGTTTTATCAGATACAACTGGTAGATATGATGAAAAAGATGATTGTTATTATATAGAAGGAATTATAAAAAATAATACAAAAAGAGATTATAGTGTTAGTTTAACTTATAATTTATATGATAAAGATAAAATAATATTAGGAACAACTGATGTATATTTAGATAATTTGGATTCTAAAGGTAAATGGAAATTTAAAGCTAGTTATTGTGACTATGCTGAAGAAGTAGATTCATTTAAAGTTGTTTCTGCTGAATCATATGAATATTAAAACAACTTAACTGTGATTAGATATTTAGTTTCTTAAATAAATTTTATAAAAAAAATAAATTAATGAAAATATTTATTTTTTTTTGGTATAATAATTTTATAAGGTAGTGTGTAGTATGAAGAAGAATGTAATAATTATTTCAATAATATCATTTTTAATTTTCTTTCTAATTTTTTTACTATATCCAAGATTGGATATAAAAAATAAGAATATGATTATAAGTGTTAATGAGGAATATAAAGATCCAGGCTACGATTTACATAATTTATTATTTAAGCTTAATAATAAAGTTAAAGTAAATGGTAATGTCGATACAAAGAAATTAGGTAATTATAAAGTTTATTATACAAGTAGAATTCTATTTATAAGTATAAAGAAAGTAAGAAATATTAAAGTTGTTGATAATGAACAACCTAAAATAGAGTTAAATTATGATATTGATAAAATATGTAAAAATACTGATATAAAAAAACTTGAATATAAAGCGTTTGATAATTATGATGGTGATATAACTGAAAAAGTAAAAGTTGAACTTATTGAAAATAAACTAGTATATACTGTATCTGACTCATCTTCCAATAAAACTATTTTAACCAAAAAAGTAGAATTTATAACAGATAATAGTCCAATACTTAATTTAAAGGGAAGTGAAGTTATTTATTTATATAAAGGTAGTAACTATAAAGATCCAGGTTATATTGCTAGTGATGAATGTGATGGAGATATTACTAATAAGGTAAATATAGAAGGAAATGTTAATATAAATAGAATAGGAACATATAAAATTACATATTCTGTTATTAATAGTAATAATAAAGAAATAAGAAAAGAAAGAAAAGTAGTAATTTTAGATAGAAAAAATATAGGTTCTAATATAGGTAATGGTAAGATATATTTAACATTTGATGATGGTCCAAGCACAACAATAACTTCTAAGTTGTTAGATATTTTAAAAGAAGAAAATGTAAAAGCAACATTTTTTGTAACAAATAAATCAAATACACTAAATTATTTAATAAAAAGAGAATATGATGAAGGTCATACAGTTGGGTTACATACAGCTAGCCATGATTATAAAAAGATATATAGTTCTAGTGAATCATATTTTAATGATTTAAATATAATAGAAAATAAAGTTAAAAATATAACTGGAAAAGATAGTAAAATAATTAGATTTCCAGGTGGTAGTTCTAATACTATAAGTAAAAAATATCAAAAAGGTATTATGACTTATTTAACTAATGAAGTAATAAATAGGGGATATATATATTTTGATTGGAATATTTCAAGTGGTGATGCTGGAGGAGCAAAAAATTCTAATGACGTATATTATAATGTTACATCAAAGTTAAGTAAAGATAAAACTAATATTATTTTAATGCATGATTTTGAGAATAATTATAAAACTTTAAATGCTATAAGAGATATTATAAAATATGGTAAAGATAATGGTTATACATTTGATGTCATTACAAAAGATACACCACAAATTGTTCATCATGTAAATAATTAGAGAGTTTAACTCTCTATATTTTTATTTCAATATTGTATTTTTCTATCCATAAATCAAATTGATATAAGTATGCAATTAGTTGGGGTTTAGTCATTAATTGTCCAAACCATGGTAAAATATCATCATCTTTGCTATTTAATAAATTTTCTATTTCTTTAATATTAAAAATTTTATATAAATAGCTATCTTTGTTTTTAAGTCTTTTTTTTAGTAAGTTAGTAACTAATTTTAAATAAGCTGGATTATGTGTTTTAGGATAAGGATTTTTCTTTCTATTTAGTACTTCATTAGGTAAAATATCTTTAAAAGCATCTCTTAATAAATATTTTTCAATATTACTTTTATACTTATATTCAAATGGTAAATTCCATAAATATTCAACTAATTTAGTATTAGAAAATGGAACTCTTGCTTCTAATGTGGCTCCCATTGTCATTCTATCTTTTCTATCAAGAAGTGTTGTCATAAAATGTGTCATATTAATATAAAATAATTTCTTATATTTGTTTTTTCTATCATGTCTTGGTAGCTCTTTAATCGTTTTTTTATATTCTTTTTTACAAATTTTTTTAAGATTAATTTTTAAATTTTTATTTAGTAGTTTTTGCCTATAATCTAAGTTGTTAATCCAAGGGAAATTTTTTCTTTCATTTAATTCACTTCTATAAAACCATGGATAACCTCCAAATATTTCATCAGCGCATTCTCCACTTAGTATAACTTTGTAATCTTTACTTATTTGTTCTGAAAACCAAAGGAGAGATGAATCGATGTCAGCCATTCCAGGATAATCTCTAGCTGTTAGACTTTTTTCTAAATACTTAGCTAGCTCTTTTTGAGATATTATTTTATATTTATGATTTGTATGATATTTTTTACTCATTAGATTAATAAAATATTCATCTAGAGAAACTGTAAAAGAATTTTTTTTGAAATATTTATTGTTATCTTCATAATCAATAGAATAAGTTGTTAGAATTTTATTTTCTTTTTTTAGAGTATCTGCTACTATAGCTGTTATAATACTTGAATCTATTCCACCACTAAGTAAAGTAGCAATTGGTGTATCTGATACCATTTGATCTTTGATAGCATCAGTCAATATATTTTTAACTTTATTAGAGGCTTCTTCAAATGTATCATTATTTTTTTTATCTTTAACATTCCAATATCTTTTAATTTTAATTTTTCCTTTTTTATATATTAAGTAATGAGCTGCTCTTAATTCTTTAATATTTTTGAATATTCCACTACCTATTTTTTTAGATGGCCCTAGTGCTAAAAGTTCTCCTATTTCTTTTTTTGTTAAGATAGGTTTTATTATTTTACTTTCTAAAATAGGCTTAATCATAGAAGAAAAAATAAAATTTTTGTTTTTATTTAAATAATAAAGTGGTTTAATTCCTAATCTATCTCTTCCTAAAAAAAGAGATTTATCCTTATCATTATAAATTCCAAAAGCATATATACCTTCTAGTTTATTCATGATTTTTTCTTTATAACATATATATCCTTTTAAGACTACCTCGGTATCTGAATTTGTAAAAAAACTATATCCTTTATCCAATAATTCTTCTTTTAATTGTTTTGTATTATAAAGTTCTCCGTTATATACAATAGTGTAATCATTATAAGTCATAGGCTGATTTCCATTTTCTAAATCTATAATGGCTAATCTTTTATGTCCCAACATGATATTATTTTTTAAATAGTAATCGGTATTATCTTTTCCACGCATACTCATAAATTCAAGCATTCTCTTAAATTTATCTTTTTCTTTGTTTAAATCATTTTGAGATATCCATCCTAAAATCGCACACATATTAATCACCTAATAATAAATTATGAAAAAAATAAAAAATAGTCACAAAATTAGATTTATTTAATAAAATATTTTGAATGGAAGATTTTTAATGAATGTACTTTTTATTGTGGTGACAAAAGATATTTAAGTATAATTGATAGTTTAGAAAAGAAAGATTACAATATTGATTTATTAGGTTATTCATCATATGAATTTAAGAAAGCTAAAAAAATAGATATAATGATGTTTTAGGATTAAATAGTGTAAATATCATGAAACTTTTAAATACAAAAAACATTTATTTTGTATCTTTTGGCCAAGATAATTATATAAATAAACCTAATTCATTAATTTCATATTATAGTATGTTAATACCAACAATAGAAGAAGCTTTAAAAAATAAGCAAATACAACCTATTTTAAAAGAGTATAAATTGGTAAAAAAATAAAAATATGTTATAATAAAAATAGGTGATTATATGAATTATTGTAATTGTGAAAAATGTAATAAAATATTTAATTATATTAGAGGGCCTTTACTTTGCAACAAATGTAATGAAGAGGTTTTTAATCAAATAAAAAATTATATTAATCAAAATCCTAATTCAACGGTTTATGATATAAATAAAGATTTAAATTTACCTATAAAAATAGTTGAGGAATATATTAAAGATGAGAGAATAATGAAACTGCGAGATAATATTAATTTATGTTCTTTATGTAAAGATATTGTTGTTGAAGGTAATTTATATTGTAAAAAGTGTTTACAAAAAATTAAAATATTAAATGGAATTAATAGTTTGCCTAATAGTTCAAAAGAGGTAAATCATAATATACCTAAAATGCATTATTTTAATAATGGAAGAACTAGAAAAAGATAATTAAATAAAGGAAGTGTTTCTAAAATAGTAGATATAAAAATAAATAGTGAGAAAACTAAAGCATATGTGAAAGCAATTTTGATACCTAAAAAAATATTAGATTAATATATGCAAAATAATATGAATGTTGACTATAGAAAAAAATAAAAAATTATATAGAAGATTGGGAATAATTCCTAATTTTTTTTGTCTAAAAATGTCTTTTTATTATTATTCTAATATAGATATTGCTAAATATATTTTTAGTATAGGAGGCAATAAATATATGAATAATACTAATATTAAAACTGGTTTAAGTAATAATGAAGTAGAAAAATCAAGATTAAAATATGGAAATAATTCTTTAAATAAGAATAATTCAACTAGTTTTTTAAAAAAATTGATTGAAAGCTTAGGAGATCCTATTATAAAAATTCTTTTAATAGCACTTGCTATCAAAACGGTCTTTTTATTTAGAAATTTTGATTGGTATGAGACTATTGGAATAGTAATTGCTATTTTTTTAGCATCTTTTATTTCAACAATATCAGAATATGGTAGCGAAAAAGCTTTTATAAAAATGCAGGAAGAAGCTTCTAAAATAAAATGTCGTGTGAAAAGGAACTCATGTATAGAAGAGATAAATATTGATGATGTTGTAGTAGGTGATATAGTTTTACTTGATCCTGGTGATAAAATACCAGCTGATGGAATAATAGTAGATGGTGAATTAAGTGTTGATGAATCTTCTTTAAATGGTGAAGCTAAAGAAGCTTATAAAGAAGCCATAAACGGTAATATAAGATTGGAAAAAAATAAAGTATATAGAGGAAGTGTTGTTTATTCTAAAAGTGCTAAAATGTTAGTAGAAAAGGTTGGAGAAAATACAATATATGGAGGAATAGCTAAAGAACTTTCTGAATCTGGACCTATAAGTCCTTTAAAGTTAAGACTTACAGAATTAGCAAAATTTATAAGTAAAATAGGTTATATAGCAGCAATTTTAATAAGTTTATCATATTTATTTTCGGTAATATTTATTAAAAATAGTTTTGATATTAATCTTATAAAGGAAACTGTTACTAATTTCCCTTTAATAGCAGGTCATATTTTATATGCTCTAACTCTAGTTGTAACTGTTATCATAGTTGCTGTACCTGAAGGACTTCCTATGATGATTACATTAGTTTTATCTTCCAATATGAAAAGAATGCTTAAAAATAATGTTTTGGTTAGAAAATTAACAGGTATAGAAACATCTGGAAATATAAATATATTATTTACTGATAAAACTGGTACTTTAACAAAAGGAATGTTAGAGGCAATTGGATTTATAAGTGGAAGTGGTAAAGAATATAATAATAATAATGAATTAAAACAGTATCCTAAATTTAGTGATTTAGTTGAAATAAGTCTAGTTTATAATAATGCTAGTTGTTATAGTAATGGTAAAATAATAGGTGGTAATATAACTGATAGAGCTTTACTTAAATTTGTTAATTCATATAATAAGAATGTTGAAGTTATAAAAAAAATACCATTTAATAGTAAAGATAAATATTCACTCGCAACCATTTCTTATAATGGAAAGAAACATTTAATTAAAGGTGCCCCAGAAGTAATAATTAAAAATTGTAGGAGTTATTATGATGAATTTGGTTATAAAAGAGCTTTTAATAAAGAATTATTTGAACAAAAAATAGAAAAATATACTAAAGCAGGTATTAGAGTTATAGCTCTTGCTATAAATGATAATTATGATTTAAATGATACTTTTAAAAATTTGACACTTGTAGGTGTTATGTTAATTAAAGATGATGTAAGAAGTGAAGCAATAGAAGGAATTAAATTGGTAAAAAGTGCACATATTCAAACAGTTATGATTACTGGTGATAATAAAGAAACAGCAGTTGGAATAGCTAAAGAAGTTGGATTAATTGAAAATTCAAATGATGTTGTTTTAACAAGTAGTGAACTAAAATTAAAATCAGATGACGAGTTAAAAAATATCCTTCCAAATTTAAGGGTAGTAGCTCGTGCTTTACCAAGTGATAAAAGTAGACTTGTTAAGATAAGTCAAGAATTAAATCTTGTTGTAGGTATGACAGGAGATGGTGTAAATGATGCTCCTGCTTTAAAAAAAGCTGATGTTGGATTTGCAATGGGTAGTGGGACTGAAGTTGCTAAAGAAGCAAGTGATATTGTTATTTTAGATGATAATTTTATGTCTATTTCTAAAGCTATATTATTTGGTAGAACTATATTTAAAAGTATTAGAAAATTTATAATACTTCAATTAACTATTAATTTATGTGCTCTTAGTTTATCTTTTGTAGGGCCTTTTATAGGAATTAATACACCAATCACAGTTATTCAAATGTTGTGGATAAACATGGTTATGGATACATTAGCAGGTCTAGCTTTTGCTTTTGAGCCTCCTTTACTAGAATATATGAATGAATATCCTAAAAAAAAGAATGAATCAATAATTAACAAATATATGATGAATGAAATATTAGTAACAGGTTTATATTCATCTATTTTATGTATTTTATTTTTAAAATTACCTTTTATAAGAGATATATATGATTATAGTGAAAGTGATAAATATTTACTTACAGCTTTTTTTGGATTGTTTATATTTATAGATATATTTAATTGTTTTAATGCAAGAACACATCGAATAAATATTTTGGCTAATATTCTGAAAAATAAAGTATTTATTTTTATAATTATTTTTATAACTATAGTTCAATTATGTATGATTTATTATGGTGATAATATATTTAGAACTACTGATTTAAATTTTGTTGAGTTACAAGTTATGATTTTATTTTCATTTACAGTAATTCCTATTGATTGGTTAAGAAAATTATATTTAAAAAAACGAGGAATATTAGATGGAGTTTAATTAATTGTCGGTAAAATGTTGATTTTTTAATTAATTTATAATATAATTTTTTTGGTGATAACATGATAATTAGACATAAGGATTTAGTAAATAAGGGATATAGTGCATATCAAATAAAAAAGATGGTAAATGATAAAAAACTATTTTTTGTAAAGAAGGGTGTATATTCAACCGATGATAATGTAAATTATTTTGAAGTTATTTCCAAAAAACATCCTAATGCTATTTTCACTCTTGAGACAGCATGTTATATTTATAAATTAAAAAAGGATTTACCAGAATTTTATTATGTCGCTACAAAGCAAAAAGATCGTAAAATGAAAGAAGAATATATAAAGCAAATTTTTATGACAGATAATTTATATGAAGTTGGTATAAACAATATGACTTATATGAATGTTAATATAAGGTCATATGATCTTGAAAGATTATTAATTGAAATAGTTAGAAATAAAACAAATATTGATAATGATTCATATAGGGAGATTGTTAGTAATTATAGTAAAATTTCTAAATTGTTAAACAAAAGAAAATTAGAAAATTATCTTTGTTATTTTAAAAATCCTAAAATAGTGGAGAGAATTAATAGAGAAGTATTTAATGTAGAATAAATTTTAAAACACAATAATTTCTATTGTGTTTTTCTTGTATAAAATGGTAAAATATGGTATTATTATATTGGTTAACTTAAAGCAAATAGGTAGTACATTTGGAGGAGTGTATATAATTTATGATTAAATTTGTGATATATGATGATGAAGAAATATTTAGAAGTAAAACCAAATCTGTTATTGAAAAAACTATGTCAAAATTTAAAATGGAATATTGTATAGAAGAGTTTAGTAAGTATAATTCTAGAATGCAGAAAACCATTGATGATGAATGTTCTAAAATTTATATTATGGATATAGAAATACCTAATGGTTTATCTGGAATCGATGTTGCTAAAAAAATTAGAATTAATGATTGGAATAGTATAATTATTCTTGTAACTTCACATATGGAGATGGGTTATGAAGCATTAAAAGCACAAATTATGTTGTTAGACTTTATATCTAAATATAATGATTGTTCACCAAATTTAGAAAGTACAATTAAAAAGGCTATTTCTAAAATAGATAACAAAAAAATTCTTATTTTTGAAACAAATAATATGACATATAAAGTTCACACAGATGATATTGTTTATATAGTAAAAGATAGTATTGATAGAAAATGTATTATTAAAACAGAATATAATGAAGTATGTATAAGTGAAACAATTGGAAATATTTTAGATATGCTTGATAGAAGATTTTTCTTAAGTCATAGAAGTTGTATTATAAATACAGAAAAAATTGATAGAATTGATTGGAAGAAAAACATAATATATTTTAAAAACAGTGATAAGACAGATTATTTATCTAGAAATAAGAGAAAAGAGTTGAAAGAGTATGTTAGAAGTTGTTAGTAGCTTAATTATTTCTTTAATAACTCATATATTAGACTGTTATGTTTTTTCAAAATTAATAAAAGAAAAATTTAAATTAAATTTCAAAAATTGGATAATTATAATATTGTTTTCAATAATAGATTGTATTGTAGGTGTAAGTTATGATAACACAATAAAGCTAATTACTACAAATTTAATAACATTTATTATTTTTAAATATGTATATAATAAGTCAATATCTAAAACCTTAATAGGTACGTTATTTACATATATTGGTTATATAGTAGCTGAATTATTATTTGGATTAGTTTTTATGCAAATTTTCAAAATGGATTCAGAATTTATTTTTTCCAACTACTTTGGAAAATTTATTTCAAATTTTATAATATTTAGCATCTATATTTCTTTTACTTACAATAAATATGTAATAAATATTGTTTCTAAAATTATTGATTGGTATGATGAAAATAAAGTTATAAATATAATTTTTACTACTATAATAGCTATTTTATTGTGTTATATATTTATTTTTCAAATATCTTATAACAAGGTGACTGGATTAAATGAATTATTGATTTCTTTAATTATTTTAGTTGGAACTATTATTTTTATATTTGGATATTTTAAAGAAAAATCTGATAATAATAGATTAAATATTGAATATGATAATTTGCTCGAATATTCTAAAACATATGAAGATGAGGTGGTTTCAAAAGGTAAACAACAACATGAATATAGGAATCAACTGATTGTATTAGATGATATGATTCCTAAAACTAATAAAAAAGCTAAGGAATATATAAGAAAAATAATTAACAGTACAGAAAAAGAATTAGATAAAGGATGGCTTGTTAAATTAAGAGGTATTCCAACAGGTGGTATAAAGGGATTAATTCATTTTAAAATAAAGAAAATGATTGATAATGGTATTGATGTATATGTTGATGTTGATAAAAATTTAGCTAAAAAGAAAAAATGGATATATGATAATAATGTTTTAGAAGATATAAGTAAAATTATAGGTGTATATTTAGATAACGCTATAGAAGCGTCTATGAAGACAAAAGATAAACAAATTATAATTGAATTCACTGGATATGAGAATATAATTGTATTTAAACTTTCCAATACATACGAAGGATTAATCGATTTTCAACATATGGATAATGAAAGATTTTCTACTAAAGGAAAAGGTAGAGGTTATGGATTACCTTTAGTTAAAGATATAATAAACAAAAATAATTTCTTATCACAAAAAAGAGAAATAGATGGTAAATTTTTTGTTCAAAATTTATATATAAAAATAAAAAAATAGAATTTATTGTTTTAAATTCTATTTTTTTATTTTTATCTTTCTATTATACTTTTTGGCATTTCTGGTTCATCGATTATAACTCTCCAACAATAATTACTTGAAGTGTTTAAACTTCCAATGGCTTTAAATATTTTTGAAAATAAATTTCTAAACATACTTTTACCTCCTTTAAATTCTTTATAATTAAACTGGGCCCGTTTAATTCATATTTAAAATATATTCTTTATAATTATCATAGCTTAGATGAAATATTTTATAGGTTAAAGGAAGAATTAATAATACTTCTATCCATATAGCAAAGATAATTATATTTGAAATTAATTGATCTTTTATTATTAAAGATAAAAATGCAAGTAGGACACAACTGATAGTTGTAATAAATTTATATTTATCTCTCCTTGATTTTTTTATAATTGGAGCTTTTTTTGTATCAGCAGGTGCATATTTATAAATTAATAAAATTCCAAATATTCCTAGTATGATTTTTATATTAAAAGGAATTATTATAGTTTTACAAATTAATGGAACTCCAATGAATATAAGTGATGAAGATATTAAACATATCCAACTTTTAGTAGCATGTAATCCATGTCCAGGTTCTCTTAATATATTAAAAAATATTAATAATATTATCATTTCTTTAAATACATTAAGAATAATTGACATTGGTATTATAAATAACATTTTTGAAATTGTTAGATAAAATCCTTCTAAACTATATCTATATTCATCAAGTTTGATATCATCTGTCTCAGGATATTTTTCTTTTATTAAACTAAGAGTATAATTTAAAAACTTTTTTTTCATAAATATCACCACCCACTACGATTATAATTTTAGCAAATATTAGGTAAAAGACAATATCAATAACAATTTTTGTTATTATTTGGGTGTTAATTGTCGATTAAAATAAAAATATACAATTAAGATATTAAAATTAACATTTCGTGCAATTTATATTGAACTGTTAAATTTAATTTGGTACTATGTTCGTGTTCCTTAAAAATACAAGAGAGCGAAAAAATCGAATTTTGTCGATTTTTTGGGATTTGTTTTTCTTGAATTTATGACATGATAGGGGGTATATTTGTATTGGAGTTAGATAGAAGGGAGATTTATATTATGAGAGGTAAAGTTAAATGGTTTAACAATGAAAAGGGATATGGTTTTATTGAATATAATAATCATGAAGATATCTTTGTTCATTACTCATCAATTTTAACTGAAGGTTATAAAACTTTAGTTGAAGGTCAATATGTTGATTTTGAACTTGTAAAAACTGATAAAGGATTACAAGCAAAAAATGTTATTGAAGTGAAAACTGCTCTTGTGTAGTAGTTTTTTTGTTTCTTTTTAATTTGAAATATGTTATAATCTATTAAAGAGAGGATGATGGTATGAAATATAATATTCGTGGAAGTAAAATGGAAGTTACTAATTCAATAAAGAAATATATTGAAGAAAAAATTGGAAAATTGAATAAGTATTTTGAAAATCCTGATGAAATAACAGCTAGTGTTTTAATTAAAGAAAGTGGAATAAATGATAAAGTTGAAGTTACAATACCTATTAAGAATGCTATATTAAGAGCAGAAATGTCTAATAAAGATTTATATTCGGCTATTGATTTAGTTGTTGAAAAACTAGAAAGACAAATAAGAAAGAACAAGACAAGAATGCATAAAATACAAAAGGATTCTGTTATAGATGCTTTTATAGATTTTGATATAACAGAAGAAGAAGAAAAAGAGAATTGCATTGTTAAAAGAAAAACTATAGAAATGAAACCAATGAATGAAGAAGAAGCTATTCTTCAAATGAATTTATTAGGTCATGATTTCTTTATATTTAAAAATTCTGATACTGAAGAATTATCTGTTGTATATAGAAGAAAAGATGATCAATATGGGATTATTGATGTAAAATAGGCACTTTTAGTGCTTTTTTTATTTTTTTTGAATAAAATAAAACAAAAAAGCAAAAAAAGTTTAAAAATTTATTGCATTATTGAAAAAAAAATGTTATACTTTTGGAGTCAGATGGAAGCCGCGCTCGTAGCTCAGCTGGATAGAGTGTTTGGCTACGAACCAAAAGGTCAGGGGTTCGAATCCCTTCGAGCGCACCAGATTTCGGGAAATGGCTCAACTTGGTAGAGCACTTGGTTTGGGACCAAGGGGTTGCAGGTTCAAATCCTGTTTTCCCGACCATTTAGATTTTAACACTTATTATTGAGTGTTTTTTTTTATACTGAAAGCAACCCCTTGTGCCCAAACTTGTATAAGGATAAAATTATATAAAAAATTCTCGAAGGGAAAGAAAAAAGGCCTTTTGGTCCTATAATGAAAATCTATATTATATTTTTATTTTCTCATATAAAGATATTAAATTTTCCTCTTTTATATCAAAACCAGTTCCATGATCATAAGTTTTACCTATTTTTTTACCTTTTTTATAAATACTTATTTTAAAAGTAATTCTAATTTTTCCTTGTTCAATTAGTTTTATAAATTCTTCAAAACTTTTTAATTTATAAAAGTTTATTTTTGTATATTTAAAATATACTTCATTTTTTGTATATTTTTTTATTGCTTTTATGTATGCTAAATATTTTAGTTTTCTGTATAATTTTTCTTTTAAAATATCAAAATCCCAATATACATTGTTTTCAATTAAATTATTCTTTAAATCATATATATATAGATAAATTTTTTTATCTTTTCTGTTGACGACTAATTGAAATTTAAAATTATTACCAATAATAGTTTTGTTATTGCAAAATACTGAATTATTTAATACTTTATATTTTGGTATATTACTATCTGGATAACCATAAGTATCTTTTAATCTTTCTGTTTCCATATAATGTAGTCCTTCAGGTTTACAATTAAATAAAGTGGTATAAATATTCTTTTTACTCAATTTTGTCTTTATTTCTATTCCATTATAGTCTGGTATTTCGAAACTATTTTCTTCATTACCTAATAGAGTTTCGAATGTCCTTCCAATGCTACTATTTCCATTTATAGTACTTTTAATCCAACATAATTTTTTTATTTCTTCAAATTTTTCTTTTAATTCTATAATGTTTTTATACATGTTATTCCTCCTTAAAAATATGTTACTTTATTTGTTAATCATAACCCTTTTAATTGACATAAAATATTATATGTGTTAAATTTATTAAGAAAGGAGATTAGTATATGAAAAAAAGTTTATTTTTAATAGTTTCAGTTGTTATGATAGGTTTATTAACAGGTTGCCAAAAAGAAAAAGTTTTAGAGTGTGATATGAAACAAGAACAAAATGGAATGGAAATGAAACAAAATTTAAAAGCAACTTTTAAAGGAAATGAAGTAAAAGATATTACTATAAAAATGGATGTTATATTAGAAGAAAAATATAAATCATATGCCGATATGTTTGTAAGTAGTATTGATTCACAATTTGATAAATATAAAGATAAAAAAGGTATAACTTATAAAACTGAAAAAAATGATGATGGTGTTGTAGTTACTTTTTATGCAGATTTAGATAAAATGGATAAAGATACTAAAGAAGAACTAGATATGGTTGATACAACAGGATCATACGAAAAAACAAAAGAAGATCTTGAAAAAGATGGATATACATGTAAATAACATTTGAATTTTCAAATGTTTTTTCTTGCTTTTTATATATTAAAAATATATAATTAATATGCGAGGTGAACTATGGAAAGATTACAAAAAGTTATAGCTAACAGTGGTTATACATCAAGAAGAAAAGCTGAAGAATTAATATCAAAAGGATTAGTTAAAGTAAATGGGGAAATAATTTATGAGCTAGGAATTAAAGTCTCACCTAATGATATGATAGAAATAGATGGATATATATTAAAAAATGAAAATAAAGTTTATTATTTATTAAATAAACCAAGAGGAATAATTACTTCAACATCAGATGATAAAGGTAGAAAAACAGTAGTAGATTTAATAAATACAAATGTAAGGATATATCCAGTAGGAAGACTTGATTACGATACCACAGGAGCTTTATTACTTACAAATGATGGTGAATTAGCCAATTTAATAATGCATCCAAAATCACAAATAGATAAAGTATATGTTGCTAAAATAAAAGGATTAATCGGTAAAAATCAAATATTAAAATTACAAAATGGTGTATTAGTGGATGGTATTAAAACAAATAAAGCAAAGGCAAGAATTTTAAATTATGATAAGAAGTCTGATACATCAATAGTTGAACTTACTATTCATGAAGGAAGAAATCATCAAGTAAAAAAAATGTTTAATGCTATAGGATATGATGTGTTAAAACTAAAGAGAGAAAGAATTGCATTTTTAGATGTAAAAAATATGAAATCGGGAGATTATAGATTATTAAATCCAAAAGAAGTGAAAAAATTATATAATGAAACAAAAAATAAAACGTGTTAGACACGTTTTATTTTTCTTCTTTTTCTATGAAAATTGCACTTGTAGGACATCCTTCTAATGCATCTATAACATCATTTTTTAG
This sequence comes from Bacilli bacterium, assembly GCA_017936845.1. GTDB lineage: Bacteria > Bacillota_I > Bacilli_A > RF39 > UBA660 > OMSK01. The sequence goes on from JAGBES010000001.1 coordinate 19,883, forward strand.
TTCTTCTTCCATTTTATTAATTGTATTTGTTTCTTCATTTGCTTCAGCAAATCCATCGTCATTAAAAGAGAAAACTTCACTTGCTATTGCAGTACATGCTCCACAACCAATGCATTTATCTTGATCAACTTTTATTTTTTCCATATTATTCCTCCTAATATAATTATAAAAAAAATAAAATATAAATGCAAGTAAAGGTTTAAAAAAATCATAAAATATGATATTATTATTTATAGGTGATAGTATGGTAAGCAGAATGGAAAAATATTATAAAAATAATAGCGATGTAAAACAACGAAGTCAAAAAAATAAAGATTTATATCATAGTATATATGATTATGGTGAATATTCTAATATTGAAGGTATTGCTACCATAGATAAAAATAACGAAGTTGATATCACTAAAGTAAAAAATACAATTAAGAACCGTGAAAATTATAAAAGAGAAAAAAAATATAGACAAATAACAAAAACTGAAAATGATTATGAGGAATTAACTGTTAGTCCTGATTTTATTTCAAAAGAACAAAAAAGTTATGATATAAGAGATGTACTAAATAAAGCCAGAGATAAAAAAAATATAGATAATTCATATAGAAGTTTAGATAATACAAGTTATAATATTTTAAAAAAATTAGAGTTAGAGGATAATCAAAAAAATAATACTAAAGATTTTGATGATGATGAATTAAAAGAATTAATAAATACTATAACTAGTACAAGTATGTTAAATCAAATGGATGATAATGAGTTAGGATTAAATATGTTAAATTTAGATTCTACAAAATCAATTGTAGGAGAAGATAATTCTGTAAAGAAATTATTAGAACAAGCAAGAAAATATGAAGAAAAAAAATCAGCAACCATACCAGAAATAGATAATTCATTTTATACTTCAAGTCTTAATTTTTCAAAGGATGATTTTGAGGAAGCTAATAATATTGTAACTAAAAAGAAGTCAAAAAAAATCCTATTAAAAATTTTATTTTTTATAGGATTACTTATAGTAACGGGATTAATTATATTTAGTGTTTATTACCTAATTAAATAATTAGGTATTTTTTTTGCATCTAGTTCTTATAAATACAATTAGTGGTAAGATAAATAGCATAATTAACATAATATATGGAAATTTATATAGTAAAAAACTATCTCCAGTCGTATTATTTTTAAATATATAATTACTTGATATAAAACATATTATAATAATTAAAATAGAAATAAATAAATTATCATATTTAAATTTTGTTATGTGTTTAAATGAATATTTTATAAAATTAAAACATATTGATATCATCATGAATAAATCAAATATCCATTGAGTTGCTAAAATACTTTCAAATCTTTGGAAAAATCCTGTAGTTGCTATTCTTCTTAAAAGAACAAAATCAGGAAATTCATATATTGTAGCTAAATCTATTCCAAATACAGATATAACATAAAATATAACTATAAATTTTCCTATATTTGTAAACAAATAGAAAAATATAATAGTTTTATTTAGTTTTTCATTATTATTTATATCAGCTTTAGGTATAAAAAGTAATATATATAAAGGAAGAATAGAATAGGCTACATGTGCTAAACCACTAAGTAATGGATTTTTTATGCCATTTTCTAAAAATGGTAATAGGTTGGTAATCTTAGAATTACCAATTAGTCCAAATGTACAAATTAGAAATATTATTATTGATATATAAAATAATATGTTAGATGTTCTAGTTAAAACATTTAAACTTTTTGTACATGTATATATAAAACATATGCCAAATATAATTGCAACATATAGGGTTGATGTTCTATATAAATATTGCGATCCAATAAAATTTAACAAATTCCAAAAAACAACACTTACTAAAAAAATAATTGTAAAACATATTATAATATTCATAATTTTACCTAATTTTTTTCCAAATAAATAATCAATTTTTTCAAATATATTTAATTCTGGTTTATAATTTAGTAATTTTAAAAATATATAAAGAGGAATAAATCCAATAATCATACCGATAAGTGGGGACAAATATCCATCAACACCACCTATATGTATATAAGAATCCATAGATATTCCTAGAGACATAGACCTTATTAAAAAATATATTAATATTCCATATTCAAAACATGTAATTTTATTAACTTTATTCATTATTTTCAGCCGCCTTTAATGATTGTTTTATTGATCCTTTTGTTCTAACATTAACATCTACATTTATTTTTATTTTTAGTGTACTAAATTTTTCATTCCAATCATCTATACTTTTAAAGTATTTAGGATTTTTTTTATATACTAAATTTCCAAATCCGAACACATCAGTTTTGTATTTTTGTGCTACATCAATTCCTTTGTTAATTAATTTCTTTACTTTTTTTTCAGTTTTCTTTTCTATTTCTTCAATGTTTTTTTCATCATATAAATTTATATCACAAGTAATTCCTTGTATAGCTCCTTCTGCTTTTACACTAAGATTAATTGTAGGTTCATCATCTATAAATTCAACTTTGCTTTTTGTTTTTAAATTAGAAAGCGCAGTTATAATATATCCATCTTCACAATCATTTTCGATTATCATTTCTGAAGTGTTACCTGTTGCTATATTAATTCCTCTACTTTCATCATCTGTTGTATAGCTAACAAATTTTGAGTCTTTAAAAAGTGCTAGTCCTTTTAGCCCAACAAAAGCTTTTAATTCAGTTGATTCTAGTGATTTACTGGAACTTCCTTTTTTTTCACTACCATATATTTTTATAGTAGGTAAATATGGTTCAATTCCTTTTTTTAAATAATTTTCCATGAATCTACTATATGTCATATCATCAGATATCGAACTTGTGTTATTAGCATTTTCTATATTTAATTTTATATTTTGTGAAGGAAAAGATTCAAGAGGAGAAATTATTTTTAAAACATCACTTGCTTTTTCTTCTTCTCTTGTCATTATAAGATAAGCTCTTTTTGTAGTTTCTGGACTTCTAAATAAATAATCACTTACATTATCAAGTCCTTTTTTTGCTACTTCTTCAGATACTATAACAACAGCTAGATGTCCTAAATATATTTGTTTTGGAATTCGATTATCTATTTTTTTTAAGGCCATGGATATATTTTTACCTGTTCCATCATAAACGATTGTTCCAGCATCTCCTTCTTTAGCACTTTCTTCTGCTTTTTTAGAATTAGAAATTAAAACACTAACCTCGTATTCATCATCTTTCATATCAACCGCTATTCCTGTTACAATAGCAATATTATTTAATTCTTTATAATCTGTACATCCACAAAATATGAATATAATAGGAATAATTAATAAAAACTTTTTCATTTATATTCCTCCATTCTTGTTTCATTTTTTGTTAAGTAAGGAGCCCTATTTTTTTGTTTTGATCTTGAAATTCTTATAAAACTATCTTTAAGTATCTTTGGATATAATGGACTAGTTGGTACTGTATATGGAATATTAAGATATTCCATACTACATATTTTAACTATAAAGATTAAGAAAGCTATTGTAAGTCCAATAAATCCAAGCAACATTGAAAAGATTATGAATATAAACCTCCACCATCTGATACCATTTATAAAATCAACATCGGTATATAAAAGACCAGATATTGATGTAAATGCTACTACAATGATGATTATTGGTGATACTATTCCTGCACTAACAGCTGCTTCTCCAAGAATTAATGCTCCAACTATACTTATAGATGCTCCTGTTGTATTTGGCATTCTTGTATCGGCTTCTCTTAGTATTTCAAAAATAGTAATCATTAATATTAATTCTAAAGCTGTAGGAAATGGAACACCTGATTTTTGGATTGAAAGGGATATTAAAAGTTCATTTGGGATAACTTCTTGATTCCAGGTTGTAACAGCTATATAAAAACCTGGTGTTATTATAGTAAGAATAAAACTTAAAAATCTTAGCATTCTAGTTAAACTGATATTAATTGGTTTTTGATAATAATCTTCAGCTGTATGTAAAAAATCTATTAATAATCCTGGTAGTATTAGTGCATATGGGCTATTTTCAACTAATATTATAATTTTTCCTTCTAATAAAGATCCACATACTAAATCTGGTCTTTCTGTGCTTATCATTTGAGGAAAAGAACTTTTAGATTTTGAAGTTAGAAATTCTCTTATATATCCACTATCTAAAATGCCATCGATATTAATTTTTTTTAATCTATTTTCTAATATTTCTACATTTTCATGATTAGCTATATCATTAATATATCCTATTGTTACTTTAGTTTTAGTTCTTTTTCCTATTTTTAAATCTTTAAACCATAAATTTTCATCTTTTATTCTTTTTCTAATTAATCCTAAATTTGTTTCATGATTTTCTGTAAAACTATCTTTTGGACCTCTTATTATTGATTCACTTGATGATTCTGTTACTCCTCTATCAAGTGATGCTTTAGCTTCTACAGTTATTACCTCATTAAAGCCATCTACAAATATACAAGTAAATCCTGATGATAATTTATATAGTAGTTCATCATAATCTTTAACTATAGATAAGTTACTATTATATATTGTGTTTTCTAAACTTTTAAATAAATCAGTAAAAATATTTATACTATTTTCTTTTATAAGATTACTTATACTATGCATTAAAAAATTACTTATTTTATCATCACTACTTACACTTTGTAAGAACATATAAGCAATTTTTTTTCTTTTGATATTTATATTTCTTGTTACTAAGTCATCGCTATTACCATAGCTTTGTTTTATATTTTCTATATTTTTTTTAAGATTTTTACTTATTTCCATAATTATCCCTCGCACTTTTAGTATTTCCAAAATATGAAAATATATGACATTAACTTATTTTTCTTTTTTTTATATTGTATAAAGAACAAATGTTTGGTATAATTAAGTTGCAATAATTGCAGTAGGATATAGAGTAAATTTTAAAAAATACATATAAGACTTACTGATTGGAAAATTTATCCAATATGATACAATTAGTAAAAGAAAGTAGATGGACTATTTTTAATAAAAGATTAAAAACTTATGAAGTGGATAGTAGAAATTTTAGTTATGATTATATTATAATAATATCAATGAAAGGTGGCAAACACATATGACAAAGAATAATATAGTAATTTATACATCAAAAGATGGAATAGTTAAAGTTGATACTACAATAGTTAATGATACTATTTGGATGAGTCAGCAAGAACTTGCTAAGTTATTTAATACAACAAAAAATAATATTTCATTACATATGAAAAATATTTTTGAAAGTGGAGAATTAGAAGAAAGTTCAGTTGTTAAGAAATTCTTAACAACTGCTTGTGATGGTAAAAATTATAATGTTACACATTATAATTTGGATGCTATAATTGCTGTAGGGTATAGAATTAATTCAAAAAGTGCCACTGAATTTAGAATATGGGCAACAAAAGTTTTAAAAGAATATATGATTAAAGGCTTTTCTTTAAATGATGAACTTTTAAAGAATAATGGAGAAAGTCCTTATTTTGAAGAATTACTCGCAAGAATTAGAGAAATACGAAGTAGTGAAAAAGTATTTTGGCGAAAGGTGTTAGATATTTATGCAACTGCGATTGATTATGACCCAAAAAGTGAAATATCAATTAATTTTTTCAAGACTGTGCAAAATAAAATGCACTTTGCTACACATGGAAACACTGCTGCAGAAGTTATTTTTAATAGAGTAGATGCTAATAAGAATAATGTTGGTCTTACAAATTTTAAAGGAGATATACCGACAAGAGAAGAAACTGAAATTGCAAAAAATTATTTAACAGAAGAAGAATTAAATATTTTAAATCGTATGGTATCTGCTTATTTAGATATTGCTGAAATTAATGCATTAGATCATCATGTTATGACAATGCAAGATTGGGTTTTTGAGCTAGATTCATTTTTGAAAATGACTAGAAAAAATATTTTAACAAATGCTGGCTCTATTTCACATGAAGAGGCTTTAAAGAAAGCACATGACGAATATGATAAATATATGCAAAATCATTTAACTCAAGCAGAAAAAGATTATTTAGAAATTATGAATGTTGAGCTTAAAGAATTAGATAAAAGTAATTAATGATTTGGAATAATCTGTTAGAAAAATAGTACTGATGGTAAAATAATTAAACATGATATAGATATTGCGAGAAATTATTTAAATTATAATGAATTTAAATAATTTAATAATCTTATTTTTAGATTATGCAGAAAATATGGTTGAAGAAAATTAATATGAAAAAATTAGAGTAAAACAAGATAAGGAATATATAAAATAATAAGAATAAATTTTGAGGAGATATAACATGATTTATTTAAAAAATTTTAAATTATTAAGTGATAATGCAGAATATGAAATGATAATACATAAAATGAATATTTATAATAATTTATATCCTTTAAAAATTTTTCCTAATAAAGAATTTCAAAGTATAGAGTTTGAGCCTATTACTATTTTTTATGGAGGCAATGGGTCTGGTAAAACAACTCTTTTAAATATTATTAGTGATTCTATTAATGCTTCTAAAAGAAATGTTGATAAAAAAAGTAATTTATTTAGCGAATATGTTAATAATTGCAGTTATAGTTTAATAAATCAATATGAATGTAAAAATAAAAAATATATATCTAGTGATGATGTATTTGATTATTTATTAGATATTAGAGCAATTAATTCAAATGTTAATAGAAGAAAAGAAGAATTAATTAATGAATATTATAAATATAAAGATATGACAACTAAAACATACAATTCATGTTTAGAACATTATGAAGCTTTAAAAAGTAAAGTTGATTCAAATGAAATGACTATATCTAAGTATGTTAGAACTAGATTAAAAAATAACAATATAATACAAGAGTCTAATGGAGAAACAGCATTAGATTTTTGGCAAAATGAAATTGCAGATAATGCTATATATCTTATTGATGAGCCAGAAAACAGTTTATCAGCTGAAAATCAAATTAAATTAAAAACTTTTATTGAGGAGTCTTCTAGATTTTATAATTGCCAATTCATAATGCTAAAATATATGATCTTGATACTATTCCAGTTAAAACAAAAAAATGGACAGAACTTGAAAATGTGAAAGTGTATAATCAATTTTTTAAAGAACACAGAGATGAATTTATTGATTAAGTTAAAATTTTATTTGAATTAAATTAGATATAAAAACAGATTTAAATTGATCTGTTTTTTTGATATAATGTTTTTGGTGAATACTATGATTGTAAAAGTTTTAAAAATGGATCATCAAGGAAGAGGGATTGCTAAAGTAAATGATAAGGCAGTTTTTATTTATAATGCACTTCCAGATGAAGTTGTTGATATTAGAGTAATTAAGGAAAATAAAAAAATTATGGAAGCTGTTGTTTTAAAATATATTGAAACATCTAAAAAAAGAATTAATCCAATTTGTCCATATTACTTGGAATGTGGTGGCTGTGATTTAATGCATATTAATTATAATGATGAGTTAGAATATAAAGAAAATAAGATTAGACAAATCATAGAAAAATTTACTACTTTACCTTTACAAGCAATTAAACCAATTGTAGGTAATGATAATAAAAATTATAGAAATAAAGCAACATTTCATGTAGATGGCAAAATTGGATACTATTCTAAAAAAAGCTTTAAAATAGTTGATATAGATAACTGTTTTATAGCATCTAAAGAAATAAATGATATTTTAAAAAATTTAAAAAAAATAAATTTAAATAATATTTATGAAATTGTTATTAGAACTTCTAAATATTTAAAAGATAAAATGATTATTTTAAAATTTAATAATTATATAAATGAAGAAGAAATAATAAGTAAATTAAAAAATATAGTAGACTCTATTATTATTTACCAAAATAAAGAATATAAAACTATATATGGTAAAGGTTTTATAAATGATAAAATAGGTGACTATATATTTAAGATATCACCAGATTCATTTTTTCAAGTTAATACTAGTCAAGCTAAAGTTTTATATGATAAGGTTTTAGAGTATTTAAATCCTACTATAAATGATAAAGTTTTAGATTTATATTGTGGTACAGGGACTATTGGTATTTATGTTAGTAAATATGTTAAAAGTGTTAAAGGAATTGAAATAAATAAATATGCAGTAATAGATGCGAATTATAATAAAAAAATTAATAATGTAGATAATATTTCTTTTGAATGCTTAGATGCATCTAAAGTAGATAAAATTAAAGATAAATTTGATAGTGTTATAGTAGATCCTCCTAGAAGTGGACTTGATAAAAAAACAATAAATTATTTAATAAATTTAAAGGTTGAAAAAATAGTTTATGTATCATGTGATCCTGTTACTTTAGCACGTGATTTAGAAATATTAAAAGATTATTATGATATAAAAGAAATAACACCAGTTGATATGTTTAGTAATACGTATCACGTGGAGTGTGTGTGCGTTCTAAAACTTAAATAAAACTTTATATTTAGTCGAAAATCAACTGTTCAGTACCTATCAAAAATATAGAAAAAATTTAAAGAGGTTGTTTGAGGATAATATGTTTCCTCATACCATATTAGGTGGTATGGATTGTATAATTGAATTTTGTAGTGGATGAGTAGATTATAATGATAGATAGAGATATAATAGATGAAGCCTTAAATTTTTATAATATAGATTTACAATATAGGGATAAATGTTATAATTGTGCGGAAGAAATAAATAAAAAAGGAAAATTAAGTTTATCATTTTCAAATCTATATAAGAAATTATATATTGAAGAATATACAAAAATAAAAGATTTATGGCAATACAAGGATATTGATGAATTGTTTGGTGATAATGTCAATCCTTTTATAACTAATATAATGGTTCTATTAGGCTATAATTATCATAGAGAAAATATGCAACAATATAATTTTGACGCTACTCAAATTAATATTCATAAAAAAAGAGTTAAGGAATGTTTTGAAAGTGACTTAAAAATAAGAAGAAGAGATGGAATTAGGGTATCACAAATGTTATGGGCTATATATTTTATTAGAACAAGAATCGTTGAAATAGGTAGTCTACAGTTTGAGTATTATTCTAATTCAATAGTAAAAATTCATATTCCTAAAAATACCAATTTAAATATTTTTAGTGTTAAAGAATCGATTAAGAAAGCAACAATTAAAATGAAAAAAAATTATTCAATTAAGGATTTCAAGTATATATGTAATTCATGGTTACTAAGCAAACAAATATATGAAATTATAGATGAAAATTCTAATATTTCAAAATTTCATGATTTGTTCGATGTGACTGAAGGGGAAGAATGTATTAATAATATATTAAACTTTGTATATGGAATAGATAAGTGCGAAGATTATTCTTTATTACCTACAAATACTACATTGCAAAGTAGAATTAAAATAGAATTATTAAATGGTAAAATTTTTTATTTAGGGTTAGGTGTATTAAAATATAAATGATATATTCATAATAATCATTGTAAATATTTGATGTGTTTATTATGTAGTAGTCAGTTATACCCAAACATATAATTCTAAACTATTTATAATATATATTCAATACACATTGAATGTGTCTCAATACTGTATTGTAAAAATGACTATTAAAATATGGTTAAATTTGATAAAATATGAAATAAATTACAAAAAGATGTAATAAGAAATATGTTAAAGTAGTAAACCTATTACAATGTATAAAGATCATTAAATATGGTCTTTTTTATGAAAAAACAAGAAAAATATAATATGAATAATAATTAAAAGTATTTAAACTTAGAATTTTTATACATTTAATCAATGATATATTATCTTTAAAAGCATTATAATTAATAGAAATAATTAAAGCCAGAAACAAAAAAATATATTTAGGTATAATTACCTGTCTTTATGCATCCTTCTTAAAAAATAATAACAGATAGTAAAATTAATATATTTATGAACTAAATATGGAAAATATAACCAATATAATATTAATAAATATATAGACAAATATAATAATATAAATTAAAACAATATTTTTTAATTTCATCAAGTTATAAAAAAATATATTTACATAGTTCAATTTATTTGCTATTATTATGTATAAGAATAGAAATGATGGAGGCTTTTTGATGAAAATAAAAATTGTTAATAATTTATTATATATATTTATTGGTGTTATTATGACTTTAGGAATTACTGTGTTGGCTGTTAATTATAATGCTAGCGATATGATATATAAGGATTCTACAGTAGAAAAAGCATTAAATGAATTATACAATAATAATGATAAATGTATTTCTTCTACAATATTTCATGAAGCAAATAGTCAAATTAATATTCCAATTGGATTTACGCCAAGTAATTTTATTATATCATATAATAATAGTCAAGGTTATGTATATTTTATATATAATAAAAATGTATCAGATGTTATATATTCATTTTCGAAAAGTGCAAAAACAGTAGCTAACTCTAATTCAAATTTTAGTATTTCTAATTCAATTGTTTCTAATTATGCAAGCAGTTATATGACATATAAAGAAGAATATGAAATTCATTATACTGCATGTAAATAAGAAAAAGAACCCTTATATAAAGTAAGGGTTTATTAATAATCTTTAAGAATTATATATAATCAGAAATCAAAGAATGTCGAAACTATTTATGTATTGAAAAGAAACTAATATTATTTTTTATGAAGATGAAAATGTTAAGATATAATAAATAAGGAGTATAAGGTATGAAAGAGATGTATAAAAAATATGTAAATGAAGATCATTCATTTGATAAGGCAACAATGATAGGAATAATTTGTTTAATAATAGTAATATCAGGAATATTTGGCTTTATATATGAATTTATTTTTTACTACTTTAATGGTGGTATGGAAAAATTTTATTGGCGAGGTGGCAATTTTTTACCATGGATAAATATATATGCTATAGGTTCTTTCTTTATTTATTTTTTGACTTATAAATATAGAAAAAAACCATTAAAAGTATTTATAATTAGCCTTTTTATTTGTGGAATTTTAGAATACATTTCTGGACTTGGAATGTATATTATAGGAGATGGATTTAGATGTTGGGACTATAATTCAGAAATACTTAATTTTGGTAATATTAATGGATTTATATGTTTGAGAAGTGTATTGTTTTTTGGATTATCAAGTTTATTACTTATATATTTAATAGTACCTTTTTGTTTTTATTTAGCAAAAAAAGTAAATAAAAGATTATTTTTGATTATAAGTATTTCATTATGTACTATAATTTTAGTAGATGAAATTTACAATTTATTAATTGCAAGAATATTTGATTTACCAAGAGCTTCGTTTATATATAAAAAATTAGGGTTTAATTATGTTAAGTTTAAATAAATATATCATAATAAAAACTAAATTTTATTGTTTTTTTTAAATTATTAGTGTATACTTTTTTTGGAGGGATAGGATGAAAAAGAAAGGTGTATTAGTATTTGTTAGTATTTTATTTCTTTGTTTAACAGGATGTGGAAAATCAAATAGTAATGAAAATAATGTTTTAAAAGAAGAAAAGAAAATAAATGGAAATTGTAGTGCTATTCAATGTATTGAAAAACTAGATACAAAAAGTACTGTAGAAGAAATTAATAAGATAATTGGATTCGATGGTGTTTTAACAGATGAAAAATATAATAAATATACTTGGGAAATATCAGATACCGATGAAATAACAGCAACTTATTACTCAAGTAATAAAGCTAATATAGTTGCAAAATATGATAAAGATACATTAAAAAATAGTAAGGTTGATTTTTCAAAATATGAAGAAATAAAAAAAGCTTTACAAGATGGTGAAAAAATTTCTTATAATGAATTTAAAGAAAAAGTTGGTGGAATTGATGGAACTTTAGTAGAAATTAGTTCTATAAGCAAAAAATATACTTGGGTTAATAAAGATGGTGGATATCTTACAGCAACATTTTCTACTTCAAGCGATAAATGTACATTTATAATAGGAAGGTTTTAAATAATAAAAACCTTTTTTATTTTTATAAAAATAACTTTTATTTTTTTTCTTTTTGAGTTATACTATATATAAAATAGGAGGGGATATTGTGATACTTAGAAAACCTTATAAGTTTCTTATTAAAAATTTTAGACTAATTCATATTTTATTAGCAATTGCAAGCATATATTTACTTATAAAGACAAATTCAATATTAAGTTTTTTTAATGGGTATTTAAAAGCGTCTGAAACTATTATTGCTAGTGGGACTAGCCTAGAATATTTTAACAATTTTATGAATTTATTAATTGTTTTAATATTACTAGGAAATATCTTAATATTAGTTATAATGAAAATGAAAGATAAACCTATAGTTTTTTACATTATTAATATAGTAGCTTATATAATAGTTGGTTTTATATATTCGTATGATAGTTCTGTTATACAGAATTTAGAGATAAGTGCGGTTGATATAAGAACAATCAAGTTAGCTAGTGATTTTACACTTCTATGTTTTATGGGTCAAACCTTAAGTACTATAATATTAATAATTAGGGGAATAGGTTTTGATATTAAAAAATTTGATTTTAGTGAAGATTTAAAGTTAGATATAACCGAAAAGGATAATGAAGAATTTGAATTTGACTTAAATATAGATAAAAATAAATTTAGAAGAAATATAAAAAAAACAGTTAGAAATATAAAATATGTTTATCATGAAAATAAATTTTTAGCTAATATATTTTTTATAGTATTATTAGTAATAATAGGTATAGTTATATTTTTAAATAAGGAAGTTTATAATAAAATTTATAATAAAGGGGATATTTTAAAAACAATACAATATACTTATAAATTAGAAGATAGTTATCTTGTGAAGGAAAATTATAGAGGAATTGATATAACAAATAATTATTTGGTAGTTGCAAAATTAAGTATTAAAAGTAATATAAGTAGTGATATTCAATTTGCTACATCACGTTTACAACTACATATTGGTAAAACCGTCTATAATCCTATAACAAACTATAAAAAAGATTTAATTGATTTAGGACAAAATTATATAAATGAATATTTAGATAATAATTACAGTGAATATATTTTTGTGTTTGAGATACCTAAATCATATGCTAATAAAAAAATGTATTTAAAGTATAGTGATGTCAATGATAAAAAATATACTTTAAGGTTAAAGAATAAAAAATTTGAAGATCAAATTGAAATTGAAAGTAAATTAAATGATTATATTAAATTAAATGATCAACTATATAAAAATATTAAATTTAAAATTTCTAATTATGAATTAGATAATAAAATAAAAGCAACTTATAATTTTTGTGAAACAAAAGATAAATGCTATGAATCTTATGAATACATTTATCCTACATTAACGGATAATTATAATAAAGTAATATTAAAAATAGAATCAGATATTGATTTTAATGACCAAAAAATAAAAAATTTCGATAATATAGCTGATTTCATTGAAACATATGGTACTATAAATTATGTTGTAAATAATCAAAAGAAAGAAATGAATACAACAATTAAAGAAGTCAAACCAATTAAAAGTAATCAAAAAGGTGTTTACTATTTTGAAGTTTATAGTGATATAAAAAATGCTACACAAATATCATTAGTACTAAATATCAGAAATACAAAATATAAATATGTTTTAAAATAAGTACTTATGAGCTTATTTTTTTTATAAAAAAAGAAAAAAATGTTTTATTTGAATAAATATTGTGTTATAATGATACATGAGAATAAGAAGACTAGGAGTGATATATTGAAAAAAAAATTAAGTTTTTCTATTACGTTATTCTTAATGGTCTTTTTACCATATAAGGTAAATGCTTTATGTAGTGATTCAGAAATTATAAGATTACAAAATATAGCAAAAAATATTAATTATAGTTATGAATATAACGAAACAAAAGAAAAGTTTTCTATAACTTTTACAAATTTAAATGACGAAATAATCATAAGAAGTTCTACCACAGGTAGAAGTTATAATGGTATAAAAGAAATAAAAATAAATGATTTTATATCAGGAAATTATAAATTTAATATATATTCAAAAGATAATAAATGTACAAAAGATATATTATCAACCAAGTATATTGAATTACCATATTATAATGTTTTTTATAATTCTGAGTTATGTGATGGAATAAATAATTATTCATATTGTCAAAAATGGCAAAAAAACAGTGTTAGTTATGATGTGTGGTATTCTAAAGTTACAAAATATAGAAATAGTATAAAAGAAGTAAAAAAAGAAGAAATAGATAATTCTGGATTATTTGATAAAATAGGTAATATAATAATGAAATTTTATGTAAATTATTATTATATAATTTTGCCTTTAATTATAATAATATTATGTTCTATTATATATGTTAAAAATAAAAAAGAAGAACTTGTATAAGGAGGTAAATATGAAAAAAAGAATAAATTCTTTAATGATTCTAAGCTTTATTGGAATCTTTGGATTTTTTGCTTTTTCTAATAGTGTAAAGGCACAACTTTATAATGGTCAAGGTGGAGAAGCTTTGTCTAAGGGTTCTGGATATGCAAGTTGTGGGAGTACTATTAACTGTCTTTATAATAATAAAGATATTTTACTATTTAAAATATCTTTATGGTATGTTGATAATGGCAGTTTTTCACAAGGAGAAGGATGGAGAGATTTCTACTATACTAACGAAAAAGGTCATAATTATTTAAATAATCTTTATAGTAATGTTTATTATTTTTCAGAACTTGATAATTGTAAGGCTGGTGATTATCAGTGTGCTAGTAATAAGATAAGAGCTTATTATGGTGAAACTGGAGATACAATTGAGGTTACCGATGGAGCCAAAAAAGATATTAACTGGATGGTAAATTCATCAAAATCTCAAGATACGAGTGATTTTTATAAAGACATATTAACTAAGGAAAGTGAACTTGCGAGTTCTACTAGTGCAGCTACTAAAGGTTATAGAATTTATATAGAACCAGCATTCAATGTAAAAAATGTTAAATTTTCTTCAAATGATACAGCAAGTTTAGCTGGTATTCTTACTGTTAAAGAACTTGCAAAAACTTATAATGGAACTTCCTGTAAAGGTGCTCCTAATATAACATCAGGATGCAGTAGTCCACTTTTAGGAAATAAATCTTTAGCTCAAGTATTAAATATTCAATTTACTGATACAGGAATATCTAGTCCTAAAGCATGTACATCTATTACACAAGATGAATTGAAAGATTCAAAAAATGGATGCGGGTATAATATTGTTGATATTAGTAATTATGTTACCGGTCCACCATGCTATTCATCAAGTGTTGAAACAACACAAAGTTTAGCTTGTATTAATACAGATCAAAATAATATAGGTAAATATACAGAAAAATATGAAGAAAAATCATGTGATAATGCAACGGAAGAAGAACAAACAAATACAGAATATGGAAAGTTGATTGCAACTGATTCAAATTCTTGTAAAATTTACTGTATAGAATCAGCAATTGCAAGTTTTCCAGGAAATATTTCTAGAGCTGTTGCTTTAGATAGAATTCCAAATAAAGGTACATATTTTGCTTGGCCAACAAGATTAAATGATCCTAATGGACGCTACAGTATGAAAATAACAAATAAATTAACTTGTACGGTAGTAAGAGAAAATGATAATTGTAATACAGAAACACTTATAAATTCAGCTAGTTCAGTTGCAGCTTCAGCTCAAGCAGGAGCTAAATTAACTGCCGGGACAAATAAAAAATTAGATGAATCACTAGTTGTTGATTTTGAAAGAAAAACTAGTAAAACTGATGTTGGTGATTTTGATGGTAAAGTTGGTAAAAACAAAGTAGTTTTTACTAAGGAAACTTATTTTAAAATAAGAAGTAATGCTAATAGATACTTTAATAAAAATACCAATGCTGTTACAGATTCTGGTTCTGTATCAAGTATAATAGTTGATAGAGGTGAAGGAGTTGTTTCGCTAAGTTTAAATGATTCAACTAAGCAAAAATATAATTTGACATTGAGCGACATTAAAATTGGTGTAAATAATAAATTTGGAAGTAAAATATCAGATTATACATGTAATTATAGAATAGCTGATTCATCATGCGTATGTCCTGAGGGAACATTAAGAGCTGGAGATTCATTATATGATAAGTTAACTGAGGGAAAAACATGCGTAGAATTACAGAGAACAGAATGCAATTTATGTAAATGTCCACCAGATTCAGCTAAAGCTTATGAAGATTATGTGTTAGGTGAAGGATTGGATAGCAAGGCTTGTAAAGCAAAACAAGAAGAAAAATGTTATAATTATTGTGGTGAAGATAATCCAACTTTCAAAACATGTACTGATGAATATATAGAAAAGGGATATACTGAAAAACAAGCCAAAAAAATCTGTGAAGTAGAAGCTTGTCCTAGATACTTCTGTACAGATAGTACAGGAAAAAGCCATGTTGAAGATTTTGAACAATGTATGTCATTAGGAAATTCATATAAATCTTGTTATATTCTATATTGCTCTGATGATATATGTATTGATGATATTTGTACAGTATGTACTGAAGATTGTAAGTGGAAATTACAAAGTTCTAATGTAACTAATACAACAAAAATATCATATGTAAAAACATGTTCAGATGGAGGTATTTGCGATAAAATTGAGTTATCTTGTCCTGGTGGCGAAACAAATATGAATAATCCATTACCATGTGTTCAATCGCAACTTGGAGTAAGTAATATAACTGAAGCGTTAAATAATGGAACAATAAATGCAGGAGACGTTGATAGAGCATTTAATGCTTGTAAAGAAACAGTATGTCCAGGATCTAATCAAAAAATAATATATAGAGTAATAGATTTAAATAATCCATTTCCAGGAAAATCTAATAAAGGATTAGTTAGTGGATTTAGTAATGGTGGAAGAGGAAGAAAACCAGGAAGTAATTGGGATTCTGAAGAAATAGTAAAAAACAAGATATTAAATGCTAGAGAAGCAAAAGGATATGAATTATATAATAAAGAACCACTTTATGTTATAACATTAACACCAAGTGACATAAAAAATATTAGAAAATATAATAAAAATAATAAGTATTCAAATTTTGATATGAATTGTACAAATGAAAGCAAAACAAGTAAATGTATAAGTAATTATATACATAAAACATATAGTAAAATTTTAACAGGTGGAAAGTGTAACAATATTTCAAATGAACAAGAATTTGATAGTTGTTATAATGGAAAATAGGAGGTATATAAATGAAAGAATCGTTTTGGGGAGCTTTGATTATAAGTTTTGGCGTTATTTCGATAATGTTTATATACTTTTTTCAAAATGTTACAAATACAGATCAACAAAATTATAATTTACTTAGAGAAACAACAGAAGCAGCAATGTACGATGCAATAGATTATAACGAATATATAACAAATGGAAATGTAAAAATAAATGCAGAGAAATTTGTAGAAAATTTTACAAGAAGATTTGCCGAAAATGCTAGTCTTTCAAATACTTATGTTATTGAAATATATGACATAAGTGAATATCCACCAAAAGTTAGTTTATTAGTAAAATCTACTAAAGATACTAACTTAGCAGGTGAAGTAGTTAATTTTGATGTAACAAACAAGATTGATGCAATATTAGAAACACCATATTAGTTCTAAATTTTGAATTTCAAAATTAGATATATATACGAGATTAAAAGAGTAGGAGAGGAAGAAAAATATGAATAATTTTATGATTTCGTTAAAAAAGTTCTTTAAAAATAAGAACACAGTTACTATTATAGGAGTAATATTGATTATACTAATTCTAGTTTTTGGTTATAGATACCAAATAAAGAAAAAAGTAAATCCAGTTACTGGTATTCCAGTAGCAGCACAAACAATACAACCAAGAACAAAAATAACAGAAGATATGATTACATATATAGATGTAGCACCAGTAGTGCTTCAAAAAGGAGAAGTAATTACAAATAAAGCAGCAGTAGTAGGAAAATATAGTAATTACAATACAGTTATTCCAAAAGGAAGTATGTTTTATAATGATACAGTTATAAATGAATCGGAATTACCAGATTCAGCATTTGTAAATGTAGAAGAGGGACAAGTTCCATATAATTTCCCAGTTACAATTGATAGTACATATGGAAATTCGATTTTCCCAGGTAATTATATTGATATATATATGAAAGCTGAGAGAAAAGATGGAAAATTAATGGTAGGAAAATTGCTTGAAAATGTAAAAGTTTTAGCAGTTAAAGATTCAGCAGGAAGACATGTTTTTGAAAATTCTGAAGAATCTAGAACTCCAGCTTACTTAATATTTGGAGTAGAACCAGAAATAAATATTTTACTTAGAAAAGCAAGCTACATGAATAATTATTCAGTAGAATTATTTCCAGTTCCACATGGAGCAACTGTAAAAGAAGAAGGAACAACAACAGTTACTTCACAAACATTAAAAGATTTTATAAATGCAAATACAGTAGCTAATGATGAAATTGAAGATAAAAAAACAACAACTGATACTACAAATACAACAAAACAAGGATAAGATAAATGAATGATTCAATGTTTTCCCAAATTGATTTTGGACCATTAGATGATTATTTAAAAAATGATGATATTACTGATATTTCATATAGTAATAACGGTCAAGTTTGGGTAAAAACCTTATCAAAAGGTATATATAGAGTTGATAATGAAGCTGTAAACAATGCATTTATGGAGAAGTTAGCATTTCAATGTGCTAATGTTATGGGTAAAACATTTAATATGGCGCATCCATTTCTAGATGCAGAGGGAGCAGAGTTACGTCTTAATTTTGTTCATGAATCTATAGCTAGAAATGGTATAGCTGTGTTAATTCGTAAAACACCAGCAAAGATTAGATTAGAAAAAGATAAATTGCTAAAGGAAGATTACCTTTCTTTGGATATACACGATTTTCTAATTTATTGTGTTCAGGGGCATTGTAATATAATTGTATGTGGAGAAACAGGTTCGGGTAAAACTGAGTTTGTAAAATACTTGGCAGCACATACAAAAGAAGATGAAAAATTAATTACAATTGAAGATACTTTGGAATTACATTTAGACCGTATATTTCCTCATCGTGATATAGTTGCGATGAAAACAAATAATATAGCATCTTATTCTGATGTTTTAGTAACATGTATGAGACAAAACCCTAAATGGATATTACTTTCCGAAGTTCGTAGTGCAGAAGCAGTGTTAGCAGTAAGAAACTCTATTTCATCTGGACATTATATCTTGTCAACAATACATGCTGATAAAGCTTCAAGTATTCCTAATCGTATGTATAGTTTACTTGAAACAAATCAGGATATAGATCAATTTTTGAAATCAATTTATAGATATATCCAATTAGGAGTATATATAAGAGGATATCAAGATAAAAATACAAAACAATTTCACCGTGAAATTGCAGAAGTAACTGAATTTTATGTTACAGAGGATAATAAAGCAGAGTATAATACAATTTATAAGAAAACAACAACAGGAAAAGTTGTAAGAAAAAGTCCATCTAAATATTTGATAGATTATTTAGATGCTCAAGGTGTAATTTTACCAAAAGATATAATAAAAGAAGGAGAAACAATTGATCCTTTAATGAGTCAAAATAGTTCACAAATAAATCAAAAAAACCAATTAAATCAATCATTAAATAATCAAAATTATCAGACCCAAAATAAACAAAATATTCAAATGAATAATATTTATCAAAATAAACAAGGAATTAATTATAGTCAACAAGTTTATAGACAAGTACCAAATGGTACAACAAATACTTTAAATCAAGACTTAAATAAAGCATAAGGAGGTAACGAATGGAATATATAATATTTTTACTAATTGCATTTATTGCAATATTTGTAATAGCATATAGAAATAGTAGTGGAGAAACAGTATATAAATATATATCGGTTAATGCTGGAAATATCTATAATAGATATGCTCCTTATTCTTATAAAGAAGTAAAGAAAAAAGTAAAAGAATTAGGTCAAGATTTTACTACAAAACAATATATTATTCAAATATCTGTTTTTGCTACAGCAGCAGCAATTATTACATATCTATATTTCTATAGTATAATTGTTTCTATAATATATGCTTTGATAGCAGTATCAATAATTCCATATTTAAAATATTTGAGATGCAAAAGAATATATAGTGAATTTATTTTTGAACAAATTCAAGTATATACTACAAATGTTATAATGGAATTTGCTACTACTCAATCGTTTGTAAAAGCCCTAGAGGGTGTATATGAATCTGGTGTACTTGAAGATCCAGTAAGAAGTGATGTAAAATTAATGATAGATTTAGCCTATGATAATGGTACAATTGATGAATCAATAAAGTATTTTAACGATAAATATGATTTCTATATTGTAAAAAATACTCATCAATTATTCTTACAAATAACAAATGAAGGTTCAAAAAACTCAAGTGATGCTTTAGAAAATATGAGTCAAGATATAGATATGCTTGTTGAAGCTGTATATCGTGATAGAATAGATAGGGCTTCGTTTCATAAAAAATTTATTAGATTTGGTATAATTTTATATTTAATGGTAATGTTGGTTCAATTTTTACTAGGGACTATAAGTTATATTGAACTTTTAAATAGCAATATAGCAGTAAAATTATTGTTACATTTGATAATTATAATAAATAGTTATTTCTTACTTAATGGTGAAAAATTTTATAATGAGAATGTGGGGGCTGAATAATGGAACTTGTATTAATAGTTATAATAATATTATTTATATTAATTTATACAAAAAGGGTTGACTCAAAAAAATTCTTTTATGATGTTGAACCATATTTTAAAATGTTAATGGAAGATGATTATGAATTTTTACTAAAGGTTAGATATGGTAAAGAAGAACAAATAGATGTTGCTAAACTATTTAACATAAGGCTTAGAAATGCTGCAATAATATTTGTTTTAGTAATTGCTTTCTTCTTATTTACATCAAATTTCTCATTTATAAATGTATTAGTAGCATTTATATTAGCTGTTGTAATGTTTAAATTCCCATATTTAAAATTACAAAGTTACTATAAAGCTAATTTATCCAAGATAAATCAAATGTTACCATATTATTTAAAAAGTTTGGAAATTTTAATCCAACATTATACAGTTCCAGTAGCACTTGCTAAATCTGTAGATTCATCACCAGATATATTTAAACCAGGATTAAAGAAACTAATATCAAGGATTGAAGAAGGAGATTCAAGTATAGATCCATATATGGATTTTGCTAAAGAATATCCTGTTAGAGATTCAATGCGAATGATGAGACTTTTATATCGTTTAAGTTTAGGTGCACAAGAAAACAAACAAGAACAATTGGTAATGTTTTCAAAAAATGTATCAGTATTACAAAATAAAATGCGTGAAGAAAAATATAAAGAACGTTTAGAAAAAATGGAACAAAAAACAATGATGATGTTATTTACAACAGGTGGAGGAATCTTAGTACTTTTAATGTTTGCAATGATGAACATGATGAGCGTATAGTGTAAAATCCTTTACAATAAGTGTTGATAAAATAATAAATTTGATATATAATAAAAATGTATAGTAATATAAAATAAGGGTGGTGATAAAATGAAAGAAGCAGCAGGAGAAGCAAATATGACAGTAATAACAATAGTTTTAATAGCAGTAGTATTAGCTGCAGGAACTTTAATAGTAAATAATATGATGAAATCAACTAAAAAAAGTTCATGTTGTACATCAAATGGTGGTGTATGGAGAGGTGGAACATGCTACGCAACTTGTTCATCAGAAACAGGAACGTCAGGTTGCTCAGGTAGTGTTTCAACTACATGTACAGAATAATTTAAGTTAAGAGGTGTACTAATGAAGCAAGGAATAGGATTTTCTGTAACAATTAATATAATGGCTATATTTATAGTGGTTACTTTTGCTTTTTTAGTAACCTCTTTAAATTATTATAAAGCATATAAAATTAATAATGCTATTTCAGATAGTATTGAAAAATATGAGGGTTATAATGAATTAGCTATTAAAGAAATTGATTCAAAACTATCAAGTCTTGGATATATAGATAATAAAGCAGGATGTAATAATAATAATTTATCATTCAATGATTCTACTTATAAAAATAGCTATTGTATTTATGAAGAAACAACAAAAAATAATAAATTCAAATATAAAGTTGTAACTTATATAAATTTTAATATACCAATTGTTAATAAAGTTATAAATCTTCCTGTAAAAACAACTACGGAATCAATATATTATTTTAGTGAATAGGAGTGATGTTTAATGAGAGAAGCTACAGGTAATGCACTTTTAGTAGGTATGGTGACTTCTATGATAGCTGTAATAATGATATTTTTCGTAGGTTCTTTAAGTTATTCTAAATCTTATAGAATAAAAAATTATATTATTAATAGTATAGAAGAAAAGGGAGAATGGAATGATAGTATGTCTAATGAAATAGACGATTATTTAAAAAATGTTGGATATAATGTCAGAAAAGGTGAAAATAAGTGTCCTGATGTTAAATCTAACACAAATAATTGTTTATTACTTACTACTAGTAATTCTGGTTATGATTATTGTGTATATGGATGTAATGATGGTTCTTATAAATATTATAAAGTTATAACTTTTATGAAATTTGAATTTCCTATAATAAGTGAAACACTTAAATTTAAGGTACAAGGAGAAACAAAATCTTTTAATGAATTTAATTAGAATAATGGGGTGATAGTGTGAATGTAATTGTTTCAAATAAAAAGCAACAAATGTTACAAAATTTGAATATTGAAATAATAAAAGAATTAAATGGAGAATTTGAAGTTGATGATTTAATTAATAATTTTAAAAATTTTTTCTTTCAAAGAATGATATTAGATATAACAGCTTTAAAAAATTATAAAGATATAAAAACTATTCAAAAATTATCAGTATCGTTAGATATGAATAAAGTTATATTAGTTCTAGATGAAAATTCAAACACTGTATCACCTGAATACATGTCTCAATTAATTTCATTAGGAATATATAATTTTACTACTAATTTAGATGGCATAATTTATCTTTGTAATAGTCCAAATTCATATAGAGATGTGGCACATCTTCATATGATAGATATACCTATTGTTAATAATCAACCTGTAGAAACTAAAACAAATACAGTTTATGTAGATAGATATGTTGAAGTTGAACCAACTATTAAAAGTTGTAGAATAATTGGAATAAAAAATGTAACGAAACAATCAGGTTCAACTACTTTTACATATATGATGAAAAAAATGCTTTCAAAAGCATATTCTGTTGTAGCTATCGAAGTTGAAAAATCAGATTTTAGATTTTTTAATGATCATGATCTTGTTTCATCAACAAATAGTAACATAGGTAATATTGTAAATAAAAATAAAGATAAAGATGTTATTTTAATCGATGTTAATAATAGTGAAAATGCTATTGGATTATGTGATGATGTAATATATTTATTAGAACCTTCAATGGTAAAATTAAATAGATTAATGATAGTTAATCCTAAAATATTAGCGGAAATAAAAGATGAAAAAGTTATTTTAAATCAAAGCCTTTTAACTGAAAAAGATGTAAATGATTTTGAAAATGAATCGAGATTAAAAATCTTTTATAATATGCCACCACTAGATGAAAGAAAAGAAAATATAGAAGAATTAAGTCAATTTTTAAATAAATTGGGTTTTACAAAGTTAAATTAATGTCAACAATATTGACAAAATATTAAAAATAAAGTATTATTAGATTGTTAGATGAGTTCATCTATTAATCTTAGAGGAGGGTTAAATATGTTTTTATTAGAATGTGGAATATCTATAGATCCTATTGTTCCTGGTATTACTAGTACAATTGTAACTGTAATCAAATGGGCAATTCCAATAATTTTAATTATTTTAGGTCTTTTAGATATGGCTAAAGCAGTAATAGCAAATGAAGAAAAAGAGATGAAGGAAGCACAAAAAATGCTAATTAAAAGAATTATTTATGCTGTAGTAGCATTCTTAGTTGTAGCTTTAGTTCAAGCTGTGTTTGGATTATTAGCAAAAGCAGATACAAATGGTCAAAATGCTTCTAATGCAACTCAATGTATAAATTGCTTTATTAACAATAAGGATTGTGCAAGTCAATAAAATTTATTAAACAATAGAAATAATCTTTTCTATTGTTTTTTTTTATGTTATAATGTATATGTGTAAAAATATATTTTTTGAGGTGCAAAATGAAAAAAAAGTTAATATATATGTTAATATTATTTATAAGTTTATTTGTTTTTAATAACATAGAAGCAGTAAAAGCAGTTAATGAAAATGATATAGCAGAAAAAACTACTCAGAATAATGGGATAACTTGCTCATATTATTTTTCTGATGATAGTTTGAGAGGATATAGTAATAGTTTTTATGTTAATTGTTATTTTTATAAATCAAATTTAAGTTATAGTAAATACTGTTTTTATAATGGTAATAAAATAAGTTTGGAAAATTGGGGAAGTATAAAAGGTACAGATTTCAAGTTAAATAATTATATTAAAAGTCAAAATATTTGTCCTAAATATGCAATTTCAAATTATAAAAAGATTATTTTGGCTGATAGTGAAACAACAAAAAGTAATATAATAGAAAATAATGAAAATTATCAAAAGTTTAATCACACTGGAACTATATCAACAACATCAAAAACAGAAGAAGAAAAAAAAATGTGTTATGAAGATTTAAATACAAATGTTTCTAATATTGAAAATATTATAAATAAATATGATTTTGAAACATGTAGTAAAAATAGTAATGGTGTTACTAATTTGACATCTTGTGAAAGTCAATTAGGATCATTGAAAACTTTTATTGATGGTTTTAATAAAAAATATGACGAATATTCGAAAATTAATTGTATTGATATTAATTCTCAAAATATTAAGCAATTAAAGACTAGTGTTGATTCTGCACAGAAATTTTATGATACTAAAAACACTGAATTGTTAGCTAAAAAGTGTGAAGAAAATCATAGTCTTGGTGTAAAATGTACAGATGAACAAGAGGAAGCATTAGTTGAAGTAACAAGAAAATATAATAGCGGATGCAACATTTTTGGTAATGAAGGTAGTAAAACTAGAAAATATATAAAATGGGCAATTAATATAATAAGATATGCAATCCCATTAATAATTGTAATATTTGGAATAACAGATTATTTAGGAGCATTATTTTCAGGAGAAGAGAAAAATATGAAAGAAGCTCAAAGAAGAGTGATTATGAGAGTAGTAATAGGTATAATAGCACTTTTACTTCCTGCATTAATTAAATTATTAGTAAATATTTCTGGTTTAATATTTAACACAGGAATTGATAGTGGAGATATTTTTTGTGATTTTATATAGAATAAAGGAGGTAAAATATGGTTCAGATTAGAGGCTTTTTTGCATCAATTGATAACTTTATTTATAGTTTTATTTCTATAGTATTTAATGTTATTGAATATTTGGCGCAAATTGATTTGTTTAGCAATGAAACTATAAATGGATTCACAACAAGAATATATACTATTTTAGGTATATTTATGTTATTTAAAGTTAGTTTTTCGTTTATAAGTTATTTGGTAGATCCTGATAAATTTATGGATAAGAAAACTGGTTTTTCTAAAATGATTGTAAATATTATAGTAGTTTTTATATTATTAATTAGTGTTCCATGGGTATTTTCAACATTAAAAGGAGTTCAAAATGCTATTTTAGAAGATGAAATCATATCTAATTTTATACTGGGCGAAGATATGACTTCTATTTCATCTGAAAATGGAACAAGAAAATATGCTTTCAAATACGATCAAGCTTGTGATTCATATTCATATGCTAAAACTTCTGGTGATTATTTTGCAATAGCGCTACTTAGACCTTTTTATCAGTATTCTGATAGATATTTATCTAATTCTGGTGATGATAGTATTGCTGATACCACTGAAGATGCATTAAGAAAAAACGGTGTTTTATGTGCTAAAATTGATAATCATGAATATTTAACTCCAAATGATATGTTAAATTATAAAGTTTTTTTAGCCACAAAAAATATGAGTGCAGAGGGTGCTTATATATTTGATGTGGCAGTAGATGCGATAGATACGACTGGTGTTGTAACAGCATTATCATTAAATTTTCAAGTAAGATATATGTTTTTTATTTCAACTATTGTAGGAATACTTGTTTTAGGATTATTAATATCATTTGGTCTTGATATAGCAGTTAGATCCATAAAAATGAGTGTTTTACAAATATTGGCACCTATTCCAATTATATCTTATGTTGATCCTGATAGTTCAAAGCATAAAATGTTTACTAACTGGTTAAAAGAAATTGGTAAAACTTGGGTTTCATTATTTATAAGACTTGGGACATTATATTTAATAATTTATATATTAGAGATACTTGAAGTATCAAATATTTATAAAAATATTCCTGGGAAATTGTGGGTGTGGATAACATTATTTTATTTAATAGGAGCATTAATATTTGCTAAAAAGTTACCTTCATGGATTGAGTCTATGATAGGAATTAAATTTGATGGAGGATTTACATTAAACCCACTAAAGAAAATAAAAAATGAAGCACTAGGCGGAAAACAGGTTGCTAATGCTACAATGGGAGCTATAGGGGCAGGAGTTGGTCTTGCTGGATCGGTAGCAGCTCATAGCTTAGCTTATAATGCTAATAGAAAAAAGCTGAATACTGAAACTTCAAAATTAAATGATATAAGAAATAATAGAATACAGGGTATTCAAAATTATAGAAATATAAAAGCAGCAAGAAGAGAATCAATTGGAAAAGAAATGAATTCATTAGCGGGAAGAATTGAAGCATTAGATGCTTCTGGACGCGGGGATACAGCTTTAGCAGCATCATTAAGACATCAATATAATGAAAAAGCCTCTCAGTTTCATAATATTAATAATGATGAAGAAGTAGCAACAGCAAGAAGAGCAGCTTTATCAAATGCTAAAGTTGAAAGAGAAAAATATGCTGAACAACAAGCAAAGGTTGATGAAATTGCTAAAAAACCAATGATGAAAAATCCTATTGGTAGTGCAGCAGGAGAAATAGCTAGAGGATTTGTTGGTGGAGCAAAACATGCTTATCAAGCTGATACTTTAAATGTTGGAAAAATAGTAAATGCTGGATTAAAAGGAACAGATGATGCTGCAAGAAAACGTAATTATCGTGAGGATTTCTCTATAAAAGATGAATTCTATGACAGAAAGACTTCATTTGCAAGAATTAAAAATGAGTCTGGAACTTCAAGCGAAATAGATAAAGAAATCAAGAAACTTAGAAGTGAAATGACTAGAGAAATGAATACTTTAAATCAACTTAATAATACGATTGCAAACTTATCAAACAGTGTATCAAGTGGTAAACAAGCAGAAGCAATTAGAATTACTTCAAGTAATAAAGATGATTTTGTTAGTAAATATAATTCATATGATGACTACAGAGCGAAAAACTCTAGTACTTCATTAGATAAGGATGACTTCGATAAATTGTATGAAGCTATGTCAGCTTGGGTTAGAATTCAAAAATCTATTGATGATCACGAAAAGAACATTAAGAAATACGAAAAAATGCAAGAGGCACAAAATAAAAGAGGAAAAGAATAAGGGGATGGAATAAATGAATAATGGTAGATTTTTAATACCAGCAAATTCTAAAAAATCATTGTTGATTTTTGGGATATTTAATAAATTTGATGCAATATTATTTGGAACAGGTATTGGTATAACGTTAATATTAATGATGATATTACCTATAGCAGATATAGTATGGGCAATAGTTGCTATTGCCCCTGTTGTAATAACAGGATTTCTTGTTTTCCCTGTTCCAAATTATCATAATGTTATGACAGTTTTAATAGAAACTTGGCAATTTTTTACATCAAGGCAAAGATTCATTTGGAAAGGTTGGTGTTTTACTAGTGAAAAAGACGATAAAGAGTAAATATACAAATGATTTTGTACCAATAAAAAGTATAACTAATGGAATGGTTATCCTAGATAATAATAAAAAATTAACAGGAATAAAAATAATGCCTAGAAACATTTTTATTCTAGATCAAGGAACACAAAATGCTATCATAGATAATCTAAAGAATGCTTATAATATGATAGATTATGAGTTTTGGATTATAGCAGCAGATAGACCTGTTGATATAAATTTATTTTTATCACAACTTCAATTATTATTTAATTCAACACAAGATCAAATAAAAAGAAAAATGATTATGGAAGATATAAATAAAGCAAATTTATTTATGAATAATAATATTGTAGATACTGAATATTTCTTGTTATTTGTTGAAAAAGATACTGATAAGATAAATAAAAGAATAAGACAACTTATAAATGGTTTTGCTAATGCAGGTTTAACTTCACATCAAGTAACTAATGATGATTTAAGAATTATACTAGATAATTTCTTAAATGGTGGACAAACTACTACATTTGGGACGGTGATTGGATAATGGATATAAAAGCGCAAATAGCTCCTAAAGGACTAGAATTTAAACCAAATCATTTTATAATAAGTGATAAATATGCTACTATTTTAACAGTTATATCTTATCCTAAAATAATTTCACCAGGGTACTTATCATCGCTTACAAGTATGTCTGGAATAAAAGTTGTTATAAAACACATTCCAGTACCATTTAGTATGATAAGTAAAATGTTAAATAAAGAAATATATGCTTTAAAACAAAGATATCAAGAAGAAAATGATAGAACTATTCAAGAAAGAATTAGACAGGATTATGAATCATTAGAAGTATTTATATCACAACTTGCAGCTAATCAATCAAAAATATTTGATTTTCAAATGCATATTATGATAACTGCTGATAGTGAAGATGAATTAAATAATAAAAAAATACAAGTAAGAAGTTATCTAGAAGCAATGGAAATGCGTGCATTTCCACTTAGATTTGAACAAGAAAAAGTATTAAAATCAATTTTACCTATATTTGATAAACAAGATATAGAAGATAGAATAGGAACGCCAATTCCAGCTCCTACAATAGCAGCTATGTATCCTTTTATTTTTGATAGTATAAAAGATCCTGGATTATCAGCATTATTAGGTGTAGATTTTTCAGGTGGAGTTATTCTATTTAATCAATTCCTATATCAAATAAAAAAAGAACACAATAGAAATAATGCTAATTTAATTATTTTAGGTACAAGTGGTAGTGGAAAAAGTACTGCAGCTAAGTTGTTGATTAGAACTCATATAAGGAACAATTGTCAAGTTGTTATAATCGATCCAGAAGGTGAATTTGAACCAATGGCTAGAAGATATAAGGGCGATTTCATTGACTTAGGTAAAGGTGGAGAATATGGTATGATAAATCCACTTGAAGTAATAATAGATGCTGATGAAGATGAAATACAAGGTGGACTTGGATATACAGTTTTAACAAGAACATTACAAAGTATAAAAGCATTTATGAAGTACTATGATCCTAATATAGAAGAAGATGTTCTTAATATGTTTAGTGAAATAGTTCAAGAAACATATAGAAGATTTGGAATGAATTTTGATACAGATTTTTCAAAATTTGGACCTGAAGATTATCCTACATTTAAAGATGTTTATGCTACTATAAAGGGTAGACTTGCATCAATGGTAGAAAAAACACATGAAAAAGATGTTATGGAAAGACTTGAACTTAAAGTAAGACCAATAGTTAAAGAACTTAAGTACTACTTTGATGGGCATACGACAATAAGACCACAAAGTACATTTATAGTATTTAATATAAGAGAACTTATGAATGCTGATACTAATATAAAGAATGCGTTGTTCTTTAATATATTAAAATATGCATGGGGATTAACTCTTGATAAAAGAGTAAATACAATATTAAGTGTTGATGAAGCACATGTGTTATTATCAGGAAATAATACTTTAGGTGCTGATTTCTTAGCTCAAATTCAAAGACGTGCTAGAAAATACAATACAGGTACAATTATAATAACTCAACAACCAAGTGATTTTAGTGACCCAGGTGTTATAACACAAGGAAAAGCAATATTTGACAATGCTTCTTATTACTTAGTTATGGGTCTTAAAAAACAAGCTGTTGAAGATTTATCTAAATTAATAGATTTAAATGATAATGAAAAAGAAAATATTAAAAGATACAATCAAGGTGATGCATTATTCATTTGTGGTAGTAGAAGAATGCAAATTAATATAATTGCTACTGAACAAGAACTAGATTCGTTTAGTGGTGGAGGATTTTAATAAAAGTTTGGCGGTGATTGCATGAATGATGAAGAATTAGAAGAAATAGAAGAAGTAGAAGATGATTCATTAAACGATAGTTTTGAAAGAGGATATAATACTTCAAGTAATACAGTTGATAAAGCTATAAATTATTATAATGAATATAAGAATAATCAAAAAGCACAAGAAGCTAATTTAAATCATGATATGCAAGATACTGTCAATAATAATTTAAATCAAAATATTTCTACAAATAACTTAAATCAAGTAAAAAATTTAAATAATAATCAAAACACATCTAATAATGCTAATGATTTAGTAATGAAAGATAGAATAAATTCATTAAAAAATGGTGGAAATGAAGCTACAAAAGAGGCAATTAATAAAGGTGTAAGTAATGCTAGTTCAAATGCTGGGTTACAAGCTCAAATTGCTTCATCTGCTAAAAATATATCTGATGATATGAGACAACCTACAGTTGATAAAGAAGGTAACGAATTAGATGGTATAGATGCAGCTAAACAAAAGGGGTTAGATTTTTCAAAATCAGTTGGTAGAGAAGCAGGTAACATAGCAGGTGAAGTTGTTTCAGACTATTTTACTGCTGCAAGTGGTGGTTTATCTCAAGTATTCAAACCTGTAGTTAAAGCAGTAGCAGCTAAAACTAGTGAAATAGCAACAGCGCATGCAACTAAACAACTTTATGCAATAATTGGTATTATTTTCGGAATAATCATTTTGCTTATCTTATCTGTTTTATTTCTTTCTTTTTTTGCAAGTGAAAATTTAGGTGGTGGAGGTTCAGAAAGTGTTAGTTATGTTGCAGGATATGAAAAATGTTCTTCAATTACTGTTTCAGGATTAGGGACTTATTCACTTGAAGATTATGTTGCAGGTGTTGTTGAACATGAAGCATATAAAGATGGTGGTATTGAAGCATTAAAAGCTCAAGCAGTAGCAGCTAGAACTTATGCTATAAATTCTACAAAAAATTGTACAACTTCAATTGGAAATTCACAGGCATCCCAAACTTTTTCAGCAAATCCATCTGAAATATCAAAGCAAGCAGCAAATGAAACAGCTGGTCAAGTATTAACATATGATGAAAAAGTTTTTTCAACTATGTATGATTCTTTTTGTTATAATGATAAGGATTGTCCGGATGCTGTAAAAAATGATGATGGAACATATTCTGTTACATATAAGAAACTTCCAAATAAAGAGACACATACAATTACTTTGAGTGACACAAAACAATATTCTAGAATTGTTGAAGGTGGTGGTCATGCATCAGGTATGAGCCAACTTGTATCTTATCAAATGGCTGCTTCAGGTAAAAAGTATGATGAAATTTTGAAATTCTTTTATTCAAGTAATGTTAAAATATCAAGTATTGTTAGAAAAAGTTCGCCAGGAACATTGGGAAAATTTAATGGAAGCTTTAATATAAGAACTTCTAAACCTTTATGGCTTAATTCACCTGAAAATAATTATTATAATCAAACAATAAATGGAAGTAACTGGTTTCAATGTGTTTGGTATGCTAAAGCAAGAGCATATGAAATTTTAACTACAATGACAAAAGCTAATGAAACAAGAAGACAAACTGCAATAGAAGCTTTATTAAATGCTCATGGTCATGGATCACATTGGTATAATAATGCTCAAAATGATGGAAGTTTGTCTATATTTTCGTCAAGTGATGACTATACAAAACCTAGACCGGGAGCAATGGTTTCATGGAAATGGAATTCATCAGGATGCATAAGTTATTATGGTCATAATTGTAGTAATGATAGTGAAAACTATGGTCATGTAGCAATCGTAGAGTCTGTAGATGAGACAAAAAAAACTGTTGTTATATCAGATGGTTGGTATAGATGTGCTTCTTGGAATAATTATGACTGTTTTGGGTTTAGATCGAAAGAATACACTTATGATTATATCAATAAATTTGGTGGTAATTATATATTTTTAGGATATGTTTATTTGACAGATTATGTTGGAGGATCTTAATTATGAAGAAAAAATTAATATTACTTATGTTTGGTATATTTATTTTTACTGGGTGCACAGTTAATTATAATTTAAAAATATCTGATAATGTTATTAATGAAAAAATAAGTATACAAGAATTATCAGAAAAAATAGATACTTCTACAGCTGATAGAAATTTAAATAATACTTATTCACAATATAATAATAAAGGAGTAAAGAAATATAATACTTCTAAAGTAATAAATGGTAATAAAACTGAATATAATTTAAATCAAACTTATTATTTAGATAGTGTCAGTTACATAAGAGCTTTTGATGAATGTTTTGATGCATATAATATTGTTTATGTAGATGATACTAGAAGTGAATATTTATTACAAACAAGTAAAGGATTTAAATGTATGACATATGAATATAATACAATAGATTCATATGTTGTAAATATTGAAATAGATAAAAAAGTAATTAGTCATAATGCAGATTCAGTAAAAGGAAATGTTTATACTTGGAATATAAATAAAAATAATGCTGCTGATAAAATAATAAGTATCCAATTTAAAAATGACCTTCTTGATTTAAAATCAGAAAAAGAAGAGAAAAAAGATTTCAATTATATGATAATATTTATAATTTTTGGTTTGATAACACTAGTTTTAATAATAATTTTAGGACTAATAAAATCAATATCAAATAAGAATAATAAAATTTAAAGATTGTTGAAAAATAATTTTTTTATAAGTTAAAAATTGACATCTATTATAATTTTTAATTGTATTAATTATATAAATAATATACAATGATAATATATATATTTAAAAAATAAAATTGATGTTTAATATTTATAGATAGGAGATTGTTATAATGCAAAGAGAAGAAATACTACACAATGAAGATAATGAAAAAATGATGTATAAATTTAAAAATAAAGAATGTTATATGCAACAACATGGTCCATTTTTATTTTTAAATGATGTTTCTAATGAATATTCAAATTCATGTGAATCTAGAAAATTTTATAGATGTGCATGTTTAAAATGTGGAAGAATAGGTACTTTTCAGATGAACGTAAGGGATAGAAGAAAAACCATATATACAAATAAGACCATAGGTTTAGAAATACTACAAGATTATTATGATTTAAGAAATGAATTATTAGAACTAATAAATAATAATTCACTAAAAACAGAAATTAAAATACAAGAAATTAATGAAAGATATAAAGTAGAAAAAGAATTAAAAAAAATAAAAAGATAAATTTGTATTAAAATTACAAAAACAACTTATTTTAAAGTTGTTTTTCTATTTTGATATAAAAATTCCTTTATAATACTTCCAAGCTAATACTTTAAATACTAATTTATCAATAGTATCCTCACTTAATTCATTATCTTTAATAGCATTTTTAATTTCATTAAAACTTTCTTCATAATTGATTGTTATAATTAAATTATTTCCAGCTAATAATGCTTTTAAATTTTTATTATCAATATTATTTAGGGCGTTCATATCTAAATCATCTGTTATAATAACACCTGTAAAATTTAAATCATCTCTAAGAATATTGTGGGTATTAATAGATAATGATGACGGATTAGAATTATCTATAGAAGTTATTATATTATGGCTAACTAAAATAGCTTCAGCACCTGCATCTATTCCGACTTTAAAAGGAGGAATATCTATAGATAAAATATCATCATAGGATTTAGATGAAGTAGAACTTCCTGCATGAGTATCACTATTACCACCATAACCAGGAAAATGTTTTAAAGTGTATGATACATTTGTTCCTTTACTAGCTTCTATTACTATTTTAGCATATTCTTTTACTTTAGAAGTATCTTGTTTCAATGTTCTTTCGTAGATATAATCACTGGAATTAGTTGAAACATCAACTACAGGAGCTAAATTAACATTAAGACCTAATGAATATAATATTTCACTTTTATATTTTGTGTCTTCTTTAATTTTTTCAAATCCACCATTATTATATAGTTCACTAGAAGATTTGAAAGGTTCATTTACTAATTTGGGATTACTACTAACTCTAATAACTTTACCACCTTCTTCATCAACTGCAGTAAGTAAAGGTATACTAGAATTATTTTGTAATTTATCTATCATAGTTATAACTTCATTTTTAGTTTTATTTTTAAAATCTTTTTCATAAAAAACAAATCCACTAAATTTATATTTTTTTAAATCTTCTATTTGATTACTTGATGGATATCTTACTAACAATAATTGGCCAATTTTTTCATCTAATGATAATTCTTTAAGTTTATTATAAGCCATAACATAATAATCACTAAAAATACCATTATCTAAGTAACTATTAGGTATACCATTATTAGATATTGTTTCTTTTGTTTTTTCATAATTAATTACTTTACAATGTTGTTCATGGTTTTCTTTATCAATAACACCAGAATATTTAATAATTATTTTATCACCTATATCAATATCATGTTCTTTTAAATTGAAAGTATAAATAATATCATTATCATCTTGAACAGTTATACTATCATTTTTAATACTTAATACTTTACCAGTTAAACTATTTGTATCTTTTTTTTCTTTTAAATTAATGCTTAAAGTAATAGTAGTTAGTAAAATAAAAATAAAAGTTATAAATAAAAATTTCTTTTTCATAATTTCACCTATTTAATAATATTAAAACTATTTAAAAATATGATATTACTTATATTTAAATATAAGTAATATTTTTATTATAATCAAATATTTTCTAAATATATATTTTAATTTAAAAATAATGTTTATTTAATAAAATTTATGATATAATAATTTTAGTTTATTTCTATGGAGGTTATATTTATGAAATTAAAATTTAGAGCAGAACCTAAAGATATATTGATTTTTGTAATCTTTTTAATTTTTTGCTTTTATATCGTATCTATTGGAGTATTAAATATAATGTCAATATTAGAAGATGGTACTCTTCATGGTTTAAATCCATTTCCAATATTTACTTCTGATAGTTTTATACTAGCAATGATTATTTTTATAGCAATTTTAATATTTGCTTTTTCTAGTGTTTCATCATACTTTTTTGAAAGAGAAAAAGGTGTTGGAATAGCTGTAGGTAAAAAAGATGAAAAAGGTTATTCACGTTGGTGTAAAGATAAAGAAATGAGAAAAGCAAGTGATATTGTCGTTATAAAACCAACTGACGATAATATTCCAAAAGGTGGTATTCCAATTTATAATGATGGGAAAGAAGTTTGGATTGATACTGGTGGATATCATAATATGATAATAGGATCTACTGGTAGTGGTAAATCTGCTGGTATTGCTTTTCCATATATATATTCTATGGCAAAAGCTGGAGAATCAATGATTATTACAGATCCAAAAGGTGAACTTTTTAAAGGAACTGCTAAAGAACTTGAAAAAAGAGGATATAATATAATAATATTAAACTTTCGTGAACCTGAGAAAGGTAATTGTTGGAATCCTTTTTCTATACCTTATAAACTTTATCAACAAGGAAATACAGATAAGGCTATAGAATTACTTGAAGATTTAGCTAAAAATATTTTATATGATGAAAATAATAAAGGGCAAGATCCATTCTGGGAAAATACATCTGCAGATTATTTTGCTGGACTTGCATTTGCCCTATTTCAAGATGCTAAAGAAGATGAAGTCAATATAAATAGTATTAATTATATGGCAACAGTAGGTGAAAATAAAATTGGTGGAACTACATACATAAAAGAATATTTTAGCAATAAACCTACAACTTCTACAGAAAGCATAAAAGTTAACGCTACAATTACAGCTCCAAATGAAACAAAAGGAAGTATTTTATCAGTATTTAATCAAAAAATACAATTATTTTCTTCTCGTGAATCTTTATCTGAAATGTTATCACATAGTGACTTTGATATGGAAGATATTGGTAGAAAAAAAACTGCTGTATTTATAGTAATACAAGATGAAAAGAAAACATATCACTCACTTGTTACAATTTTCCTAAAACAATGTTATGAAACATTAGTTAGAGTTGCACAAGAAAATCCAGGCGGTAAATTAAAATATAGAACTAATTTCTTACTAGATGAGTTTGCAAACATGCCACCTTTAAGTGATGTAGATGCTATGGTATCCGCAGCACGTTCAAGAAATATAAAACTGTCATTTATTATTCAAAACTTTTCACAATTAAATGATGTTTATGGAAAAGAAAAAGCAGAAACAATTAGAGGTAACTGTGGGAATACAATTTATTTATTAAGTACAGAGCTTGCTGCTTTAGAAGAAATAAGTAAAATGTGTGGAGAAGTTAAATCTAAAAAAGATGATAAAACAGATTCTAGACCACTAGTTACAGTAACAGATCTTCAAAATTTAAAAGAAGAAGAAGGATTGATTCTAAGATCAAGAATGCGTCCATTTAAAACCAAATTTAAATACCATTTTAAAATTAATTGGGGGATGACACAAGAAGAAAAAGAATATCCTGTAAGAGAAAAACAACAAGTAAAAATCTTTGATTTAAAATCTTTTGTAGAAGAACAAAGAGAAAAGAAAATAAATGAAATGTTAAATGGAAATTCATCAGAATTAAAAATGCCAACCCAAATGCCAGGAGGGTTTCCTCCACCAGGTTTATTTGGTATGAAAGAAAAATCAAACAATAGTGGTGGATTTAATGTAGATGACTTAGTAAAAAGAATAGACGCTAAAATAGCTGAACTAGAAGAAGAAGAAAGAAAAGAAAAAGAAGAACAAGAAAAGAAAAATTCTAAAAAATCAACTGTAGAAAAAATAGAAGAAAAACCTAAAAAAGATAATAATAAAGTTGAAAATTCTGAAAAAGAGATTGAACATCCAATTGAAATAAGTAATAAAAAAGAACCAATAAAAGAAGAAATATTTAATGATGAAATAGTTGAAGATGAAATTATATCAGATGATTTTATTGATACAAAAATAACTTATGATGAAGATGAAATTACTGATGATCAATTCTTTGATGATTTCTTTAGTGATGATGAAGAATAAACTTAGGAAAATCCTAAGTTTTTAAATTATAATTTGTTTAAAACAAAAAAAACTATTCATAATATAAATAGTTATAGATAATTTTGATATTTATTTTTATAAAAATCAAATAAATCTTTTATTTGATTATAAGAAGTAGGGTTTATCCTGCTTTTTAAATCATTAAATATTGAATCACTATCTCCATAGAGTAAAGTTTTATATTCATTTTTAATATAATAATAAATAATATCAATTTCTTTATCATTAAGTATAACATTTTCGTTTTTAGCAATGTTTTTAATATCATCTTTAGAAAGTGAATTAATATTTTTTTCAATAAACTTTAAAATCATAAGACACCTCATAATAATATATGAAAAAGTCTTAGAATAATAACTATGTATTTTAAATAAAATTAATTATAGAGGTGATAAAATGTATATAAAAGAAGATTTAAAATATTTTTCATTAGAACCAGAAATAAGTGATAAGACACTAACTATACATTATAATAATCATTATTTAAATTATTTAAAAAAACTAAATAGTTTATTAAAAGAATATGATGTTAAATATACAAAAGAAGAATTATTTAAACATATAGATGAATTTAATATAAAAGATAGAGATAAAATATTATTTAATTTAGGTGGTGTAGTAAACCATGAATTATATTTTAATAGTATTAGTAATTTAAAAAATAATAAACCGATAAAAAGTATAGAAATAGCTATAAATAAAGATTATGGAAATTATAATAACTTTAAAAAGGAATTTAAAGATAAAGCATTAGAACTTACAGGATCAGGATACACATTTTTAGTAATAAATAAAGAGGGAAATCTACAAATAGTAAACATGAGTAATCAAGAAAGTCCATATCTATATGGAATGATACCAATACTAACACTTGATTTATGGGAACATTCATATTATTTAGACTATCAAAATAATAAAGAAAAATATATTGATGCTTTTTTTAAAATAATTGATTTTGATAAAATAAATACAACATATGAAAAAAATAAAATATAATTATTATAAAAAATATAAAGATATTAAAGAAATAATAGAAAAAAGATACAATATATTAATAATAATAATAATGATAGTAATAATGGTATTGTTTATTAAATTGTTTTCAGTACAGGTGATAAAAAGAGAATACTATAATCAAAAATTAAAAGAGTTAACAGATAATAAAATAGAAGGAACAACAGCACCTAGAGGAAGAATATATGATCGAAATCATAAATTAATAGTTGATAATAAGCCTAAGAAAATAATATATTATGAAAAAAAAGGATTAACAATAAAACAAGAAATAGAACTAGCATATCAATTAGCTAATTATTTAGAAATAAATGTTTTAGGAAATGATAATATATATAAAACTTTTTGGATAAAAAAATATCCAAATAAAGCAAATGAAAAAATAACTAAACAAGAATATGAATTATTAGAAATGAGAAAAATAACAAATAACGATATCTTAAAATATAAAATGGATAGAATAACAGAAGAAGAACTAAATAAATTTAATGATTTGGATAAAGAAGCAGCATATATATATTATTTAATGAATAAAGGATATAAAAAAGATGAAAAAATAATAAAAGAAGAAGATGTATCAGATGAAGAATATGCATTGATAGCATCTAATTTAAATAAACTAAAAGGAGTTAATATTAGACTCGATTGGGATAGAATATATCTTTATCAAAATACTTTTAAGTCAATTCTTGGAACAGTCTCAGAAAATGTTCCACTAGATTTAGAAGATTATTATTTAGAAAAAGGATATAACTTAGATGATAGAGTAGGAACTAGCTATTTAGAATATCAATATGATGATTATTTAAAAGGTGAAAAAAATATATATGAAATAAATGAAAATAATGATAAAGTATTAAAAAAAGAGGGAAAAAGAGGAAATGATATTGTATTAACAATAGATATAGAATTACAAAAAGATATAGAAGAAATATTAGAAGAAGAATTAATAAAAACTAAGAAAGAAAAAAATACAGAATATTATAATAGATCATTTGTTATTATAACAAATCCTAAAACAGGAGAGATTCTAGCAATGGCAGGTAAACAAATAATTGAAAATGAAAAAAGTTATAAAATATATGATTATACTCCAGGAGTTGCAACATCTCCATTAACAGTAGGATCAGTTGTAAAAGGAGCATCACACATAGTAGGATATAATAATAAAGCATTAAAAATAGGTGAAATTAGAAGTGACAATTGTGTTAAATTAGCTGGAACTCCTCTAAAATGTTCATGGAGACCACTTGGTGTATTAAATGATATAACTGCTTTAAAAAAATCTTCAAATACATATCAATATTATACAGCGATGAAAGTAGCTAATACAAAATATGTTTATAATGGAAGTATGAGTCCAAATAAAGAAGCTTTTGATAAATATAGAAAAACATTTAATGAATTTGGATTAGGAACTAAAACAGGGATTGATTTACCAGTAGAAAGCACTGGAAATATAGGAAAAAGTTATGTAGGTGGTTTATTATTAGATTTTTCAATAGGACAATATGATACATATACACCACTTCAATTAGCACAGTATATAGGTACAATAGCTAATAATGGTTCTAGAATGCAACTACATTTACTAGATAGTGTTTATTCATCAAAAAATAACGAGAAAATATATAGCTACAAAGCAAAAGAACTAAATAAAGTAAGTACAGAAGAAAAATACTTAAATAGAGTAAAAGAAGGATTTAAAGAAGTAATGAAATATGGAGGAACAGGATCAGGATATATAGATTTAAAATACAAACCGGCTGGAAAAACAGGTACAAGTCAAAGTTTTATAGATACTAATTCAGATGGAAAAATAGACAAAGAAACAGTAAGTGCTACTTTTGTAGGGTATGCTCCTTATGATGATCCTGAAGTAACATTTACAGTAGCTTCTCCTGATATATATAATTATGATAATTATAGTAATTATCAAACTAATGTAAATAGAAGAATAGTATCAAGAGTAAGCAAACTTTATTTTGAAAAATATTATAAAACTAATTAAAAAGTGTTTTATTTTAACAAAAAACATGTTATAATAATGATAACGTGCTCAAAAAGGAGGAAGATTTATGGCTAAAAAAGGTGAAAACAGAGAACTTGTAACATTAAAATGTACTGTTTGTAATGAAAAAAATTATCGTACACCAAAAAATAAAAAAAATACAACAGAGCGTTTAGAATTAAATAAATATTGTCCAAAATGTAAAAAACATACTGCACATAAGGAAGAAAAATAAAACTAAATAAGGTTAAACCTTATTTTTTGATAAGAGGAGAGTATTATGATAAATGTAAATGATATTAAAAATGGAATGACACTTATGATAGAGGGAAACATCTATCAAGTAATTGAATTCTTACATGTAAAACCTGGAAAAGGTTCAGCTTTCATGAAAACTAAATTAAAAAATATGAGAACTGGTGGAATTGTTGAAAGAACATTTAATACCAATGTTAAGTTTGAAAAAGCTAATATTACAAGATCGAATGTACAATATTTATATAATACAGGAGATACATACTATTTCATGAATATGGAAACATATGAACAATTAGAATTATCTGCTGATCAAATTGGAGACGATAAATATTATTTAATAGAAAATGGAACAGTAGATTTAGTACAATATGAAGGAGAATTATTAGGATTAGTTCTTCCAGATAAAATAGAATTTACTGTAACAGAAACAGAACCTGCTGTAAAAGGAAATACTACAAATAATGCATTAAAAGATGCTTATGTAGAAACAGGTTTACTTGTAAAAGTACCTTTGTTTATAGAACAAGGTGAAAAAATATTAGTAACAACAGCTGATGGAAAATATTCATCGCGTGCATAAATGACTTGCTATAAGTCATTTTTTATGTTATTATGTATATAGGTGAAAGAATCTTCATAAAATAAAAAAGTAACACTTAATATTGCATTGTTGAGTGTAGCCATAAATGCTTATGGTCCACCTAAATCAAAGCTGAGTTAGGTGGATTTCTTTTATATTAAAACTATAAGTAGCAATAATATTAAAAGCAAGATAGTGATTACTTAAGAAAAGATTAAAATATCTTTCTTGTTCATATTATAGCCTTCCTTCAATTTGAAGTTTGGCTCCACCCAACTATTAAATGTTCCAAACTAATTATGCTAACAAATATTCTTTATATAATAGAAAAGGAGTAATATATGAAAAAAACAGCTTTAATAACAGGAGCAAGTTCAGAAGTAGGTAGTTCTATATCAAAAATATTAGCTTCCAATAATATAAATATAATAATTCATTATAATACTAATTATGAAAGTGCATCTAAATTAGAAAAAGAAATAAAAGAAAAATATAATATAGAAACGTTACTTATAAAAGCAGATTTAACTAAAGAAGAAGAAATAGATAAGTTATTAGAAGAATCTATAAAAAAATTTAAAAAGATAGATATATTAATAAATAATGCAGCTTTAGATAAACCATGTTTATTTAGTGAGAAAACAAGTGATAATTTTAAAGAAATATTAGATGTAAATTTAATAGCGCCATTTTTAATTAGTAAAAAAATAGGACAATTAATGGTAGAAAATAAATATGGCAAAATAATTAATATAGCTTCTACTAATGGCATAGATACATATTATCCAATGTGTTTAGATTATGATGCATCAAAAGCAGCTTTAATTTCTTTAACACATAATCTAGCTTTAGAATTTAAACCATATGTTAATGTAAATGCTATTGCTCCTGGTTCTCTTAAAACAGAAAAAGATATGAAAGATTTAGATAGTGATTATATAAGAAGTGAAGAAGAAAAAATATTTAAAGAAAGATTTGGTAGAGTTGAAGAAATAGCTTATTTAGTAGAGTTTTTAATAAGTGAAAAAGCAGACTATATAAATAATCAAGTTATTAGAATAGATGGTGGGATGTACTAATGATAGAACAAGCAGAAAAAAAAATAGAAAAACAATTAAAAAAGATAGATAAAATATGTGAAGTGAATAGCTTAAAAGTACTAAATGCTTTTCATAAAAATGAAATATCAGAAATTCATTTTAATTCAACTACAGGTTATGGTTATAATGATATTGGGAGAGAAGCAATAGAAAATGTATTCAAAGATATATTTAAAGCAGAAAAAGCATTAGTTAGAAATCAATTAATATCAGGTTCACATGCTTTATGTGTTACATTATTTGCTTTACTTAGGCCAAATGATTTGTTACTTAGTATAACTGGAAAACCATATGACACTTTAGATGAAGTAATAGGTATTAAGGAAAATAAAAGTTCTTTAAAATCATATGGAATAAAATATGATCAAATAGATCTTATAAATAATGAATTTGATAAAGATAAAATATTAAAATATTTAAAAAATAATAAAGTAAAAGTAATAGAAATTCAAAGATCAAGAGGTTATTCAACTAGAAAAAGCATAACAATAGAAAAATTAGAAGAAATAATAAAAGAAATAAGAAGAGTAGATAAAGAAGTAATAATAATGGTTGATAATTGTTATTGTGAATTTGTAAGTGATAGAGAACCTATAGAGGTTGGAGCTGATATTGTAGTAGGATCACTAATAAAAAATTTAGGTGGAGGAATTGCTCCTAATGGTGCTTATATTGTAGGAAGAAAAGATTTAGTTGAGCTTGCTGGAGAAAGACTTACACTTCCAGGAGAAGGAATGGAAGTTGGACCAACATTAGGAATAAATAAAAGTTTTTTACAAGGAATATATATGGCACCTAGTGTTGTAAAAAATAGCTTAAAAACTGCTATCTTAGCAAGTCAAGTATTGTTAGATTTAGGATATGATGTCGATCCAAAACCAAATGATGTAAGAGCAGATATTGTACAAATGATAACATTTAATGATAAAGAAAAATTAATTAAATTTGTACAAGGAATACAAAAAGGTTCTGCTATTGATTCAAATGTACTTCCAGTACCAGATGATATGCCAGGATATGATGATCAAATAATAATGGCATCAGGTTCATTTACGCAAGGATCTTCGATAGAATTTTCTTGTGATGGACCACTTAGAGATCCTTATATAGCTTATTTACAAGGAAGTATGACTTATGAA
Organism: Bacilli bacterium; assembly: GCA_017936845.1. GTDB lineage: Bacteria > Bacillota_I > Bacilli_A > RF39 > UBA660 > OMSK01. The sequence continues at coordinate 63,336 of JAGBES010000001.1, forward strand.
TATGGAAAAATAGGAATAGGAATTGCTATAGAAAATTTATAATACTATTGATAAGGAGAATTTAAATGATAAAAAGTAATTTTTCATATAATAAAATTAAAATTAATAACAATAAAAGTGATAGAACTGATTTAAAAAAAATTATGAATAAACAAGATATAAATCAAACATCGACATTAAATAAAAACAATATTACTGAAACAGTAAATTTAGAAGATTTATATGAAGATGCTACAAGATTTACTAATAATGTTTTCTCAAAAATTAAGACAAATGTAGAATTAAATAATCATGGAATATTAAATCATAAAACTATAAAAAGTATTAATGATTCAAAAAATAAATTAGTATCAGATCAATATCATATTAGTGATGATATTTATGATTGTGATTCTACAACATTAGATGATATATATAATAATATAGTTAAAATATCTAATGTAAAAAAAATTACATCGACATTTAATGATAAAGTTAATATATTTAATAATACCAAAACAACTTTAAATTATGATGGTACAGAACTAAATTATAGTAAAAGGGAAAAAAATGATAATGTAATTAATTATTATGCTGAAAATGGTAATTTAATAAAACAAGTATATTTAGATAGTAATTCAGTAACTTTTTACAATGTGAAAAATGAAGGAAATACTGGAATAGATTCTGTAAATATTGATTCAGATGGTAATATAGTGTATATTAATTCAAATTTTAATTCTAAATATTATAAATTAAATGATGGTTCTTATGCTTATTTTAGAGATAATGATGGTAATAATAAAACAAATAGTAATTATTGTACAGTATATCATTCTGATGGAACAGAAGAAACATATAATGGTAATGGTCAATTAACTGAAAGAGTCGTTAAAGATTCTGATTCTCGAATTTATTATAATAGGAAAGAAGATGGATCTATAATTGAAATTAGCAATAATAACTATACTTTAAGAAAATATGATTCAAGTGGTAATATTGTATATCAAAAAAATGAAGATGGTAGTGCAACTTTATATGATGATAATGGTAATGTTGTAGGAACAGAGTATATTGGTAGCACACCTTGGTCTAAATATGATAATCCAAATACGATAATTACTGCAACTGATTCTGAAATACAGGTTTATGATCCAGATACAAGAATTTTAACTGTATTAGATTATCAAAAAAATTTAAAATCGCAATATATAGAAGATGGAGAGATTAATATTAGTTATGGAGTAGATGGAATGGTTTCAAATGCATCTGCCAATTGCATTTTAGAAAACGGATCATTTACTGGAAGAACTGAATATAATTCAGATGGAACATATATAACATATGATAACAATAATAATGCTAGAATTATAACAGCTTTAAATGGTAGTGTGACTTTTTATGATGAAAATAATAATCCTATAATGACAGTAAATAAAAATGGTGAAGTAAAAAAATATTGAAAATTAAAAATTTTGATATAATAATATTGAATGATATGGAGGTTAAGTTATGAATTAAGAAAAATATTTACCTATTGGTACAGTAGTAATGTTAAAAAATGCTGAAAAAAGAATTATGATAACAGGATTTTTATGTGTGGAAAAAAATAATAGTGAAAAAATATATGATTATACAGGGTGCTTATATCCAGAAGGTTATATAAGTGCTGATAAATCATTGTTGTTTAATCATGACCAAATAGATAAGATTTATCATTTAGGTTTAAAAGATATAGAAGAAGAAAAATTTAAACAAAAATTAAATGAAATAGAAAAGAATGTAAAATCTAATTAAGTTAATTAAAAATAAAAACACCAAATTTTTGTCAAAATATTTTTTTAATAATTTATATTGTAAAATTAAATAATAATAGATTTGTTATTAAGGTTATCTAGATATTTTATTCATAAAATTTTCTTGGATGAATTCATGAATAAGATATAAAAAAATTATTATTATTTTACATTAAAGTATCAAAAACAATTGATACTTTTTTTAAAAATATTATAATTATATATGATATAGGAGGTTATTATGAGTAATGTAGAAAAAATAAAGATGAATATAAATATTAGCGATAGCATAAAAAAATATAGTACAAATAATAATTCTTCTAATAGAAATGTGTTAAAAATAAATGAAATAAAACAAGAAATAGATAATTTAGAAATTGAAGAATGTAATTTAAATAAAAACGTTCAATATTTTTATTTAAATACTGGGGCTGTAAGTTCTAATGTAATATCTTCATTAACAGGTTCAAATGTATTAGAAATAAATGCAGAAGAATGGTTTCAAAATGATTTAAAACCTAAAATATTAAATATAGTGAAAAATTATGGTCAAATGGAAGTTTTGATTAAAAGAAAATCTAGAATGATAGTGGTTGATCCACCTGGAATAACATATATAAATGGAGTCCCAAAAAAAAGTATAACAGTTTTATTAGTTTAGGAGGTTTAATATGAATAATTTTATTAATAATGATGAAAGATTTATAGCAAATAATAATGAGTATAGGGTTACTTCAAGTGATGGCTCTGACATTCAAGGAGCTATAAAAGAAAGAAAAGAATATTCAAATACTAAAGCATTAGAAAAATATATGCCAATAGGAAGTGTAGTAAGAATAAAAGGCTTAGGAAAGTTTCTAATGATAGTTGGATTTAATTATAACAATAATAATAATCAAAAATATGATTATATTGCCTGTGAATATCCATATGGAATATGGATACTATAATTTTAATCATGAAGATATTCAAAAAATTTATTTCGTTGGATATGTAAATTTATTGGAAAAAGAGTTTAAAGAAGATATGGATAATAATAAATTAAAAACAGAAAAATAATAAATTTTATTTTTTTGTTTTTTTATATACTAAACTTAAAAAAGTTCATTTACATATCAAAATACAAATGATATAATTATATAAGAATAATAGGGTGATTTTATGTTAATAACATTGTATTTGTATGATAAAATATTAAAATTTAATTTACCAACTGATATATCAGGTAGTTTTTCATTCGATGAAGAAAATGAAGAAAACAAATTAATTAATATAGAGGCAAGAAATGATGGATGGTATTTATATCGAACTTCAGAAGTAAATATTTTAAATAATGGAATGATGGTAGAATCTATAATACTTGAACCTAATAAATTTTATTTTTTAGAAAGAGAAAATAGAAAATACTTACTATATACAAGTGAAATTCCAAATGAAAATGTTTTACGATATACATATGATAAAGAATTTAATTTGTCGATAGGAAATATATCAGGTACAAATATAAATTATAAAACAAATTTAGTTAATAATTTTTTAATAAATATATCTAAAAATCAACAAATTATATTAAATAATAAATCAAGTGTTCCTTTATACTTAAATGGTTTACTTATAAACAATAATCAAGCAAATATTAAAATGGGTGATGAATTAGAATTTTATGGAATAAAAATTGTATTTTTAATTAATATGATAATTTTTATTGGAAATGTAAAATTACTTGATATAGATGCTGAAAGTGCTAAAATAAGACATTATTTAGTTCCAGAACAAAAAGAGCAAGTAGATGAAAAAATAAAAGATAGAGAATTATATAGTGATAATGACTATTTTACAAAATCACCAAGATTAAGAAGATTAATAGAAAAGAAGGAAATAGAATTTAGCACTCCTCCTAAAAAGGGTGATAGTCAAGAATTACCACTCATTTTATCAATTGGTCCAATGCTTACAATGGGAATGATGTCATTTGTGACATTAGCAAATTTGATAATCCAAATAACTTCAAAACAAACAACTTTTTTTAAATCTTGGCCACAGCTGGTTACAAGTATTGTTATGTTAACTTCAATGCTTTTATGGCCATTAATAACGAAAAAATATAATAAAAAAATGAAAGAAAAAGCACGAAAAGAAATAGTAGAAAAATATACAAAATATTTAGAAAATAAAGAAAAAGAAATAAGTGAAGAAGCTAAAATACAAGCAGTTATTTTAAAAGAAAACTTAATAACAGTTAATGATTGTCTAAATGTAATGAAAAGAAAATCAATGAACTTTTGGGATAAAAGAATAGATCAAAATGATTTCTTAGTAGCAAGACTAGGGATTGGTAATGCACCATTAGAAGTAGAAATAAAATATCCAAAAGAGGGATTTACTATAGAGGAAGATGAATTAAAAAATAAAGCAGATAAGCTTGTAGAAAAATATAAATATATAGAAGGTGTCCCAATAGGTTATTCTTTTTATGATAATATGCTTACAGCTATAATGGGAAATAAAGAATTAATAACTAATTTTTTAAATAATATAATTTTACAATTAATTACTTTTTATAGCTATGAAGATTTAAAAATAGTTATGTTCACGAATAATAAAAGAGAAAATGATTGGGAATATCTAAAATATTTAAATCATTGTTTTACAAATGAAAGGGATTTTAGATTTTTCTCTACAAATAATGAAAGTGCCAAAAAAATATCAGATTATTTGGAATATGAATTAACTAATCGTATTAATTTGAAACAGAAAATAAATAAACCTCATTATCTCATAATAGCTGATAGTTATGAAACAATAAAAAGACTTAATTTCTTTAAAATAATGACTGAAGAAGATGAAAATTATGGATTTTCATTAATAGTACTAGAAAATCAATTAAGCAAATTACCAAGTAAATGTAATAACTTTATATCAATTGATAATAATCAATCTGTAATATTAAAAAATTCATATGAAAAGCAAGAAAAAATATTATTTAGACATGAAATATATCCTAATATAGATATGATTAGTATTTCAAAATATTTATCAAATATACCAATTGAATTTGAAGAAGGAATGAAATCATTACCAAATTCTATAACTTTTTTAGAAATGGAAAAGGTTGGTAAAGTAGAACAGTTAAATATTTTAAATAGGTGGAATACAAATAACTCAACAGAGAGTTTAAGAGCTGAAATAGGTGTGGATGAACAAGGAGATTTAATGTATTTAGATCTTCATGAAAAGTATCATGGACCACATGGCTTAATAGCAGGTATGACAGGTAGTGGTAAGTCAGAATTTATTATAACTTATATATTATCGATGTCAATTAATTATAGTCCAGATGATGTTTCTTTTATTCTAATAGATTATAAAGGTGGAGGTTTAGCATTCGCATTTGAAAATAAAGCAACTGGGGCAATATTGCCACATTTAGCAGGAACGATAACAAATCTAGATAAAGCTGAAATGAATAGAACTTTAGTAAGTATTGACAGTGAAATAAAAAGAAGACAGAAAATATTTAATGAAGCAAGGGATTTATTAGGCGAAAGTACAATTGATATATATAAATATCAAAGATTCTTTAAAGAAGGAAAACTAAAAGAACCTGTACCACATTTATTTATAATATGTGATGAGTTTGCAGAATTAAAAAGTCAGCAACCAGAATTTATGGATAATTTAATTAGTGTAGCAAGAATTGGAAGAAGTTTAGGAGTACATTTAATACTAGCAACTCAAAAACCGAGTGGAGTTGTAAATGATCAAATTTGGTCAAATACAAAATTTAGAGTATGTTTAAAAGTTCAAGATGAATCAGATAGTAAAGAAATGTTAAAAAGACCAGAAGCAGCTGGTATTAAACAAACTGGTAGATTTTATTTACAAGTGGGTTATAATGAATATTTTGCTTTAGGTCAATCTGCATGGTGTGGTGCTAAATATTATCCATCTGATAAAATTGTAAAACAAGTTGATAAAAGTATTAATTTCATAAATGATTGTGGTCAATATATAAAAAGTATTCAAGCTTCAAATAATATAAAAATACAAGCGCAAGGTGAACAATTGGCTGCTATTATGAATTCTATAATTGATGTTTCAAATCAGGTAGGTAAAAAATCTAGAAAGTTGTGGTTAGACAATATTGAACCTGTAATAACTATAGATGCATTAGAAAAAAAATATAATTATCAAAGAAAAAATGACACAGTTGAAGTTATTTTAGGAGAATTTGATGCTCCTGAAAATCAAATGCAGGATTTAGTAAAATATAATTACTTAAAAGATGGAAATACTATTATCTATGGAAATGATGGTAGTGAAAATGAAATGATGTTAAATACAATTATTTATTCTACAGTAAAAAATTATACATCTAATTATATTAATTATTATATAATTGATTATGGTTCAGAATCATTAAGAAAATATACTAAATTACCTCATGTTGGAGGCGTTGTATTTGCTGGAGAAGATGAGGAATATAATAATTTAATGAAACTTATAAAAGAAGAAATAAAAACACGAAAGAAGCTATTTTCAAATTATGGTGGAGAATATATAAATTATATAAAAAATTCAGGTAACTATTTACCAATAAAAGTTGTAATTATAAATAATTATGATTCTGTATATGAATCAAATCAAACTATATATGAAGAATTACCTGAAATGATAAGAGATTCTGAAAGATTTGGGTTTGTATTTATAATTACAGGATCAGCAGTTAATTCAGTACATAATAAAATTGTTACAGCTTGTAATAATTTCTACGCTTTTAAAGTGAAAGATATAGCTGATTATAATTCTATTTTTGGAATTAGGGTTAAAGATGGACCAATTGATAATTTTGGTAGAGGGTTATTAAAAACTGATAGTGTTCATTCTTTCCAAACAGCATCTATAATAAATGACAAAGAAAAACAAAATGAATATTTACAACAATTTATTGAACAACAAAAACAATATAATAATATAAAAGCAGAAATGATACCAGTATTACCAGAATATGTTAGATATGATAATATTAAAAATTATATAAAAACAATTACAAGTATTCCAATTGGTATAAGTAAAACAGAATTAGAAATTGTTAATTTTGAATTAAGTAACAATATAGGAAATATAATATCGTCGAATAGAATTCAAAATACTGAAAAGTTTTGCATGAGTTTAATTTCTATATTAATGCTATTTAAAAATTCAAATTTAATCATAATAGATTCAAATAATAGTCTTGCAAAATATAGTCAAAAACTAAATAACTATTATAATAGTAATTTAGATGAATTAATTGATAATATGATAAATAAAATAAGAAAATTGATAGAAGAAAAAAGTAATCAATCAGGTATAATATTTATTTATAATATGAGCAAATTTATAAAAAAAGTAAATGACAATACAAAAATTAATGAATTATTTAATTTGGTAAAAGAATATGAAAAAATGACTGTTATAGTAGCTGATGGTGCAAATCAATTAAAAAATTTTGCTTATGAAACTTGGTTTACAAGTGTCTTTAATACAGCAGATGGTATTTGGATAGGAAAAGGAATATCAAATCAAAGTTTATTTAGACTTACAAATGTAACTAAAGATATGACTTTAGATTGCAAAAATGATATGGGATATGTTTTATTTGATGGTCAAGGAGAACTTTGTAGATTAATAGATTTTATTAGTGTAGAAGGTGAAGAAAATGGATAGTAAAGTATTAATAAAATTAATTGTTTATGAAATGAATTCTTCATTTGATGTTTTTATTCCTGTTAATGAGTATATATGGAAGATAAAAAAATTATTAGTAAAATCAATAGGTGACCTAAATAATATAAGAATTGATATAAATAAAGAATGCATATTACTAAATAAAGATAATAATAAAATATATTCCAATAATGATATTGTTATAGATACAGATATTAGAAATGGTACTGAAATTGTATTAATGTTTAGGTAGGTGATAAAATGAAATATGAAAAATATTTACCAATAGGTACAGTTGTTTTACTTAAAGGTGGAACTAAAAGAGTTATGATAACAGGATTTTGTGTTATGAGTTCCCAAAATAATAAAATATATGATTATACAGGATGTTTATATCCCGAAGGATATGTAAGCCAAAATAATGTTATGCTGTTTGATCATAATCAAATTGATAAAATATATTATCTTGGTTTATCTGATAATGAAGAAAAAATGTTTAAGCAAAAATTAAATGAAGTAATAAATGAAAGTGTAAAGTAGTTAAAAGATGTTTGACATAAACATCTTTTATATTGTATAATTTTATTAGATAGTAAGACTATCATAGGGAGGGTGAAAAATATGGCAATGACAGGATTTAATCCAGAAGCTGCTAGAATGTCAATTAATGGTATTATTAATAGTTACAAAGAATTGAGAGTTGCAATGTGTAATGATATGCAAACAAAATTTGTAGGAGGTATGGCTGATAAATGGAGTTGTAATCAAGCTATTTCATTCTTTGCCGCATTTAAAGAAGCAGATAATAGCTTATTAACTTCAATTAATACAATATTTGAAAGTGTTGTAAATTCAATGAATAGTGCTGCTCAACGTTGGGCTGCAAACACTAATTCGTCATGGACAAATGTTGCATTTTCATTAGAAACATCAACAATTTCAGTTGATTCAATTGTTGAAAATATTGGTGGTATAAGAGGTATTGATATTGAAAATACACCAGCAGTAGTATCAACTTTAGATGTTGTACAATCAAGTGCTAATCAAGCTTTACAAAACGCTATAAGAGCTGTTGAAAATTGTGGGTTTTTAGATGCTTCATCAAATCAACAAGCAAATTTAACAGCATCATTAAATACAATTTCTTCAAATATTAATAGAGCTGTTGAACAATTTAAAGCAGATGTATCTAAAGCTATTAATGAAACAATTTCGGCTTATGGTGATACTAAAGGTGCTATAGCAAACGCATTTTCTGCACAATAATTTAGAAAATTAGTTTTTCTAAATATATGTATATTAGTTTATAGTATACATATATTTGGAAAAAAGGTGGACTATGAAAATAAATGTTCAAAATTTAAAAAATGATTTATTAAAGTTAAATAAATTAATTGAGGATTATGAGAATAATTATTTAAATATATATAAAGAAATGTCACAAATTTCTTTTTTTTGGAATGATGCAATTTCTAAAAAATTCTTCAAAGAATTAGAATTAGAAAAAATAAAAATAATGGATAATATTAATGAAATAAAAGAATTAAAAAGTATTTACTTTTTAATTGTTGAAAAATATGAAAAATTAGGAAATAATATAAAAGTAAATTTAAAAAATAAAGATAGTGTTTTAAGTTTAATAAATAGGTATTATAATAAAGTAAACGAAATATTTCAATATTATTCAAATTTAAATCTATATAATATTGATTATAAAATACAAAATAGTATATATAATGAAAAACTAAAAGTAAAGGAAATATTAAAAAACATAGAACATATAAAAGATGAATTTAAAGATAAAATGAATACAATAGAACAAATAGAAATTAGTATAAAAAATAAAATTAATTCTATAAATATAAGTTATTTTAAAGAAATAGAGGTTTTATAATATGAATTATGGAATAGATGAAGTTCAATTAAATAATAATTTAGAAAAAATAAAATTTTATAAAAGAGAAGAAATACAGAATTTTCTAGAAATAGATGATTTGTTATTAAATATAAATAATAATTATAAAACAGATAATATTAATAGATTAAGTGAATTAGAATTAGAAATTTCAAATAAATTAAAAAAAATAATTAATTCTCATGATATAGAAATAATGCTTATTCATAAAAGAATAGAAGATTATATGAAAACAGCTAAAGAAGTAGCAAATATTTTATCAAATAGTGGTGATTAAAATGAATGAAAAAAGTATATATATAAAATTAAAAAATGATTTATATTTTATAAGAAAAAAAATAAATGATCTAGATGATATTCATGATGAATTATTATCAACTATGAAAGAAGTATTATTAATTGATAATAATGTTATATGTAATGAAGAAATTTATAATAATAAAAAAAATATAAAATTTATAAATAACGATATAGTTAATTATGTTATACCATTTATAAATAATAAAATTTAAAAAAGTAATAAAATTTATTGACAAACATATATTTAATATGTATAATGGAAAAGAAAACGAAAAAAGGAAAGTGATGTATCCACATCCACCCGATTACTTTAAGTTTTGGGTATAAAGCCATTAATAAAATATTAATATGCTTTTTAAGTGGATACATTGTGTATTCACTTTTTTATGGAGGTGTCAGGTATCGCAAGTAAAGATAAAGAATTGTATATTAATGAACAAATTCGTGCTAGAGAAGTAATGGTTATTGGACCACATGGAGAACAGTTAGGTGTAAAACCTATAAAAGATGCTCTTACATTAGCAAATTATGCTGGATTTGATTTAGTATTAATTAGTCCTAATGCTAATCCACAAGTTTGTAAAATAATGGATTATAATAAATATAAATATGAATCTAAAAAAAGACAAAAAGAAAATATAAAAAAACAAAGAGAGTCAAATTTAGATATAAAAGAGTATAGATTATCTGTTACAATTGATAAGCATGATTTTGATACAAGAGTACGCAATTCATCTAAATATTTAGAAAAAGGTCATAAAATAAAGGTTTCTATTCGTTTTAAAGGTAGAGAATTGGCTCATCCAGAATTAGGTAAAGAAGTACTTTTAAGATTCGCTAAAGAAGTAGAAGATATTGCTATAATGGATGGTCAACCTAAATTAGAAGGTAAATTTATGACAATGATGCTAATACCAAATAAGGAAAAATAGGAGGAATAATATGCCAAAATTAAAAACACATAAAGGATCAGCAAAAGTTTTCAAAGCAAGAAAAAACGATTATAAAATAGGTACACCAGGTTCAAGACATAATACAGGTAAGAAAAATGCTGCATCTAATAGAAAAAGTAGATCAGGATCAGCATTAAGTAATTCAGATTATAAGAGATTAAAAAATTTAATATAGTAGGAGGAATAATATGACAAGAGTTAAAGGTGGAACAATTCATCGTGCAAGAAGAAAAAAAGTAATGAAGAGAGCCAAAGGTTACTTTGGAAGTAAACATAGATTATATAAAACTGCTAAAGAACAAGTAATGCATTCATTAAAATATGCTTATAGAGATAGAAGACAAAAGAAAAGAGATTTTAGAAAATTATGGATAACAAGAATTAATGCAGCTTGTAGACAAAATGATATAAGTTATTCAAAATTTATAAATGGTTTATCAATAGCAGGTGTAACAATTAACCGTAAAATGTTATCAGAAATAGCAATAGATAATCCAAAAAGCTTTACAGATTTAGTTGAAATAGCAAAATCTGCTTTAAATGGAAATTTAAAACCAGAAGTAAAAGAAACAAAAAAAGCAACTAAAGAAACAAAAACTTCAAAAGTTGAAGAAACAAAAGCAGAAGTAAAAGAAGATTTATCTAAAATGACAGTTGCAGAACTTCGTGAGATTGCTAAAAACAAAGGAATTAATGGAGTTTCTACAATGAAAAAAGCAGAATTATTAGAAGCATTAAAATAAAATACTTAAATTTAAGTATTTTTTCTTTTTTGAAAAAATATATGGTATAATATATCAACAAAAGGAATGATGTTATGTTTGCTGAATTTTTGACCCAAAATGAATTCTTTGAAGAATATATAAAATTATTTGCAACTAGATTTACAATGGGAAGTTTAAAAGTAGAAGATAATATAATAGATTTAACTTCAAAACAAAGAGCAATAGAATTATATAATAATATGAAAGCATTTACAAAATTAATAAAAGAAAATCCAAGTAAATTAACACCATATGATGTTATTGATATAGCTGATATTGTAAATAAAAATTTGAAATTTTTTAACAAGGGATTTAGAAAAACTCAAGTAAGTGTAAGAGGAGCTCCATTTATTCCAACAATACCTAAAAATGTTCCATCTGAAATATATAATTTATTTGATTGTTATAATAATGTATGGAATATTTTAAATCCATATGAAAGAGAAGCTATGTTTCATATAAAATTTATTAGAATTCATCCATTTGAAGATGGAAATGGGAGAACAGGTAGAATAATAACAAGTTATAATTTATGTAAATCAAATAAGGCACCTATTGTCATAAATAGTAGTGAAAGAGAAAAATATTTCAAATTTATAAATGAGAATGATGTTGATTCATTAGCTAATATGTTTGAACAAAAATCAAAAGAAGAATTAGAAGTAATGGTTGAATTATATAAAACAATATGTGGTGATGAGATAAAAAATAGTATATTAAATGATGGTGATGTAAAAATATATGAATTATCAAGAAGAATAAATAATTAATAAAAATAGCTTGAAAAAGCTATTTTTTTTTACTATAATTGATATAGTAGAAAGTAGGGATAAAATGAAAAAAAAGGGATTCACATTAATAGAATTATTAGCAGTCATAGTAATACTAGCAATTATATCATTAATAGCAGTACCAGTAATATTAAATATAATAAGAGATGCTAAAAAATCATCAGCAAAAGATTCAGCATATGGATATATAAAAGCAGTAGAAAATTATCAAGCAATGGAAATGTTGAAAGGAAATATAGGATTAAAAGAAGGAAAATATAATACAGTATCAGAAACAACAATAGGTGAAACAAAATATAAAAAACTAAATGATATAGTAAGTTTAAAAGGAAATAAACCAACAGGAGGAACAGTAACAATATTAAAAAATCAAACAGTAGGATCAGCATATCTATGTATAAATAGTTATGTAGTAGAATACTTAAATAATGAAGCAAATATAGTAAGTGATGATTGTGGAGAAATGGGAAGTATAATAGAATTTATTGTAGATAGTGAAGACTATCAAATAAATAGAACATTAACAATAAATTATCCAAAAGGAAATTATGAATATTACTATAAGGTAAGTGGAAAAGCAAAATTAAATGATACATATATAGAAAAAGATAAAGAAATAAAAACAGAAAATAATGTATCTATATTACTAGAGGAAAATCAAACAGTAGAAGTATGGATGATAAAAAATGGTAAGAAAATATCATTAAGAAATTATGTAGAAGAAAAAATAGACAATGTAGAAATAGGTGTACCAACAGTAGAACTTCAAGCAAGTATACCAATATTAACTAAAACGGGAGTACAAAATAAATCTATTTTAAAAGTAACATATGAAAAACAAGAAGGAACAACCCCATATTATAGTATAGATGATGGAAAAACATGGATAAAATATTTAAATGAAACTACAATTAATAAATCAGTTGTTAAAGTAAAATTGATGAGAGATAGTGGAAGATATGGCGAAATAGTTGAAGAAATAGGAACCGCTGATTCAAAATATTTATCAACTGATGTATATGATAATGATTTAAATACATATTATGAAGTTCAAAGATATGATTCGGATAGTAATATAGTTAATTTACCATCTATAGAAGTATCAAGTGAAATGCAGGGTAAAAATTTTGATTTCTATGTAAAAACTGATGCTACTACTGGTACTGTATGGCCAGCGTATTATGATAAAGATGATAATCTTATATCATATACTAAAATCAATTATGATAAATATGATGGAGAAATAACAGATACAATACCATTAAATACTTCAAAAATAAGATTCTTTAAACGAGATACATATACAGCTGGATATGTATGTGAAGTTGGTCCTTCATATAAGGCTACAATTGATATTGATATAACTGCTCCTAAATTAACAGAAAGCGGTGTTAAAGATGCTTCAGCAACTATTAATATTAATTATTCTGAAGAATCAAATGTTAAATTGTATAGAATAAATGATGGAGAATGGCAAAAATATACTGGAGCTATTAAAACGTCTTCTGGAAGTACCATATATGCTAAATCAACTGTTAATGATATTGATAAAGATTTTATTGTTGAACAAAAAGTTGTTTTTCCAGAAAATATAATAAAAAAAGATGCTTATGATAATGATAAAGAAACGTATATTTCTTTACCAAGATATGATTCTTCAACTTATGTTTACAGAGAACCATATATAGAAGTATCAAATGAAATGTGGGGAAAACAATATACAATATATTCAAAAACATTGGGAACAGCAGGAAGAACATGGCCATTCTATTATGATAAAGACGATAAATTAATATCATATGAAGATTTAGGAACAGGACAATTTGATCAAGAATTACATGGAACTATTCCAGAAAATACAGTAAGAATTAGATTTGCAAAAATAAGTACAGATACAAGTAGTTATATTTATGAAATATATCCTAAAAAATAAATTAGAAAAATCAAAATTGATATTTTCTTTTTTTTTTGTTATAATTAATAAGGTGATAAGATGGCAAAGTATGATGAGAGTTCTATAAAAATACTAGAGGGATTAGAAGCAGTAAGAAAAAGACCTGGTATGTATATAGGGTCAACAGATAAAAGAGGATTACATCATTTAATATGGGAAATTGTAGATAATGCAATAGATGAAGTAATAAACGGATATGGTAAAAAAATAAAAATAATTTTAAATAAAGATGGTAGTGTAACAGTAGAGGATGAAGGAAGAGGAGTCCCTGTTGGGATGCATTCTAGTGGAATTTCAACACCTGAAGTAATTTATACCGTATTACATGCTGGTGGTAAATTTGAAGAAGGCGGATATAAAGTATCTGGAGGGCTTCATGGAGTTGGTGCTAGTGTTGTAAATGCTTTAAGCAAATGGATGGAAATTAATATAAAACGAGATGGTTATGAATATTATATAAGTTTTGAAGATGGTGGAAAACTAAAACAACCATTAACAAAATTAGATAAAACAAATAAAACTGGTACTAAAGTAACATTTATGCCAGATGATAAAATATTTTCTACAGTTAATTTTTCATTTACAACAGTATGTGAAAGAATGCAAGAATGTGCTTTTCTTTTAAAAGGTTTAACAGTTGAAGTAGAAGATATTTTAGATAATAAAAAAGAAATATTTAATTATGAAAAGGGTTTAGAAGCATTTGTTGATTACCTAAATGATGGAAAAACACCACTACATAAATCAGTATTTTTTGAAGGTGTAAAAGATAAAATAAATGTTGAAGTAGCATTTCAATATACAGATACATATTCAGAAAATATAATATCATTTGTAAATAATGTAAAAACAAATGATGGTGGAACTCATGAAGTAGGCTTTAAAACAGCAATTACTAAAGTTTTTAATGATTATGCTAGAAATAATGGATATTTAAAAACAAAAGATAAAAATTTTGAAGGGCCAGATACAAGAGAAGGATTAACAGCTATAATAAGTTTACAAATTCCAGAAGATTTATTACAATTTGAAGGACAAACAAAAGGCAAGCTAGGTACACCAATTGCTCGTAATGTTGTAGATAATATAGTTACTCAGAAGTTACAATTTTTCTTAGAAGAAAATAAAGCTAGTGCTACAAAAATATTAGAGAAAATGGTAAAAAGTAGAAATGTTAGAGAAGCAGCACGAAAAGCACGTGATGAAGCAAGACAAGGAAAAGATAAAAATAAAAAAGAAAGATTTACTAACGGTAAACTTACACCAGCTCAAACAAAAGATCCTAAAAGAAATGAATTATTCTTAGTCGAAGGAGATTCCGCTGGTGGTACAGCAAAAACTGGAAGAGATAGAAAATTTCAAGCAATTTTACCACTTAGAGGAAAAGTTTTAAATACAGAAAAAGCTAAATTGGATGAAATATTAAAAAATGAAGAAATTAATACATTAATATATACTATAGGAGCTGGTATAGGTAGTGATTTTAAAATAGAAGATTGTAATTATGATAAAGTTATAATAATGACAGATGCTGATGTAGATGGTTCACATATTCAAGTATTATTATTGACATTTTTCTATAGATATATGAAACCATTAATAGAACATGGAAAGCTTTTTATAGCAATTCCACCATTATATAAAATAAGTAGTGGAAAAGAAGAACAATATGCATGGACTGATGAAGATAGAAAAATATTATTGGAAGGTAAATTCAAAAATAAACAAACGAAAACACAAAGATATAAAGGTCTTGGGGAAATGGATGCTGAAGAACTTAGAGATACAACAATGGATCCAGATAAAAGAAGTTTAATAAAAGTTAGTATAACAGATGCTTCATTAGCAGAAAAAAGAGTAAGTGTATTAATGGGAAATAAAGTAGAACCTAGAAAAGAATGGATAGAAGAAAATGTTGATTTTTCATTTGAAGATAATTATGCAACTTAGGGTTGCATTTCTTTTTATTTTGTGATAAGATAATTTCCAATTAAAGGGGGATTTTATATGGAAAACCTAAATTTAGAAAAAATTGATATGTTAAATAGTATAATAATAGAAGAAAATGTTAAAGTTAAAGATATAAAAATCGTATTAAGAAATTCAAGTAAATTAAATAAATTATTAAAGGATATATTTAAAGAATATATAGAAGAAGGAGCTATTGATAAACCAATAATAGAAGAATTAAATATAAATAATGTAACTAAACAAATGATATATTATTTTTTGAGAAAAAATAAATGTGAAATTGTAGATTTAGAAAATATAGAAGAAGAGAGTATTGACCAAAATGATTTAGTGTGTTTTAATGATGACTCAATAGGTTTTTATATTAAAAGTGCTACAAGTTATCCATTATTAACCAAAGAAGAAGAAAAAGATTTATTTATTAGATATAGTAATGGAGAGAAAGAATTAAAAGATAAAATAATAAATTCAAATTTACGTTTAGTTATAAGTATAGCAAAAAGATATTATAATAATGGGGTTGATTTTTTAGATTTAATTCAATTTGGAAATGAAGGATTAATAAAAGCTGTAGATAAATTTGATGTAACAAAAGGATATAAATTTTCTACATATGCAACATGGTGGATTAGGCAATCAATAACTAGATCGGTACTTGATTCAGGAAGGACAATAAGAATACCAGTTCATGTAAGTGAAGCTATTATTAAAATTAAAAGAGTTAGAGGGAAATATTTAAATGAATATAGTGAAAATCCAACAATAGAAGAATTAGCTAATCTAACGGGTTATACAAAAGAAAAAGTTGAAATGTGTTTAAAAAATATTGATGATGCTGCAAGTCTTGATTCACCAATTGGTGAAATGGAACATGGTCAACAAACTACTGTAATTGATATGCTTGATTCAGGTTATTCACTAGAAGAAGAAGTTATTAATATTGTAAGAAAAGAAGAATTATTAGATTTGATAGAAAGTTTAAATAATGAAAGAGAAAAAGAGATAATAAGATTAAGATTTGGATTTGTAGATGGATATCCAAAAACATTAGAAGAAGTTGGGCAAATATATGGAGTAACAAGAGAAAGAATAAGACAAATAGAAGCAAAAGCGTTAAGAAAAATAAGAGTAAAAGCAAGAAAAAATAATTTTATTAGATAAGATTATTTTTTTTTGAAATTTTTGTTGATTAAAAATATTTCTTTTTTTTCATTATATACATAGAATAATAATGGAAAGGAAGATAATATGTTTAGTAATTTCACTGAAGAAGCAAGAAATATAATAGTAAAAGCAAAAACAGAAATGAAGAAACTTAAACATCCTTATGTTGGAAGTGAACATTTATTATTAGCTATACTAAAAGAAGAAAATAGTGTAAGTAAAATACTAAAAGAATATGATCTTGATTATAACAAATTAAAAAAAGAAATTATTAATGTTATAGGTGTAGGTAGTAATGAAAGTGAATGGTTTTTATATACACCATTACTAAAAAGAATATTTGAAACAGCCATTATAGACAGTAAAGAAAACAATAGTGATGTTACTATTGAAAACTTATTTAGTGCATTACTAGAAGAAGGAGAAGGAGTAGCAATACGTATAATGGTAGGTATGAATATAGATTTAGATAGCTTATATAAAGAATTTTCGTATTCATTAATAAAACCTGTAAAACATAAAAAAAATAAAAAATTATTATTAGATGAATTAGGAGTAGATTTAACTAAAAAAGCATTAAATAATGAATTGGATCCTGTAATAGGAAGAGAAGAAGAGATAAAAAGAGTTCTAGAAATATTATCTAGAAGATGTAAAAATAATCCAATTTTAATAGGAGAAGCAGGAGTAGGAAAAACAGCAATAGTAGAAGAATTAAGTAGAATGATAGTAAATGGTAGTGTACCTTTATCATTATTAAATAAAAGAATAATAAGTTTAGATATGGCAAGTGCAGTAGCAGGTACTAAATATCGTGGAGAATTTGAAGAAAGAATGAATAAAATAATAAAAGAAGTAGAAGAAAATGATGATATTATTTTATTTATTGATGAAATTCATACTTTAGTTGGTGCTGGAGGTGCTGAAGGGGCTATTGACGCTTCTAATATATTTAAACCAGCATTAGCACGTGGTAAATTAAGATGTATTGGTGCTACTACTATAAATGAATATAAAAAGTATATAGAAAAAGATGGAGCTTTAGATAGAAGATTTCAAAAAGTTTTAATAGAAGTACCAGATAAAGAAAAAACTAAAGGAATATTATTAAATTTAAAAAAAATATATGAAAAATATCATATGGTATCCATAAGTGAAGAAATAATAGATACTATTTTGGATTTAACAGATAAATATGTATATGATAGATATGAACCAGATAAATCAATAGATGTCTTAGATGAAGTATGTGCTAAAGTAAGTTTAAAAGAAACAAAAGAATTAAAAAAATATAATGAATTAAAAAAAGAATATCAAATAATTAATACTAAAAAAAATGAGTCAATAGTAAAAAATGATTTTAAAGAAGCTAGTAATTATAAAGAAATAGAAAATAAATTAATGGATGAAATTAACAATATTGAATTAAAACTTTATACTAAAAAGAAAAAAGAGGTAACAAAAAAAGATGTAGCAGAAGTAATAAATATTAAAACTAAAATACCTGTATATGAACTTTTAAATGAAACTAAAACAACAATAAAAAATATAGAAAACAAATTAAAACATAATATTATAGGACAAGATAATGCTATAAAAGAAGTATTAAATAATACTAAGAAAATAAAACTTGGATTTAAAGACAAAAATAAATGTTATTCTTTTATGTTTATGGGACCTAGTGGTGTAGGAAAAACAGCACTTGCAAAACTTTTTGGGGAATGTTTGGTCGGTGAAAAGAATATTATCAAACTCGATATGAGTGAATTTAGTGAACCTCATAGTGTTAGTAAAATAATAGGATCGCCTCCAGGATATATAGGATATGATGATAATAAAAATGTTTTAGAAGAAGTGAAAAATAAACCATATTCAGTAATAATACTAGATGAAATAGAAAAAGCTCATAGTTCAGTGATAAATTTGTTTTTCCAAATATTAGATGATGGAAAAATAAAAGATTCAAGTGGAAAAATAGTAAGATTTGATAATGTAACTATAGTTATGACATCAAATATAGGTTTTAACGATATACATGTAGGATTTAATAAAAAAAATAATAATATAGTTACATCTAAATTAAAAGATTATTTTGATGTATCATTTATTAATAGATTAGATAGTATAATTATATTTAATGAACTTGATGAGGAAACTATAAAATATTTAATAAATGAAAAAATAAATAAATTAAAACAAAAATATAATTTAATGGAAGTTAATATAAAAATAGATAATAATGTTATAAATGAGATAATAGAATTATCAAATTATAAAGAATATGGTGCTAGAAAAATAGATAAACTAGTAAAAGATAAACTAGAAAATAAAATTATAGATGAATTAATCAATAATAAATATGATATAGAAATTAAAAGTTTAAAGGAAAACGTTGTATAAAAAATAATAAAATCTTTTAAACTTAAAACAATGAAAAATCAAGGTTATACCTTGATTTTATTATTCTATTTTAATTGTTGGAATAGTTTTATCTAGATCACTAGCATTAGGTTCAGTTCCTTTAATATAATACATAATAGTAGCTTTTTTGGTATTAGAATCAGCAATTTCACCATTTATAGGATCAACTAAAACTCCAACTACATTACTAGGTGTTTTATACCATGATTCATCTTTATCTTTAAAATATCCTTCCATAATTTCTACCCATATATTTTTTAAAACGGTTCCATCTTTATCAGTTGTTAAATTATTGTTATCATAACCTATCCATCCTCCTATTAATAAATCAGGATTATAACCAAAGATTAAATGATCAGTATCAGTTGTTCCTGTTTTAATAGCATATTTTTTTGTTATTTTAGGTGCAATATTAATACAGGTTGGATAATTATAATCGATTAAATTTTTATTATAACAATTAGATAATAATTCACTAAGAATATATGTAATACTTTTATTTAAAATATATTCTTTTTCTTCTTTAAATTCGTATAAAGTATTACCATTCATGTCTTCTATTTTTTTTATAAAATGTGGAGATACTTTATATCCTTCATTTGCAAAACTAGAATATCCTTTCATCATTTCTAAAATATTTATTTCTTCAGTTCCTAATGCAAGTGATGGAATAGGCTCTAGTTTTGAAGTTATTCCTACTCTTTTAGCAAAATCAACTAAAGTATCTTCACCTAAGAATAAATGTGTTTTAACGGCAAAAATATTATCAGAATAAGATATAGCAGCAGCTAAAGTGATTGGTTTGTTAGCATATACATCATTATAGTTTTTTGGACTATAAGTTTTATTTCCAGAAAAAGTAAATGTTGTTTTTTCACTAGTAAAAGTTGTTGTAGATGTAAATCCATTTTCTAAAGCACTATAGTATAGAAATGGTTTCATAGTAGAACCAACTTGTCTTTTTGAATCTGTAACACGGTTAAATTGACTTTTATTATAATCTTTTCCACCTGTTATACCTAAAATTTCACCATTATTAGGATTCATAACAACAATAGCTGTTTCTAAATCAGAATCTTTTAAATATTTTTTAACAGTAGAATTAATTAAATCTTGTGTTTTATTATCAAGAGTTGTGTATATTTTAAGACCACCTGTTTCTAAAAAAGAAGAAGGAATCTCTTTAATATTTTTTAATTCTTTTAAAACTGCATCTTGATAATACATTAATGTAGAATGATTATCATTTTCTTTAATACCTAAATATTCCAATTCAGTATTATATGCTTCATCCATTTCTTCTTTAGTTATATAACCATTATTAACCATTGCTTGAAGAATTAGCTTTTGCCTTTTTTTTGCTTTTTTTTCATTAATAGTTGGTGCATAGTTAGAAGGTGATTTTGGAATACCAGCTAGCATAGATGCTTCAGCTAGTGTTAAGTCTTGTGCAGATTTATCAAAATAATATTTGCTGGCATTTTCAATACCATAAACACCACCATAATTTATTGTATTTAAATAACCTTCTAATATTTCATTTTTACTATAATGAACTTCAAGTCTAATAGTTAACCATGCTTCTTCTATTTTACGACTCCATTTTTTATCAAAATCTAAAAATAAGTTTTTAGCATATTGTTGTGTTATAGTAGAAGCACCTTGCACTGTTTTTTTATTCATAATATTAGTTTCCATAGCTTTGATAATTCTTAAAAAGTCAAAACCTTGATGTTTATAAAAATTTTTATCTTCAATAGATATAGTAGCATTTATTAAATTAGGAGAAATATTATTTAAATTAATCCATTCATCATTATTTCCATTAAATAATTTATCATCTTTGTCATATAAATAATAACCATTTGCAGAATTAATTGCTAATTTAGGTGATATTTTAGCATATATATATAATCCAATAATAAATAATATAGCTAAAGTGATTAAAGATAATAAAACAATTAATATTCTAGTTATATATTTTTTTATATCAATCACCTCACTATATTTATTATTGGAAAAATATATTAAAATATAACATAATTATATTTAAAAAAAATAAAAAAAATAGTTGCAATTATATATTATCTATATTATAATTATGCAGGAATGGAGAAATGCCATGTCTAGAGTAAATATTAAGAGTATTTTAGAAAATAAAAATACAAAGAAAATTATAACATTAAATACAAGAGGAATAAAAAATAATAATATTATAACTTATAAAGATAATGATATATTAGTTATTATAAAAATAGATAAAAGTATTAAAATGAAGCGAAATAATATAGAATTTGAGTTTATAGAAAATGAAAATACAAATTGTATTTATAATATATATGATAAACAATTAAATCTAAATATATTCACTAATAAATTAATTATAGAAGAAAAATATTTAGAGATAGATTATATAATAGAAGAAGAAAAGTTAAATTTTAAACTTTTTATAGAATAGAGTGATAACATGATTACTAAAATATTAGAAAATATAATGAAAGAAGAATTAAATAAATTAAATTACAATGGTTATACTAAAGTAATAAAATCAAATAGACCAGATTTATGTGATTATCAATTTGATGGTGTATTTAAACTTGCTTCAATTTATAAAAAGAGTCCTATAGAAATAGGAGAAGAAATAGTTTCAAGTTTAAATGAAAGAGGAGATTTTTCTTGTTATTTTAAAGAAGTAAATTTTGTAAAACCAGGTTTTATAAATATAACAATTAGTGATTCATTAATAAATGAATTATTAATAAAAATGAACGAAAAAGAAAAATTTAATATAGAACAAAAAAATGATGAAGTATTTTTCTTAGATTATGGTGGACCTAATATAGCAAAACCACTACATGTAGGACATTTAAGAAGCGCTATTGTAGGTGAATCAGTAAAGAGAATAATAGAATTTAAAGGATATAAAACAATATCAGATGTTCACTTAGGAGATTATGGACTTCAAATAGGTCAAGTAATATATGCTATAAAAAAAGATAATATAAATATAGATGATATAACAATAGATTATTTAGAAAAAGCATATCCTACAATTAGTGCTTTATGTAAAGAAAATAAAGAAGTAAAAAGTATATGTGAAGATATTACGAAAGAATTGCAAGACGGTAATTTAGAATATCATAAATATTTTCTAAAAATTAAAGAAGTATCAGGAAATGATATAAAAAGAATATATAAATATTTAGATGTAAATTTTGATTTATGGTATGGAGAAAGTGATTCTTATAATTATATAGAAGAAGCAAAAAATATTATAGATAGTAAAAAATTATTTAAAATAAGTGAAGGTGCTTTAGTAGTAGATGTTAAAGAAGATACTGATAAAAAAGAAATACCACCACTTATATTTAGAAAGAGTAATGGTGGATATCTATATGGAACAACAGATATCGCAACGATTTTACAAAGAGAAAAAGAATATAAACCAGATCATATATTATATTTTACAGACTTAAGACAAGATATGCATTTTAATCAAGTATTTAGAACGGTAAAAAAAGCTAGTATAACAGATGCTAATTTAGAGTTTTTGGGATTTGGAACAGTAAATGGTAAAGATGGAAAACCATATAAAACAAGAAGTGGAGAAGCACCAAAACTTGATAATTTATTTAAAGAAGTAAAAGATTTATTTATTTCTAAAAAGCCTGAAAATGAAGGTATGAGTTTAAAAGATCAAGACAAAATAGTAAATGCTATAATTAAATTTGCTGATTTACAAAACAATAGAGAAAAAGATTACATATTTGATATAGATAAATTTAGTGAAGTTGTAGGAAAAACAGGACCATATATTCTATATACTTATCTTAGAATTAATAAAATTATAGAAAATAAGGAAATTACTACACTAAATAACATAGTATATAATGATTATGATAGAAATTTGAGAATTAAATTGATAGAGCTTGAGTTAGCATTTAATAATGCATTTGAGTGTAGAATGCCAAGCTATATAGCTGATTATATATATGATCTTTGTGTGATTGTAAATTCATTCTATCAAAATAATCATATAAATAGTGAACAAGATTTAGAAAAGAAAAATAATTGGATTTATATATTAAATCTAACAAATAAAATAATAAAAGAAATGTTAAATATACTTGTTATAGATATACCAAGTGTAATGTAATTAGGAGGAATTTTATGAAAATTAAAGATATGCCAATTGAAGAATTGGAGTTAATGAGTCTTACTGATTTAACTTATATGATATTAAAAGAAAATAAAAAATCAATGAGTACATCAATAATATTTAAAGAAATATGTAACTTACTTGATTATAGTGATGAACAATATACTTCAAAAATAGGTGATTATTATACTTCATTAAATATTGATAAAAGATTTGTTTTATTAGATAATAATGAATGGGATATTAGAGATAATCATTCAGTTGAATTAGTAATGGATGAAGAAGATGAAGAAGAAATAGAAGAAGACGAAAAAGAAGAGGAAGAAATAGAGGAAACAGAAGAAGAAAATATTGATGAAATATTAGAAGATGATGATCTAGATGATGATTTAGAAGAATTATCTATAATTGATGAAGAAGATGAAGAAGAATAATTCTTCTTTTTTTATTCATTATAATAATGGTGATAATATGTATTATATAAATGTTTTTTTTATATATTCTGTAATAGGATATATAATTGAATTTGTAATCAATTTAATAAGTGAATATAATGGAGGAATATTATATGGTTTTTGGACACCTGTTTATGGAATAGGAAGTTTAATAGTAATTTATATTTATGATAAATTAGTTTATAAATTAGATAATCACAAAATACTAAAATTTTTAATTATATTTTTAATAGGTTTTTTCTTATTATCCTTTATAGAATATATAGGAGGAATATTAATAGAACTTATTTTCAATAAAACCATATGGGATTATTCTGATTATAAATTTAATTTAGGAAAATATGTAGCTTTAGAAATGGCTTTAATATGGGGTATTTCTGCTTTAATATTAATATATTTTATGAGAAAACCGATTGATAAAATAATAAAAAAAATACCCAAATTTATAACTTGGATACTTTGTGTTTTATTCATAATTGATTTAATTTGTACATTACTTTTTAAGTAATTTTTTTTTATATATTAATCTTTCAAATTCATTTCCTTTACCATTAAAAATTATATCATTATTTTTAATATTAGTTAAATTCCAGTCTCTAGCCATAATATATGACATATAATAACCAATATATTCATTTGAAATAATAATTTTTGGGTTGTATGTTTCTAACCAATTTATTGATTCATCTATAATACTATTCCATATTCTTTTTTGATCAAATCCTGGCTTTACATATAAGTTAGATATAACTTTTTCATTTTCATTTTTTAAATTAGCATATCCGACAATTTTATTGTTTTTATATGCAATAATAATATTTCTTTTTTTTGTTATTAGACCAGGAATTACTTTTTCTAAAAACCATTGTTCATAATTTGGATATTTTTCTTTCATAAGCAAATCTGCTTCTGTTATAAAATTTTCAATATCACAATTTTTATCAAGTAATTTTGATATATTTATATAAGTAATCTCTTTCATAAAATCACCGATTGTTATTATAACATAATTAATTTTATTTAACAAACTTTTTATGATATTCTTCAAAAGTTAATTTATTGTTATAGATAATTGTGGCTACTTCTTTACCTACATATCTATAGTGCCATGGTTCATATTTAAATCCTGTAATATTTTCTTTACCTTTAGGGTATCTAAGGATAAAACCATATTTATGAGCATTTTTTTTCATCCATTCGAATTCTTTAGATTTTTCAAATAAATTATAATCTAAATTAGAACCCTCAACATCAATAGCAAGACCGGTTTGGTGTTCTGAATGTCCTGGCTTAGCGCTACACATTAAAGTATAATTCATACCTTTAGTTTCTACATAGTATTCAAATAATTTTTCTTGATATGTATAGCTTCTATATCCAGAAACAGCAACAATTCTATAGTTTAATTTTTTTGCTTCTTCACTTAATTTATAAAATTCTAGAGCTGCTTCTTCTTTTAAATATTTTTCTGCATGAGAATAATTTAAATCTAGTTTCACTAAATTATCAGGAATAAAATCGTTTTTAAGTTTATTATTTTTATTTACTAATACTAAAGTATCATTAGGATTTTTTATGTCTTTTATATTTTTATAAAAATCATTATCACAACCTATTATAAATAAAATAAAAATAATAATTAAAATATACTTCTTCATAACATCACTACAATATTATATGAAAAAAAAGAAATAGTTTTACTATTTCACATAATATGCATAATATTCTTCAAAAGTTAAATCATTTTCATAAATAGTCGTAGCTGCTTCTATTCCTACATATCTATAATGCCAAGATTCATACATATAACCAGTTAAATATTCTTTTCCTTTAGGATATCTAAGAATAAAACCATATTTATGAGCATTATTTTTTAACCAATCGCATTCTTTTGTTCCTTCAAATTTACCAAGTAATGTTTTTGGGGTAGTTAAATCCATGGCAAGACCAGTTTGATGTTCTGAATATCCTGCACGTGCTGAATATGTGTCAGCATTTATTTTTCCATCGGTTGCAACATAATTATTATATAAAGATAGTTGAGTATTATAACTTCTATATGGACTTCTTATATAAAGGTATAAATTTTTTTTTGCAGCATCATTATACATTTTAATAAATTGCTCATAAGTTGTCTTTTCAATTTGTAATGGATTACCATATTTTTTATCAATGTTAACTAAATTAGATGGTGTATAATTACTATCTAGTTTATTAAATTTATTTACAAGAATTAAATATCCTTTTGATAAATCAGTATTTTTAACATTTGTATAGAATTTATTATCAATATCACTATTTACATCACGAATAATATCTTTTGTATTTTCTTTTTTAGTATATTTTAAATATCTATCAAGATTATCAAATATAAAATAATCTTCTTTCATTAATTTGATAACTTTTTCACTATAATTATCCGTATAGTATTCTTTATTAACAACAAATATTAAATCATCAACATTAAAATTATATTTATCTAAATACTCTATATATTTAGATAATTTCTCTTCTTTAAAATCTTTGTTTTTTATTATTTCCTCAATTGATGATACAAAATCATGTGTTAATAAATAATTTATTGAATCTTCTTTTAAATTATTATTTATATATGTAGATAATTTTTCATCATATCCAATTTTTTTTAATTTATCTATATTAGTTTCTTTTCTTAAATTGCATCCAGTTAGTAAGATTATAGATATAAAAATAATACATATCTTTTTCATTTAATCACCTATTATATTATACACCCAAATAAAACAAAAAAAAAGAAGCTACTATGCTGCAGCTTCAGTATTAACTTCTTTACTTGCTTTCTTTAAACTTCTTAGTTCTCTAGCACTCATTCTTACCTTTACACCATTATCAAGTGTTACTTGTTGTAAATTTGGTTTTTGAGCATGTTTAGTAGCTCTACATGAGTGTGATCTTCTATTACCAGATAAAGGTTTTTTTTCAGTTACTTTTTTAGCCATTTTACATACCTCCTATATATAGATTTTTTGTTCCATGCCTTATAACTTTATCATATTCTAAGAAATAAGTCAAATATTTATGCATAAAAAGGTATAAAAAAATAATTTTATATAAATAATTATATTGAAACATTAAAAGTTTTAGTATATACTATAGAATAGTTATATAGTATAGAAAGTAGGTAAAATATGTTAGCAAATAGTAAAATCGGGGGGGGGTTATTTAAATAACCTAAAGAAAGGATTCACACTAATAGAATTATTAGCCGTAATAGTAATATTAGCAATCATCGCATTAATAGCAACACCAATAATATTAAATATGATAAATGATGCAAAAAAGAGTGCATCAGTAGATAGTGCATATGGATATATTGAAGCCATAGAATATAATAATTCAATGGCTCAAATGGATAATAAAAAGTATACACTAATAAATGATGGAACGGATATAGATATAAGTACAATAACAAATATAGAATTAAAAGGAACAAAACCAGAAAGTGGTAAAGTATCAATAACAAAAGGAAGAATAATAAAAGCAATACTTTGTATAAATAGTTATAATGTAGAATATGATGGAAAAGAAGCAAAAGTAAAAGGAAAATGTAATGAAGAAGAAAAAAATTTAGAAACTAATGATAGCTTACTAGGATATGTAGCAAAAAAAAACATTAAAAAATAATACATATGAAACAATAAAAATAAAGGATGAAACATATACAGCACATGTATATAATTATAATGGAAACCAAACATGGACAAGTGATATGACATTTGGAGATAGTAATGATGTAGCAACAAATAATGAAAATGCAAAAAATATGGTTATAGTAAAAGTAAATGGAGATTTAACAATAAATGGAGGAGTAACAGTAACAGCCTATGCAAGTGAAGAAGGATATGGAGGACCAAAAGGGTTATTCATATATGTAACAGGAACATTAACAAATAATGGAACAATAACAATGACAGCAAGAGGAGCAAAAGCAGAAGGACAAAATGTATATTTATTTAAAAATAGTGATGGAAGTTATGAATATGTTCCTAAAGAAGGGGCAAATGGTGGAGAAAGAACATCTAATTCTATTAGATGGAATCCAGGAAATGATGGAAGTAATGGTATAAATAGGCAAACTGGTGGTGTAGGATCAGGAGCATGTGGAAATGACAAATCATCATATGCTAATTCAGGATATGGAGGCGCAGGAGCTTCTGGAACATCATATTCAGGAGGAACTGGAGGAGGAGCAGCTAAAATATATGGTAGTGGAAGTATAGAAGCAGAATCAGGAAACTCAAATGGTGGAAAAGGTGGCGATGGAAAATCATGGAGTTCAACGTACGGTGCTTCGGGAGGAGCAGGAAATCCTGGGGGAATTTCAGCAGGAAATGGAACATCAGGAAATAATGGTACAGGAGGATTGCTTATAATATATTCCAATGTTTTTGATAATTTGAATACAATTTCATCAGACGGAACATTAGGAGGATATAATGTAACAGGCGGAGGATCTTCAGGCGGAGGATCAATAAATATATTCTACAGTGATAATATAAAAAATATTGGCCTAATTTCAGCAACCGGTGGAGAGTCTAAGAAACAAAGTAATGTTAATAATGATCTTGGTGGTAATGGTGGTAATGGAACAGTTACAATAGGTACACTTATAAATAATAAATTTTCAAATACAGTATATAATTTTGATTATACAGGTAATGAACAAGTATTTGATGTTCCAGTTACTGGATATTATTTACTTGAAACATGGGGAGCCCAAGGAGGTTCTTATAATCAAACATATAGAGGTGGATATGGAGCATATGCCACTGGAATTATAAGCTTAGTTAAAAATGAAAAATTATATATTAATATTGGTGGTATGGGAAGTTCTGCTATTAAAGAAAATGATGGTGGTTACAACGGTGGAGGTAGTCGTTTACATATTACTAGTTCAGATAGTTATATGGGTTCTGGAGGTGGAGCAACACATATTTCAACCAAATCAGGATTATTACAAACATTAGAAGAATATATAGGGATATATAATGAAAAAACTGGAACATATAATTCGAACAAAATATTTATAATTTCAGGAGGAGGTGGAGGAAGCTACTGGTATAATTCTTCATATTATGGAATGGGTGGAGATGCTGGTGGAATAACTGGTTGTAGTGGTTATTCATATAGAAATGGTTCTAAATATTATTCTATAAATTCAACTCAATCATCAGGTTATAAATTTGGAGAAGGGAATATAGGTGGAACATATCTTTCAGGAGGTGGCTCAGGATTATATGGTGGATTAAGTAATAATCAAAATAATTCTGGTGGAGGCTCAAGTTTTATTGGTTCATCAAGATTAATTTCAATTGATAATCGAAGAAAAGCAATGTATTGTTATAATTGTGAAGAATCAAATGGAGAAGCAACAAAAACAATTTCTACTACCAATGTATCAGAAAGTCCAATAAGTAATTATGCTAAAATAGGAAATGGATATGCAAGAATAACTTATATAGCAGAATAATAATATATAATTAATTTAGTAAAATAAAAAAAGAATTATAAAGAATTATTTAAAATTGTAAAACAGATAAAGAAAATCTGTTTTTTTTATAACTAAAAAAAGCTAAAACCTTCATTTGTAGTAAAAAAATAACTATGGTAATATGCAATTAAAGGAGGCAAAAAATGCTTAATATAAAAAAGAAAATATTAAAAGAAGGAGAAATAATACCATTAACATTTGATGCAATGTTTACAGAAGTATTTAATAACGAGGAGAATATATGTATATTAGAAGAATTTATCGCATTTTATCTTGAAATACCATTAAAAAGAGTAAGAGATAATTTAAAATTATTGTCAAGGAATTTAAAAAGAGAAAATCTAAAAGAATCAAGAAAAGAAGTAGATTTATTATTAGATTTAAATGATAAAAAAATAAACATAGAATTATCAAACGGATGGAATGAAGAAGTAAGAGATAGAAATGTAGTATTTTTATCAAATGTACATGGAACGCAGTTAAAAAGAGGATTTAAAAGTTATAAAGAAATAGAGGAAACAATCCAAATAAATTTAAATAATTTTAATGAACAAAAAGAATTAGTAACAACATATTATTTAAAAAATGAGGAAGGAGAAATATTCAGTAAAAAATTAAGAATAGATTCAATAAATCTTGAAAAAGGGAAGAAAATGATATATACTAATAATAAAAGAGAAAATATGCTAATAGATTGGTGTAAAGTATTAACAAGTAGAACAAAAAAAGAAATGGAAGAAGCATTAAAAAAAATACTAAGTAAAAAATCCATTAATAAGTTAACAGAAAATGTAAAAAGATTAAGTGGAGATGAAGATATGATAGATTTATATGGATATCAAGAAAAAAGAAAATTAGAAGAAGAAAGTATGATGAGGTTAGGGAAAGAAGAGGCAAGAAAAGAAGGTTTTAACGATGGATTTAATGATGGATTTAATAATGGATTTAACAAAGGAGTAGATGAAGGATATAATGATGGTTTTAATAAAGGAGTAAATGAAGGAATAAGTCAAGGAATAAGTCAAGAAAAAATAGAAATAGCAAAAAATCTTTTGAAAAATAATATTGATATTAATGTAATAATTTCATCAACTGGTCTATCAGAAGAAGAAATTTTAAAATTAAAGTAATGGGAAATTTATATTAATATAAAACAAAAAATCTTCAGTGGAAGATTTTTTTATAATATTTTATCAATTAAACCATATTTTAATGCTTCTTCAGAATTAAGAAAATAATCTCTCTCAGTGTCTTTTTCAATCGTTTTAATATTTTGACCAGTATTTTTTGCTAACATTTTATTTAATTTTTCTCTTAATTTTAATATTCTCTCGGCAGCTATTTTAATCTCTGTTGCTTGTCCTTGAGCTCCACCAAGTGGTTGATGAATCATAACTTCACCATTAGGTAAACAATATCTTTTACCTTTTTTTCCACTTGAAAGTAAGAATGCAGCCATAGAAGCAGCCATACCAACACATATGGTAGAAACATCACTTTTAATAAAATTCATTGTATCATAAATAGCCATTCCAGCAGTAACACTGCCTCCTGGAGAATTAATATATATACTAATATCATTATGATTAATTGAATCAAGATATAAAAGTTCTGCTATTACGATATTAGAATTAGAATCAGTAATTTCATCATTTAATATTATAATTCTATCTTTTAAAAGCCTTGAATATATATCATAACTTCTTTCACCATTACTACTTCTTTCTATAACAGTAGGTATTAAGTTCATTAAATCATCCTCTCTATATTTATAATAGTAAAAAACTCATTATTTATTCAATAAAAAATGTGACAAAATAATAAAATGTTGATATAATGTATATGATATAAAGAATAGAGGGATTTTATGAGTAAGATGATAAAAATAAATTTTAGAGATCTTGAAGTAAAAGAATTTGAAGCGGGTACTAAGTTAAAGGATATTAGTGATGCATTTTCTCATTATTTTAATTATCCAATTTTAGTAGGTAAAATAGATAACGATATAGTTGAATTAAATGAACCAATAAATAGAAGTTATAAAGTAGATTTTTATGATAGAAGTAGTGGTCTTGGAAATGGAATTTATGGAAGGACTGCCCAATTTTTACTTATTGTAGCTGTAAAAAAATTATTTGGAGAAGATACAGAAATAGTTATTGAACATTCTATAGATAAAGGTTTTTATTGTGAAATAATAGGTGTTGATTTAGATAAACCTATTGTAGATAGAATACAAGATAAAATGTATGAAATATCTAAAATGGATTTGAAAATTCAAAAAATGAGTGTTTCTAGATTTGATGCGATAAAATATTTTGAAAAGAAAAAACAAATAGATAAAGTACATGCATTAAAATATATAAGTAACACATATGTAAATTTATATAGAATAGATGATATATATGATTATTTCTATGGAGAATTAGCTTACACTACAAAAGATATAGATGATTTTAAATTAACATATATAAAAAATAATGGATTTGTACTTAGTTATCCTACAACATATAATCCAGAATGCACATTAGATTATGTGCATCATGAAATGTTGTTTAATAAATTTTTAGATTATACAAATTGGGGAAGAATGATTAATATTACAAATGCTGCAGAGTTAAATAATGTTGTATCAATGGGAAAATATGACGAATTAATTCGTTTATCAGAAGTTTATTATAATAATCAATTAGTAGAAGTTGCTAATAAGATATGTGATAATAAAGAAAATATAAAAATAGTTTTGATTGCTGGGCCATCTTCTTCAGGAAAAACAACTACCTCTAAAAAATTACAAGTTTATTTACAAAGTAAAGGAATAAAACCACATCAAATATCAATAGATGATTATTTTGTGGATAGAGATAAAACAAAAGTATTACCAAATGGAGAATTAGATACAGAATCATTAAGTGCTGTAGATGTAACTTTATTTAATAAACATTTAACTAAATTATTAGATGGAGAAAAAGTTGAATTACCTGAGTATAATTTTGTATTAGGTAAAAGAGAATATAAAGGTAAATTTTTGGAAGTAGGTAAAGACGATGTAATTATAATAGAAGGCTTACATGCTCTTAATGAAGATTTAACAATGTCAATAGATAGAAGACAAAAATTTAAAATTTATATAAGTGCTTTAACACAACTTAATATAGATAATCATAATCGTATACATACAAGTGATACAAGAAAATTAAGAAGAATAGTAAGAGATAATAAATATAGAGGAAAAGATGCTAGTGAAACATTAAAGATGTGGCGCGGTATAAGAGAAGGAGAAGAAAAATATGTATTTCCTTTTCAAGATGATGCTGATTATGTAATAAATTCAGCATTAGTATATGAAATAGGTGTATTAAAAGTTTATGCTGAACCATTACTATTTAATGTAGATGAAAATGATGATAGTTATCCAGAAGCATTGAGATTAATAAATTTCTTGAGAAATTTTTTACCAATACCTAGTGATCAAGTACCAAAAGATTCTGTAATAAGAGAATTTATTGGACAAAGTAGTTTTAATAAAGAATAAATTGGTTATATTATAAATTAGAAAGAAGGAATTTTATGATAAAAGTAGCAATAAATGGTTTTGGAAGAATAGGAAGACTTGCTTTTAGACAAATGTTTGGAAAAGATGGATATGAAATAGTAGCAATTAATGATTTAACAAGTCCAGATATGTTGGCACATTTACTTAAATATGATTCAGTTCAAAAAAGATATGAAGGTCATACTATAGAAGCAACAGAAGATTCTATAATAGTAGATGGAAAGAAAATAAAAATATATAAAGAAAAAGAACCAATTAATTTACCATGGAAAGAATTAAATGTAGATGTTGTATTTGAGTGTACAGGTTTCTTTGCTAAAAAGGAATTATCAATGGCACATATAGATGCAGGGGCTAAAAAAGTAATTATTTCAGCACCTGCTGGAGATAATGTAAAAACGATTGTATATGGAGTAAATGAAAAAGAACTAACAAGTGAAGATAAAATAATAAGTGCAGCATCTTGTACAACAAATTGCTTAGCACCTATGGCATATAATTTAAATAAATATGCACCAATAATAAGTGGTATAATGACAACTGTTCATGCATATACAGGTGATCAAATGGTTTTAGATGGACCACATAGAAAAGCTGATTTAAGAAGAGCACGAGCTGCAGCTATAAATATTGTTCCAAATTCAACTGGAGCAGCTAAAGCAATAGGATTAGTAATACCTGAATTAAAAGGAAAGTTAATAGGATCAGCTCAAAGAGTTCCTGTTCCAACAGGTTCAACAACTATTTTAACAGCTGTAATTAAAGGAGAAAATATAACAAAAGAAAGTATAAATGATTTTATGAAACAACAAGTAAATGAATCATTTGGATATACAGAAGAACCAATTGTATCATCAGATATTATTGGTATAACTGAGGGTTCGCTTTTTGATGGAACGCAAACTATGGTTTCTAAAATAGCTGATGATTTATATCAAGTACAAGTAGTTGCTTGGTATGATAATGAAAATAGTTATACATCACAAATGGTAAGAACAGCTTTATATCTAGAGAATTTAAAATAACAGAAAGTACAAATCTGTTATTTTTTTTTGAATAAAATTCTGTTTTTGATATTTGAATTATTAAATTTAAAGTGTTATTCTATATTAGAAAGAAGACTAGAAAGGAAAATATGTTAGACGAATTTTATATTTGGCAAAAAATATTTGAAGAATCAAATAATATAGAAATGTATAATTTAATAAAATTAGTTATATTCGATAATCAAACTAGAGAATATGTGTATAATAAAATATTAGAATTAAAAGAAAATAAAATTAAATTAGATATTAATATTGATAAAGAAATGAAAGATTATCCTATTACATTATTAGCAAATGAAATAGTTGATAAATTAATTAGTAAAATAAAAAAAGAATATTAAGTTATCGCTTAATATCCATTATAACAGGTAGAATAATTGGTTTTCTTCCTGTTTTTTTACATGTATAATTAGATAATTGTCCAATGATTTCAGATTTTATATCAGCATAGTTAATAGAACCATTAATTTTAGATATAATAGCTTTCTTAGCCACGTTTTCTAAATTTTTAAGTAGTGCTTCATTTTCATTTACTAAAACAAATCCTCTTGTAGTTATATTTGGATTTCCTAAGAGTTTACCATTTTTAGTATCAATGTTAGCAACTATTATTATAATTCCATCATTTGCCATTAATTTTCTATCTTTAATAACAGCATTAGAAACGTCACCAATTCTATTTCCATCAACATATACATCATCAGCTTGAATAAAACCATCTTTTTTAATTTTTCCTTTATACATAGATAATACTTCCCCATTAGAAAGTATAAAATTATTCTCTTTAGGTATTCCACACATTACACCAATATCAGTATGTTTTTTTAACATTCTATATTCTCCATGAAATGGTGCGAAATATTTAGGATTAATTAATCTTAACATCCATTTTAATTCTTCTTCACTACCATGTCCACTAGCATGTATATCATTTAAAGATGTATTAGTATAAACTTTAACACCTTTTAAATATAATTTATTTATTGTTCTTGAGATACTTGCAGCATTTCCTGGAATAGCAGATGAAGAAAATATTACAATATCATTTGGTTGAAGTTTTATTTGTTTATGAACACCATCAGCAATTCTAGATAAAGCAGCTAATGGTTCACCTTGACTTCCTGTACAAAGTAAACATACTTTTCCAGGTTCTAATTTATTTGCTTCTTCTGGTGTTATAAAAATACCTTTGTTAGTTATATATCCACCTTTTACGGAAATTTCAATATTATTTTCCATACTTCTACCAAAAGTGGCAATTTTTCTTCCGTTTCTTCTACAGTTATCAACTATATGTTTAAGTCTATAAATATTAGAAGCAAATGTAGCAATTATAATTCTACCATTTTCTCTTTTAAATATTTCACTTAAAGCATCATCAACTTTTGATTCACTTTTACTTATACCTTCTGTTAGTGCATTAGTACTGTCACTTAATAGTAATGTAACACCTCGACTTCCTATTTCAGCCATTTTATGAATGTTAGCTGTAGGACCTATTGGTGTTAGATCAAATTTAAAATCTCCTGTTGTTACAACTATACCGTTAGGAGTTGTAATACAAATACCATGAGAATCAGGAATTGAATGAGTTGTTCTAAAAAATTCAACCTCCATAGTTTTAAATTTTACTTTTGTATTTTCATCATAAACAACTAAATTTTTATATTGAATATTTCTATCTTCTAATTTCTTTTTTATTAATCCAACCGCATGATTTGGTGCATATATAATAGGTATATTAACAGATTGTAATAAAAATGGTATACCACCAATATGATCTTCATGACCATGTGTTATAAATAAACCTTTTATTTTAGACTCATTTTCTTTTAAAAATGTAAAATCAGGTATTACATAGTCTACACCCATTAAATCATCTTCAGGCATTAACATACCAGCATCAGTTATAATTAGTTCATCTCTATTCATAACACAATACATGTTTTTACCTACTTCACCAAGTCCACCTAAAGCGAATATTTTTGTATCATCGCTTTTAAATTTCACTTTTTTACTCCTTTCTTTTAGATTTGAAATCCAACTTTCTACATTATATACTTTTTTTTTTATTTTGTCTAGTTTCCATTTTTAACTTGTATTTTTATTAAATAAATAATATAATTATATGGGTGATAGTATGAATCAAATAGTACAATATGGAATAATAATATTATTATTAATTATAATAGCTATAGCAATCATAAAATCAAAAAGAAAAGATTTTAAAATTGAAATTAATAAATTAGTTTCATATTTAGGTGGAAAAGATAATATAGTTAGTTATGAAGTTAATAAATCAAGATTTATAGTTACTCTTAAAAATGTAAATATTGTAAATAAAGAAGGAATACAAAAAATGGGTGCTAGAGGAATTGTTGAAATTGATAATCAATTAAAGATTATATTAGGAGAAAATGCTAATGTATTAAAAAAACATATTGATGAATTAAAGTGATAATATCACTTTTTTTCATATTTCGACAAAATTCGACATAAAAAAAATGTATTATTATGTCGAGGTGATTAAATGAATCTATTTCAAAACGTATTACTAGATATAATATTAATATTATTTCCTATGATTTTATTTTTATTATATAATGCTTATAATGAAGTTTATGATTTAAAGAAAAGTGATTTATGTTTAGATTTTGCTATTATAACTAGTTTTTATTTGGTTTTAACATTTAAACCTGATGGTTATTCATATCCTTATTTAATGATGAATGTTCCATTAGCTTTAGCTTATTTAAAAAATAAGAATAAGAGTATTTTAATTTTATCAGTTTTATGTTTTATTACATTAATGGGAAAATATAATATTCCAGCATATTACTATATAATAGAATATACTATGCTATATATACTATATAAAGTGATGGATAAATTTACATTTGTAAATTTATTTATAACTTTAAATATATTTTTTTATTTATTATATGAAGTATTGGAAAAACCATATTTGTTTGGTAATAATTCTTATATTCCAAATGCTTTAACTGTATTAATTCCTTTTATTATAGTAACATATATTATTATGTTTACATTTAAAAAAGCAAGTACTATAATTACTTTTCATAAAGATAGTAAAAAAACCCAAGATGAAAAAGAATTAAGACTTTCTTTATTTAAAATAACACATGAAATAAAAAATCCTATTACAGTTTGTAAAGGATATTTAGATATGTTCGATTTTGATGATATAAAAAAGAGTAAAAAATATATAAGAATAATAAAAAATGAAATAAATAGAGTTTTAATATTGTTAGAAGATTTTTTATCAATAAATAAAATAAAAATAGAAAAAGATATTATAGATATTAATTTACTATTGGAAGAGATGACAAATAGTTTTTTACCAATACTAAAAGAAAAAAATATAGATAAAATTTTTAATATAAGTAAAGATGAATTGTTTATAAATGCTGATTATAATAGATTAAATCAAGTATTTATAAATATAATGAAAAATAGTATAGAAGCAATAACAGATAATGGGGTTATATGTGTATTTTTAAAGAAAAATAAAGATAATATTGAAATTCATATCGAAGATAATGGTGTTGGAATGGATAAAGAAGAATTAAAAAAAATAAAAGAACCATTTTTCACAACAAAAAAACAAGGTAGTGGCTTAGGCGTATATTTATCTAGACAAATAATTGAAGCACATGGTGGAAATATAGAATATGTATCAAAAAAATATATAGGAACAAAAACAATTGTAACACTACCTTATGAAGAAATAGGAATATAACATTCCTTTTTTTTTAATTTACTTTAAAAATATTGAAAATAAATAAAAAAAGTTATATCATATTTATATATGAAATAGGTGATATGATGAAAAATGAAGGTTTTACATTAATAGAATTAATAGCTCTTTTAGGATTAATATCAATTATTATATTAATTGGAGCGCCTAGTTTAATAAATCAAATTGAATCAATGAGAAATAAAAGCTATAATAATTTTATTGGTGATATATGTTTAGCTAGTGAATCTTATATAAATCATAATAGCGATATAGAAGGTATAGAAAATTTTAAGAATGCTAATGATACAATTACAATAACAGCTGGTGAATTAATGAATAAAGGATACATAAAAAGTAATATAAAAAATCCTAAAACAGATACTAAGATTAATTCAAGTGATATAATTACTGTTAAATTAAATAGTGACATGACTTATAGCTGTTCTTTAAATAGTTAGGAGATAATATGAAAAAAACAATACGTGATTTTAATTTAAATGAAAAAAAAGTTATAATTAGAGTAGATTTTAATGTTCCAATAAAAGATTCTATTATACAAGATGATAATAGAATTAAACAAAGTTTAAAAACGATTAATTATGCAATAGATAATGGTGCTAAAGTTATTTTGATGTCACATTTAGGAAGAATAAAAGAAGAAAAAGATAAAATTAAAAATACATTAGAACCAGTAGCATTAAGACTTAGTGAATTGTTAGGAAAAGAAGTAATATTTGTTACTGAAACGAGAGGGAAAATATTAGAAGATGAAATAAACAATTTACAAAGTAGACAAGTACTTTTAATGGAAAATACAAGATTTGAAGATCTAAATGGAGAATTAGAGAGTTCTAATGATAAAGAACTTTCTAAGTATTGGGCAAGTTTAGGAGATATCTTTATTAATGATGCTTTTGCAACATCTCATAGAAATCATGCTTCAAATGTTGGAATTGCATCTTTATTGCCTAGTGGTATTGGTTTTTTAATAGAAAAAGAAATTAATGTATTAAGTGAAGTATTAGAAAATCCTAAAAGGCCATTTAATGTAATATTAGGAGGAGCTAAAGTAAAAGATAAAATAGGTGTTATAAAAAACTTAGTAAATATTGCTGATCATATTTTAATAGGTGGAGGAATGGCTTATACATTTTTAAAAGCAAGTTCACTTCCAATTGGTAAATCTTTAGTAGATATGGAAAGTATACCATTTTGTAAAGAAATGTTAGAAAAATATAGTGATAAAATAATACTACCAATTGATAGTATAAATGCTAAAGAAATAAAAGAAGATGTTAAGACTACAGAATGTTTCATATCTGATATAAAAGAAGATGATATTGGTTTAGATATTGGATACGGAACAACCAAAATATTTAAAGAGTACTTATTAGAAAGTAAAACAGTTGTATGGAATGGAACAGTAGGGTATAGTGAAATAGATTTGTTTGCTAAAGGAACTAAAGCATTGTGTGAAGTGTTGAAAGATATAGATGCTACTAAAATAATAGGTGGAGGAGATACAGCATCAGCTATTACTAATTTAGGATATAGTGATTATATGACATATATTTCAACTGGTGGAGGAGCATCTTTAGAATACTTAGAAGGAAAAAAACTTCCTGGGATAGAAGTAATAAGTGATAAAGATGAAAAATAAAGTATTAAATTGTTTTTTATTAATATCTGTAACATTATTAGTCCTTTACTTTTCATTAAAAGATAATTTTTATGATACGTTAAATATACTAAAAACATTAGATAAATGGTGGCTTTTAGTAGCTTTTCTTTTAGTGGCTAGTTATTGGTTTTTTAAAGCAATTGCTCTACATAAAATTGTTAGGAATTTTAAAAAAGAATATAGTTTTGAAAAAGCATTTAAATTTATATTAGAAATTAATTTTTTTAATGCTATTACACCATTCTCAAGTGGTGGTCAACCATTTGAATTATATTGCTTAAAGAAGGAAAAAATAAAGATGGCCGATGCTACAACTATTGTCATAGAACAATTTGTAGTATATCAAATTGCACTTGTGATATTAGGAGTAGTAGCAATTTTATGTAATTCTATATTTCACATATTTACTAATAATACTATTTTAAAAAATTTAGTAACAATAGGATTTTTTACTAATACTTTGGTTACAGTTATTTTATTTTTACTAGCATTTACTAAAAAAACTAATAAATTTGTAGTAAATAAAGTAATTCACTTTTTACATATAATTAAAATAATTAAAGATGAAGAAAAACAAAAAAATAAATTAAATAAATATATCAATGAATTATATGATGGAACTAAATTATTATTAAAAGATAAGTTGAACTTTATTGGTATGATATTTATTAATTTTATAGGATTAATTTGTTTATATTTAGTTCCACTAGCACTTTTATATTCAACAGGTGATTATGTAAGTTTTGATGGATTTAAGAGTATAATTTCATCTGCTTATGTAATGTTAATTGGTTCATTTGTACCAATACCAGGAGGAACAGGTGGTCTTGAATATGGATTTGTTCAATTCTATGGTAATTTTATTAAAGGAAGCATATTAACAGCAATTATGATAACATGGCGTTTTATAACCTATTATATTCCAATGGTTGTAGGAGCTATTGCATTTAATATAAGAAAAAGGAATGATAAAAAATGAGAATAGGTATTTTTACAGACACTTATCCACCTTTTATAAATGGTGTATCAACAAGTATAGCAATGTTAGAAAAAGCTTTAATTGAGGAAGGACATGAAGTTTTTATTGTAACTGTAAATCCAGAAAATATGGCTTATAGATATGAAGATGAAGAAAGAATAATTAGAATTCCTGGTATTCCAACCGGTATATATGATTATCGTTTAGCAGGAATATATCCTATAAGAGCTGTAAATAAAATAAAAAAATGGAATTTAGATATAATTCATTCACATACAGAATTTGGAGTAGGAACATTTGCAAGAATAATAGCGAAACAGTTTGATATTCCTTTAGTTCATACATATCATACAATGTATGAAGATTATGTTTATTATATAACTAAAGGATATTTTGATAAATCAAGTAAAAAAATACTTGAATATTTAACAAAATTTTATTGTGATAAAACAGCTAAGGAATTAATAGTTC
Source organism: Bacilli bacterium (assembly GCA_017936845.1). Taxonomy (GTDB): domain Bacteria; phylum Bacillota_I; class Bacilli_A; order RF39; family UBA660; genus OMSK01. The sequence continues at coordinate 104,690 of JAGBES010000001.1, forward strand.
CAAGTAAAAAAACATATGATTTATTTAAGAAAAAATATAAATTTGATAAAGAAATACATATAGTTCCAACAGGAATAGATACTAAGAGATTTTCAAAAGAAAATTATAAAGAAGAAGAAATAATGGAATTAAAAAAAGAATTAGGTATAAAAAAAGATGATTTTGTTATTTTATATGTTGGAAGATTAGCACAAGAAAAAAATATAGAATTATTATTAAGAGGATTTAAAAATATATCAAAAAATCATAAAAATACTAAATTTGTAATAGTAGGTAGTGGACCAGATTATGAACATTATATCAATCTATCGAATGAATATAAAATAAGTAATAATGTTATTTTTACAAATGCTATACCATGGGAAGAAATACCAATATATTATCAATTAGCTTCTGTTTTTGTAACAGCATCTAATACTGAAACACAAGGATTAACTTTAATAGAAGCAATGTCAGGTTCAATACCAGTTGTATGCTTAGAAGATGAAAGTTTTAAAGATATTTTAATAGATAATATAAATGGAAAATATTTTAAAAATGAAGATGAGTATGTAGAGGTAATCGAATATCTTATTCAAAATCCAGATATTAGAAAAAAAATGTGTGATCAAGCAGAGATTACATCAGAAATGCATTCATTAAAATTTTTTGCTAAAAGAGTTTTAGATGTCTATAAAGAGGCATTAGGAATGAATAAAAAGGGATTTTTTGGTAGATTAAAGGATGCGTTAAAAGGTAATAAAGATGAATAAAATAGTAGTTGCTAATATGAAAATGAATCTAACTATAGATTTAATAAAAGAATATTTGAATGAAATAAATAATAATGAAGTTATATATTTTCCAACTGCTATTTATATTCCTTATTTTATTGAAAAAAATTTAAAAGTTGGGATTCAAAATATTTCTTGTTATGAAAAAGGAAATCATACTGGAGAAATATCGGCTTTACAAGTTTCTAGTTTAAATATTAAATATGCTATTGTAGGTCATAGTGAAACTAATGATAACAGTAGTAATATAAATAAAAAATTAAAATTATGTTTAAAATATGATATAATTCCAATATTATGTATAGGTGAAAAATCTTTAACTGATGATATTAAAACGGTTTTAAAAAAACAATTGGATAAATATCTAAAAGATATAAAAAATATAAATAAAATCATGTTAGCCTATGAACCAGAATGGATGATAGGAACAAATAATAATATAGAAATATCAAAATTAGAAGAAATAATTTCTTTTATAAAAGAATTTATTTATCAAAAATATAAAATTAGTGATATAATAGTTTTGTATGGTGGAAGTATAAATAGTCATAATATAAAATATATAAATAAAATACCATACTTAGATGGAATATTAGTTGGAAATAATTCAACTAATATAAAAGAGTTTTTAAAAATTATAGAAGTTGCTTTAAATCAGTAACTTTTTTGTATTTTAAAATCTTTTCGACAAAATTAGATATTTTTTACTCTAGAAAAATATATGTAGTATGTTGTATAATTGATGTATCGTAGTAAGCAGTATAGGAAAGGAAGATAATATGGATAGCATAAAGGTGCTTATGATAGACGATAATGAAAATTTAGTAGAAATGGTAAAAGAATATTTTAAGAATGATAAGCAAATACATATAAATTTAGTTGCGTATAACGGATTAGATGGATTAGATATGATTGAAAATAAACAAGATCAATATGATGTTATTTTATTAGATCTTATAATGCCTAAAAAGGATGGAATGTATGTGTTAGAAGAAATGAAAAAGAAAAAATTAAATAAAAAAATTATTGTAGAAACAAGTTATAATTCACAAGATGTAATAAAAGAAGTTTCAAGTTATGGAGTAAATTATTTTATATTAAAACCTTTTGAATTATCAGATCTTCATAAAAGAATATTGAATTTGTTTAATGAAAATAATAATTCTGATTTATATCATAATAATCTTCAAATATCTATTACGAAAGTATTACATGAACTTGGAATTCCATCACATATTAAAGGATATCAATATATAAGGGAAGCTATAGGAATTATATATGAAAGACCAGAAACTATAGGAGGAATAACTAAAGAATTATATCCCGAGCTTGCTTTAAAATTTGATACAACAGTATCAAGAGTTGAAAGAGCAATAAGACATGCGATAGAGGTTAGTTGGAATAGAGGTAGTTGGGATTTAATGGAAGAAATATTTGGCCATAGTGTTGATATTGATAAAGCAAAGCCAACTAATAGTGAATTTATTGTTACAATTGCTGACAAACTTAAATTAGATTCCATAAGAATAGGAATATAAATAAATTTATTAGAAAAAGCATAATTTATGTTTTTTTTATTTTGATAAAAAAAACTTGATTTTTTTTCTTTTTATGTTATAATAAAGCGCACTGAGAGGGGTTTTTTATGGAAGAATTAGATGTTAAAGATTTTTTTAAGTATATTATTTCAAAACAAATAATTATAATTTTGTGTATATTTTTGGTAGTAATATTAGGTTGTATTTATACCTTTAAATTAAAAGTACCAAAGTATAAATCAAATACAACTATTGTTTTAACTACGGAAAATAAAAGTAATAGCGCTATTACACAAAATGATTTGACTTTAAATAAAAGTCTAGTATTAACTTATAGTGAAATAGTAAAAAGTAAAAAAGTATTAAATCAAGTTATAAAAAACTTGGATTTAAACATGACAGTTGAGCAATTAAATAGTATGATATCGGTTCAATCTGTATCAAATACAGAAATAATTAATATAACAGTAGTTAATGAAGATAAAAAATTATCTACTAAAATAGCAAATGAAACAGCCAAAATATTTACTAAAGAAATAGTTGAACTTTATAATATACAAAATATTAATATTATTGATAAAGCAGAAATACCTAGTGAACCATATAACATGAATTATACTAAGGATATAATAATATATGTGATAATCGGTATTATTATGGGATGCGTTATTGTAATATTAAATTTCTATTTTGATAATTCAATTAAAAGTATAGATGAGATTGAACAAAAATTAAAGTTACCATTATTGGGTAGTATACCTTTTGTAGGAAAGAAAAATAAAAAAATACAAGAATTAGTAGTGCAAGAAAATTCAAAATCAATAGTAAGCGAAGGAATAAAAACACTTAGAACAAATTTACAATTTTCATCAATTGATAAAAAAGTAAAAAGTATTTTAGTTACAAGTTCAATACCAGGAGAAGGAAAAAGTTTTACTAGTTCTAATTTAGCAATTGCTTTTGCTCAAATTGGTTATAAAGTATTACTAGTTGACTGTGATATGCGTAAGGGTAGATTACATCATATATTTAGTGTAAGAAATGATTTAGGACTTTCTAATTTACTTATTTCAGATAATATAGATAGTTATAAAAATTTCTTTAAAAAAACAACAGTTGATAATTTATTTTTACTTACAATGGGTACAATTCCCCCAAATCCTAGTGAGCTTTTAGGATCAGAAAAGAATAAAAAATTAGTTGAATTGTTTAGTAAACATTTTGATATGGTTATATATGATGGTGTTCCAACAAATGGACTTCCAGATTCACTTGTTATGTCACAACTAGTTGATAAAGTAATTGTTGTTACAGAATTAAAACACACACCTTATGATTTATTAGAAAATACTACAAAATCATTACAAAAAGTAAATGCTAATATAGCTGGTATAGTTGTAAATAAAGTTTCAACTGGAAATAAAAATATGTATACTTATGATAAATATTACGGGTAAATTATGGTAGATATACATACACATATATTAAATAATATTGATGATGGAAGTAATAATATAGATGATAGTATACATATTTTAAAACAATATATAAATGAAGGTGTAAAGAAAGTTGTGTTAACACCACACTATATAGAAAATAGTAATTATAGTGTTGAAAATAAACAAAAGATAGAATTGTTTAAAAAATTAAGTGAAGAAGTAAAAAAACAAAATATAAATATAGAATTGTATTTAGGAAATGAAGTATATCTTTCTGATAATATATTAGAATTAATAAATAAAAATAAAATAATGACTATAAATAATAGTAAATATATTTTAATAGAATTACCAATGGTAAATGAAAATCCTAATGTAATAGATACGATATATAATTTAAAGTTAAGTGGAATAACACCTATAATAGCTCATCCTGAAAGATATGTTTATATACAAAAAGATATTAATAAAGCATTAGAATATATAAATGCCGGTGCTTTATTACAAGTTAATAAAGGAAGTTTATTTAAAAAATATGGTAAAGCATCTTATAAAACAGTAAAAAAATTAATAAAGAAAAAATTAGTACATTTTATAGCATCTGATATTCATTCATCTAAAAATATTTATTCATCTAAAAAAGTTAGAAAGAAATTAAAAAGACTTGCAAGTAATAACTATATAGATAATATTTTAGAAAAAAATGGATTAAATGTGTTAAATAATGTAGAAATTGGATAAACTAAATAATAGATATTTAGTTTTTCTTTTATATGTGATATAATAAGTCAGGTGGTTTAAATGAGTAAAAAAAATAAAAAAAAATTAAATTTATTTAGTGGAATAATAGGTGTTATATTTAATATAACTTTAATTATATTTTCATATTTGATTATAAATTTGGATGTATTACCAACAAAATATTTTTCATTATTATTTAGTGTATTATTAATTATAACATTTATATTTAATTTAATTATATTTATACCTAAGGTTAAATCAAAATTAAAAATAGGAACAGATATATTTGCTATATTGTTTTCAATAGTATTTGGTGTAGGAATAAATTATTTATATAATACAGCAGATTTCTTTAATAAAATTACGGATTCAAAATATCAAGTAGAAAACTATTATGTTGTTGTACTTGATAATGGAACATACGATAATATTAAAGATTTAGGTAATGATAATATGGGTATTTTTGTAAGTAATACGGATACTTATAAAGAAGCAAGAGAAAAATTATTAGACAAAGTTAAAACAAAAAATAAAGATTATGATGATGCGAATAAATTAGCAAATGACCTTTTAAAAGAAAATGTAGATGCTATGTTTATAAGTGAAACATATAAAGTAGCACTTGATGAAGAAGTAGATGAATTTAAAGAATCAACAAAAATAATTGATACAATTTCAATTAAAACTGAAAATAAAGATATAGTGAAAGATGTAAAAGTAACTAAAGAACCATTTAATATTTTTGTAAGTGGTATAGATACTTATGGAAAGATAGCTAATGTATCTAGAAGTGATGTTAATATGATTATGACAGTAAATCCAAATACAAATGAAATATTACTTACTTCTATACCAAGAGATTATTATGTTCAATTAAACGGAACTACTGGTTTAAAAGATAAATTAACACATGCTGGAATATATGGTGTAGATAAAAGTGTAAAAACACTAGAAGATTTATTTGGAATAGAAATAAATTATTATGTTAGAGTAAATTTTACAACTTTAATTGATGTAGTAGATGTTATTGGAGGAATAGATGTTTATTCAGATGCAACATTTGTACCATGGACAGATCGAACTCTTAAGATAAATAAAGGTATGGTACATATGGATGGAAAAACAGCTTTAGCTTTTTCAAGAGAAAGATATGCATATCGTGAGGGAGATAGGCATAGAGTAAAAAATCAACAAGATGTTATAACAGCTATTATGAATAAAATATTATCTTCAAAAACAATAATTTCAAAATATAATAGTTTATTAAATACGTTGGATGGAAGCTTTCAAACTAATATGGACACTAAAGATTTAACAAGTTTAATAAAGAAACAATTAAATGATATGTCTAAATGGACAATCACATCACAAAGTGTAAATGGAACAGATAGTAGTAATTATACATATTCATATTCTAAACAAAAACTTTATGTTATGATACCAGATATGAATACGGTAACAGAAGCAACTACAAAAATAAATGAAGTATTAAATAAAGATTAGGTATCTAATCTTTTTTATTGAATTATTAAGAAAAATATTGTAAAATATATTTATTAGAAAGAGTGATTTTATGAAATTAAATATCCAATTATTTGGTAGAGCTTATGAAGTTAGAAAAGCAAGTATTCAAAAAACAGGGGCAGCTAAAGCTAAATTATATTCAATGTATGCTAGAGAAATATATGACATTGCTAAAAAAGGTGGAACTGATCCTAATTCAAATGCTTCACTTAAGAGAATAATGGAAAGAGCAAAAAAAGAACAAGTTCCAGCTGATATAATAAAAAGAGCTATAGATAAAGTAAATAGTGGTGTAGATGAATCATATGAAAAGGTAAGCTATGAAATATTTGGACCTGCAGGTTCTACTTTGATTGTTGAATGTTTAACGGATAATGTTAATAGATCTATAAGTAGTGTAAAAGCAGCTTTAAATAAATGCAAATGTAAAATAGGCGTACAAGGATCTGTATCATTTAATTATGATAATCTATGTATTATAGGTTTTAAGGGAATATCCGAAGAAGAGGCAATGGATGCTATTATAGAAGATGGTTTAGATATTGATGATATTGAATCAGATGGTGATATGGTAATTATTTATGGTAATCCTAAAGATCTACATGCCTTAAAATCAGCAATAGAAAAAATTAAAAATGTAGAATTTGAAATAGATGAAATATCAATGATTCCAAAAGATAAAATAACTATATCAGGTGAAGATAAAGAAATTTTTGATAGACTTCTTAATATGTTAGAAGATATAGAAGATGTAAAAGATATATATCATAATGTAGAACAATAAAAAAACGTTTTTAAACGTTTTTCCTAAATTGAAATTTCAACCGCACCACAAAGGTGTGGTTTTTTGATACAATAAAAGAGCCCACCCAGCCAGGAGGACTCATATATGAATTATACACAATTAACAGAAAAAAAGAAAGTAGAAATAGATATTTTATTAA
>JAGBES010000010.1 GCA_017936845.1 Bacilli bacterium
ATTTGATCCGTCTTTATTGAAATAATTAATTACTTAATTTTTTCAAAATTTCACTAACGTGAAATCTTTTTGGCGTGGGTTTCTTTTCCAATTCTATTTTTTTTAGAAAAACTATTGACTTTTAATAGTTAGCCTTTCTTATTACTTTATGACCTTTAATAAATGTTTTTATGCCATATTCTTGTTTAAATGCTACATCTACTGTTTTATCTTTTATGCCAACAATTATACCAATTCCATAAATATCATGTTCAACTTTATCACCAAATTTATAACTAACATTACAATCAATATAATCTTCTTTTTCTATTTTAACTTCTTCTTTTGCTTGTTCTAAATTATCTTTATTTATTTCATTAATAAATCTACTAGGTAAATTATTACTTTCATTACCATATATAACCCTCTTTTTTGCATTTACAAGCTCTAATCTTCTTTTTGCTCTTGTGATTGCTACATAAATAAGTCTTCTTTCTTCTTCTATTTCTTCATGATTTGTTAAAGAATTAGTATGAGGAAATAATCCTTCTTCTAATCCAATTATAAAGACATTATCAAATTCTAATCCTTTAGCTGAATGAACAGTCATAAGTGTTACTAAATCAGTATTATCATTATGTTCTTCTATATCAGAAACAAGACTTATTTCTTCTAAAAATGCTTGTAATGATATTATACCATATCTTTCTTCAAAATTCTTAGTTATTGATTTAAATTCTTCCAAATTTTCTAATCTTATATCTGACTCTAATGATTTTTCACTTATTAATTCTTCTTTTATTCCTGTTTTATCTAATATCAAATCTATCAATTCTGTTAAAGATAAATTCTTTTCTTCTAATTTTATTTCTTCTATTAATTTTTTAAATTCTAATTCTTTTCCTTTAGAAATAGCATCATACATACTAATATTTTTACTATTTGCAAGTATTTCAAGATTTTCTATTGTTTTAGTACCTATACCTCTTTTAGGTACATTTATAATTCTACTTAAACTTGTATCATCATTACTATTATATATTAATTTTAAATATGCTATTAAATCTTTTATTTCCTTTCTCTTATAGAAAAAGAAACTTCCAACTACTTTATAAGGAATATTTTCTTTTAATAATGCTTCTTCCATATTTCTTGATTGAGCATTAGTCCTATATAAAATAGCTATTTCACTTTTTTTTACACCATTTACAATTAAATCTTTTATTTCTTTTGTTACATGATATGCTTCGTCTTTTTCATTTGAAGCTCTATAATATTTAACTTTATTTCCCTCACTATTAGAAGTCCATAATTTTTTATCTTTTCTATTTATGTTGTTTTTTATTATATCATTGGCAGCATTTAATATATACTTAGTTGATCTATAATTTTCTTCTAAAAGTATAGTTTTTGTATTTTTATAATCTTTTTCAAAATTTAAAATATTTTTATAATTAGCACCTCTAAATGAATAGATTGATTGTGATTCATCTCCTACTACACATATATTTTTATATTTAGCACTTACCATTTTGGTTAAAACATATTGTGCCTCATTAGTATCTTGATATTCATCAATTAATACATATTTAAATCTTTCTTGATATTTTTTTAATACATCTTCATTATTTTTTAACAACTTAATAGGTAACATAAGTAAATCATCAAAATCAACCGAATTATTATTCAATAATTTATCTTGATATTTTCTATATATTTCTACTACTTTTTCTTCAAAATCAGAATTAGCATATTTACTATAACTATCAGGATCTAACAACTCATTTTTAGCTCCACTTATTCTATTTTTTATAGCTTTTGGATTATATATTTTAGAATCTAAATTTAAATCTTTTATTATCTTTTTTATTATTGTTAAAGAATCATCACTATCTATAATTGTAAAATTATCCTCATATCCTAATAATTTACAGTTTTTTCTTAATATAGAAAGTCCAAATGAATGAAATGTAGATATTTGCATTCCATAAAAAGAATTTCCTATTAATTTTATAACTCTTTCTTTCATTTCACGTGCTGCTTTATTAGTAAATGTAATTGCTAATATATTATAAGGATCTACTTTCAATTCTTCTATTAAATAAGCTATCCTTGTTGTTAATACTCTAGTTTTGCCACTACCCGCTCCTGCTATTACAAGAAGTGGACCTTCTGTAGTTAATACTGCTTCTTTTTGTTCTTTATTTAAAGTATCTAAGTCCATCTTATCACCAAATACATTGTATCATATTTTAGATTATAATACACACAAGATATTAAATTTTATTTATATTATAGTAGGAGGAATATATATGTTTTTTAAAAATTTATATAATGATGCTTTAAATATCAAAAAAAAAGATCCCGCTTGTCGTAATATAATAGAAGTTTTTTTATTATATCCAGGTTTTCATGCTTTAGTATTATATAGAATTTCTCATTTCTTTTATAAAATAAAATTGTTTTTTATAGCAAGATTGATATCAGAAATATCAAGATTCTTTACACTAATAGAAATTCATCCTGGAGCTAGTATAGGTAAAAATTTATTTATAGATCATGGATGTGGTATCGTTATAGGGCAAACATGTATTATAAAAGATAATTGTACAATATATCATTCGGTAACTCTAGGTGGAACAGGAAAGGATAAATATAAAAGACATCCAAATATTGGAAATAATGTTATGATAGGAGCTGGTTCTATTATATTAGGACCAATTAATATAGGTGACAATGTTAAAATAGGAGCTGGTAGTGTTGTTGTAAAAGATATAAAAGACAATACTACTTTCATAGGAAATTATGCTGATAAACTTAAAAAATAAACCAAAAGGTTTATTTTATTGTTGTTTTTTGATTAGTTGGTTGATATTCAATAAATGTATTACCATCATTTAATTTTATTTCATTACCATTTTTATCTTTATAAATTGTTTTACTTTTTCTATCACTCTTTGACCAAGTTATTTCTATAGCTTTACCATTAGTTATATAATAACCACTTCCACTACCAACATCTTTAATATCTAAATAATATTTACTATCAGTATAACCAAAATTCATTCTAGCAATTATTATATTTTTAAATTCATATTGTTGTTTTGTTTTCATATCAATATGTTCTTGTCCATTAACATATCTTTTATACATTTTTGATGTATCATCATATTTATAAAGATTTTTAGTATAGTTTGAAAATGGAACCTCTATTTCATTAGCTGATATTCCATCTAAATTAATTTCATCAGTTGAATAATTAAGTGGCCATTTTGTATCTGTTGTTGTTTTATATTTACTATTAGCTTCTGCTTTTATTTTTTCTAAACTTGTATAAGCTGTATGCTCACTTGCTAACTTATAAGGATTTTCTCTCCAAAATGATTTTGAATTCATTCCATCTATATCATTTACACCTAATGATTTTATATCATCATATGCATATGTACTACCACCGAAATGAACAAAAATAGCATCATATTCAAAAGCAATATCTAAAAAATTATGTCTAGCACTTCTTACTGTTCCAATTTGACTAGTATTTTTATCTTTAAAAATTGCTACAAAACGAGTTATCCCACCCTCTGCTAAAACTTCATATACTACTTGGGCATCTGATAAACCAGTTTGAGCTTTACGAGCTACATTTATATTATTTATAACAACCGCATATGGTCTTGAATTTGATTCTTCATCTATAATCTTTATCTTCTTTACTTCTTCTACCTTTTTATTATCTTCTTTTATTTCTTTTTTCTCTTTTTTGTTACATCCACATCCTGTTATAATTACTAAACTTAAAATAATTAAAAATATTTTACTAATTTTTTTCATTTTTATATCTCCTTTTTATGTTTAATACTAATATACCTATAATACTACCTAATGTATCAATCAGACAATCTATTAAATTTCCACTCCTTCCTACTATAAATAATTGATGTATTTCATCAGTTAAAGCATATATTATACATATTAATAAACTAACAATAATTGTATCTTTAATATTATATTCTTTCAACATTAAGAATACCAATATTCCTAATACTAAATATATTGTAAAATGTGCCATTTTTCTAACTGGTTTTACAAACTTTTTTAATATTTCTTCATCACTATATTGTTTATGATTAAATTTTTCAATTATTCTTACTGTTTTTAATATTAAACTATCACTTAAATTACTTGACTCTTTAGATGGTTGATTTGAAAACGTAAATATCACACTCATCCATATCAATACCATAAGTGTTTTTAATATTTTCATCTTATCACCAATTTTATTATATCACATATTGTCGAAAATGAATAAATTAATTATATAAAAATATTTTTTGTATATTATAATAATGGTGATTAAATGTTTTCTAAATATAAAGTTGATAAATTTATTGTTATGCCTATTATTTTATTTATTTTTATTAGTTTAATAACTATATATAGTGCTCAAAGTTTATTAGATAAATCTATGAATACTTTAGTTTATAAACAATTATTCTGGTATATTATTGGTTTTGTTTTCGTTTTTTTTATAATGAAATTAAATAATAAACAAATTTATAAATATATTTGGATTTTATATATAATAGGTAATATTACTTTATTTTTATTACTCATATTTGGAAAAGAAATAAATAATGCTAAATGTTGGTTTTCTATTCCTAAATTAGGAACATTTCAACCAAGTGAATTTATGAAAATAATCCTTATTTTAACACTTAGTAAAATGATTGATGATTTTAACAATAACTATTCTAATCCTTCTATAAAAGAAGAATTTGTTTTCTTACTTAAAGTAGGAATTACTATATTAATTCCTAGTATTTTAACTTTTTTAGAGCCAGATACCGGAGTTGTATTAATATATCTTTTAATTACTTTAGTAATGCTTTTTATATCAGGTATAAGATATAGATGGTTTATATTCTTTATAAGTTTTATAGCTGTTATTTTAGTTTTTATTTTATCAACTTATTTTATTAGTCAAGATTTGTTCGTTAAAATATTTGGAACTTCTTTTTTTCTTAGAATTGATAGATTACTTGATTGGTCTAATGGAAGTGGCTATCAATTATCTAACGGAATTATCGCAATTGGTACAGCTGGATTATTTGGACATGGTTTTAATAATACTCCACTTTATTTTCCAGAACCTCAAACAGATTTTATATTTGCCGTATTTGCTAGCAACTTTGGACTTATAGGTTGTTTATTATTGTTTATTTTAATAGCATTTTTTGATATAAAATTAATAAATACTGCTATTAAATCTAACAATAATATTAATAAATATGTAATCAGTGGTATTGTTGGTATGCTTATATATCAACAATTTCAAAATATTGGAATGACTTATGGTTTAATGCCAATTACAGGTATTACACTTCCATTTATAAGTTATGGTGGTTCAAGTTTAATTAGTTATATGATAATGATAGGTATAATTTTTAATATATCCAATGAAAATTTAAAATATACAAATAAAAAAGCCTAAAAGCTTTTTATTTTGTTTCCATAAATTCTTTATATTCTTCTATTACTTCTTCTGGATCACCATATTTTTTTATTTCTCCATTGTGTAACCATAATACTTCATCACATAAATTTTTAATTGTATCTAAACTATGTGAAACTATAACAACAGTTCTATTTTCATCACTTATTAATTCTTTCATTTTATTATAACTTTTTTCTTTAAATGCAGCATCCCCTACACTTAATACTTCATCAATAAGCATAATATCAGTTTCTAAAATAGCTGTAATTGCAAATGCTAATTTAGAATGCATACCAGAAGAATATGTTTTTACAGGTTTATATATAAAATCACCTATATCAGCAAAATCAATTATTTCTTTTTCTTTTTCTCTAATTTGTGATTCAGAAAAACCTAATAACATTCCTGATAAATATATATTTTCATAACCTGTTAATTTAGGTTGAAATCCTACTCCTATAGATAGTAGTGAAACACTATTACCATGTAAATCTATTATTCCTTTATCTGGCGAAAAAATACCAGCAAGTGCTCTTAATGTTGTTGATTTACCACTACCATTTTTACCTATAAATCCTAATATTTTTCCCTTTTCTACTTCAAATGATATTCCTTTTACAGCTTCAAATACTTCTTTAGAATTTTTTCCACCTTTAAAAAGTGATCTTTTTATTGAAAATTTCTTAAGTCCTCTATAACTTATGTGTAAATTCTTTACTGTTATTGCCGCTTCTTTTTTCATTATATCACCTTCGCATAACTATTTTCATATTTATGTATTATATGAATACCAATTGCTATTAAAATTATACCAACTATAAACCATCCACTCATCATTATAATTGATGGTGAATGTCCTCTTAAGAAAATTGCTCTAAATGCATTTATTATATATGCTACTGGATTACATCTTAATAATATACTATTAAATGGTTCTGGTACTTTAGTTGCTAAATTATAAAATATACCAGACATATAGAATACTAATCTAAGAGCAAGCGATGTTACATTAGCTAAATCTTCTACAAAAATACCATAATGAAGTAAAATACAAGATATTCCAAACGTTACTAAATATATTATAATAAGTAATGGTAAAAACCATAAAAAATTAATCGTAAATGGCACTTTAAATATTATCATAAGAACAAATACAAGTCCCCAAGATATAGCCATTTTAAATAAATTAACAAACGATTTTTGTAAAATAAGTATATATTTAGGAATATATATTTTTGTTACAATTGCTCTATTATTACTTACTATTTTTACACTAGCATTTACTGTTTTATTGAAAAAATCCCATACAGTTAATCCTATAAAAATAAATACAGGAAAATATGGTTCTGATGACTTAAATACTACAGCTGCTATAAATATATATATCATCATAAAACACAATGGATCTAATATCCACCATAACCAATTTAAATAAGATCCTGCTACTTCACTTTTTAAATCAGCTCTTGCTGAATATACAGCATATTTAAAATATTTCTTTATATTAGTTATAAATCTTTTCATTTTACCACCTATCTACAAGTTTCAAACAAAATAATTATAACATATCATAAAATCTTTTTCAATTTTTATTTAAACACTTGTATAAAAAAGATGATAAAAAAAGACTATTAACAATTATATGCTAACAGTCATAAAACAAATTATTGTCCTACAAATCCAGAACATTTTCCACAATCTATATTACATACTTGTTCTTCTTCTGAACATGTATATTGTGGTGTATAAGTATGTTTATAAATATGTTTATTTACAGTATGAGTGTGTATTGGGCATACATGTGGTACTTCATGATAAAATTCCTTTTCAACACATTTATTTATTGTTGGTTCAATAATTGGTTGCTCCATACAGCAAGAATTCATTTGTGGCATACCAAATCCCATTTGTCTATTACAACAACATTTTCTACCAAACATAATCATTTCCCCCTTATCTAGTTTATATTATGAAGGACAAAAAAAAAGGAATGTGTAAACTCCTAGAAAGGCATTTTCATATTACCATTTTTCATCATTTTCATCATCTTTTTCATTTCTTCAAATTGTTTTAAAAGACGGTTTACTTCTTCTACACTTCTTCCACTACCTTTAGCAATTCTTTGCTTTCTACTTGCTTTAAGAATTTCTGGATGGCGTCTTTCATAAGGAGTCATAGATAATATTATTGCTTCAATATGTGCTATATCTTTTGGGTCTATCTTAACATTATTAAGGCCCATTTTTTTAGCTCCTGGTATTAATTTTATTAAATTTTCAAGTGGTCCTAATTTCTTTATCTGTTTAAAAGTTTTCAAAAAATCTTCCAAATCAAAATTACCTTTTTGCATCTTTTTAGCAGTATCATAAGCTTCATCTTGATCAATAACAGATTCTGCTTTTTCAACAATACTCATCAAATCTCCCATACCAAGTATACGACTAGCCATTCGTTCAGGATAAAATTCTTCTAACCCATCCATTTTTTCACTAACACCAATAAATTTAATTGGAACATTAGTTAAATGTCTAATTGATAAAGCAGCTCCTCCTCTTGTATCACCATCTAATTTAGTTAAAATAGCTCCTGTAAGTTTTAACCTATTATTAAATCCTTCAATAACATTTATAGCATCTTGTCCTGTCATACTATCAATTACTAATAATATCTCGTCTGGATTAATATTATTACTTATATTTTCAAGTTCTACCATAAGATCTTCATCAATATGAAGTCTTCCTGCTGTATCTATTAAAACATAATCAAAATGATTTTCTTTAGCATAATTAATAGCATTATTAGATATTTCTGTAGGATTATTTTTTCCTTCTTCATATACTTCTATATTTAATTCACGACCTAATTGCTTTAATTGTTCAATGGCTGCTGGTCTATAAATATCACAAGCTACTAGTAGAGGTTTCTTCTTATAATTTTTTCTTAAATAATTGGCTATTTTAGCAATCGTTGTAGTTTTACCACTACCTTGAAGACCAACTAACATTAAAGTTGCTGGATTACCATTTAAATTTAATTCTTGTTTTTCTCCTCCTAATAATTCTACTAATTCATCTTTTACTATTTTTACAAACATTTCACCTGGTTTTAAACTTTTTTTTACTTCTTCTCCTAAGGCTTTTTCTTTTACATTATTTATAAATTCTTTTACTACTTTATAGTTAACATCAGCTTCTAATAAGGCAAGTCTTATTTCTCTTGTCATATCACCAATATTATTTTCTGTTATTTTTCCATATCCTTTAATTTTATCTAAGGCATTTTGTAATCTATCTCCTAAATTTTCAAACATTTTATCACCTTTTAATATTGTACCAAAAAATAGCTTAAAAAACTAGATAATAAAAGAAAAGAATCATTTTCTTTTCTTTAACTTTTTTTTTGAAGATGAAATACTAATTATAACTCCCGTTCCTATTATTCCAAGTGATAAATATATATTGTTATTTAATAATAATCCTAACCCATATCCTGATATAAAAGTTCCTACAATAAAACCATTTTCTATTTTTTCTTGATTTTCAATTAACATGTTAGAAAAATTTTTTAAATATTTTATTTGTTCTTCTCTACTTTTATTATCTATTTTATCTAATAAATCGTTTATCTCTTTATCCATTTTATCTCCTTATAATTATTTTATAAAATAGGTGATTTTTATACCAAATGAATAATTAACTACTTATGTATTCTTTTTTTGTCTTAGAATATTCTTCAATTAATTTTTCTGTTTTATATAAATTATCTATTTGTTTACCAACTATTTTTGTATTTTCATATTCACTTTTATTAAATTCTATTTTATCTGGTAATGTTATTAATACAAAAAATAAAATTTTTTCTTCTTCAAGCAAAGGGTAATTCATTTCATATTTTTTTAATATAGGCTCAAAATCATAGTCTAATGAATATCTTTTATATAATTTATATAAATCAAATATTGGAATATCTATTTTTGCTTTATCCCAACTTATTAAATAAGGTTCATTATTTCTAATATAATGATCTATTTCAAGATTATTATGAAGAACAACAAATCTTTGTTTTTTCTTTTCATCTATTATAGATAACCACTCTTTTATTTTAGCTTGACAATAGTTTAATGAAGCAAATATTTTTGATATATTAAATGCTAATAAAAACTCACTAGGACTCATATATACTTTACTTTCAATTATAGTTATTAAATCTAAATAATAACTATTTAAATATTCTATATTTCCCATAACATCTTCATATATTTTTTTATAATCATCCTCATCTACTTCTTTATAATAAGTAGTCTTATAATGAAGTAAACTAACTAAATCTATCATATCTAACATTTTTTGTTCTTTAGGCATTTCTATATCATCGATATACTCAGTTATTCTATAATTACCATCTTCACTAATTATTTTAGGATAATATCTAAAACTTCTTGAATTTAAATATTTATATATTTCATTTTCATCTTGTTTTTTTTTTATTATAATATTTTTATCTTTAGTTTTTACTACTAATGCTTTACCTTTTTTTATATATCCATTTGGTTTTAATTCATATTTTCTAATTAATTCATTAATTTCCTTCATATAAAACAGGTATTATAATTTTATCACCTAATTTTAATTCTGTAAGATCATTATAAAGTTCTAAAGCATCCTTTTTTATATTATATTTTTCCATAATTGATTCAATTGTATCATTTTCTCTTACAATATATATTTTATATGTACTATAAGTTTCTTCTATACTTATATTATCAAATAAATTTATATTTGTTTCTCTTTTTTCTTCTTTTTTTTCTATTACTTCATTTTCCTCTTCTATACATCTTTTATCTTCAACTGTCTCCAAAATTACATCCTCCTCATTTATTAATATTTCTTCTATTTTATCAACTAACACTTCTATATTAATAGATAAAACACTATCGTTTACTATTTCGTAATAAAAATCATTTATATCAACAATAGAATTACTTAAATCATACTTATCATCAAAAACTATATTAAATGGTAAGTCATATAAAAATTTTTCTGTATCTTTACTTTCTTCAGTAATTTTATAATCTCCACTTATTATAAAACTACCAGACAATGTTTTATCTTCTATTTTAAGTGTATTTTCCAGTGATATACTAGTTATTTCTGATAAATTAGTTTTAAATATAATATCTTTCTTAAATGGAATTATCTTTTTCATTCTTATCCTCCAATCACTAAAATATATGAAAAAGAAGATAAATTATTACTTTATCTTCCTTTGTATATTTTTTTTACCTTATTTTTTACTTTTTTAGTTTTTAAATCATTATTATCTAATAATTCAATAGTTCTTCTATATATTGTTTCATCATCAAAAATAGACGGAGCTAATTTTAAAAATTTATTTATACTTAAATATATATCCTTATGATTTATTTCTTCTCTTTTTTCTATGTATTTTTCTTCATCAAACATATATAAATTAATTATTTGTAAATCTTTTATAATTAATAAATCTAAATCTAATAGATTAAATAAATATTTAACTTTATTTATACCATCTAGTCTTGTAACATATTCTGATATAATTATATCATCATTATATTCACTAATTAAATTTAGTTTTCCTATATAATTATTAATTTTTTCTATAAATTCTTTTTTTTCTTTTTCATCTAGTTTTTTTATTTCTTTTTCTTTATATTTATTTATTACTGTATAAGCAGTATTTTTATTTTTTTCATCTTTTATTAAATCTTCATCTATTATCATGTACAAATTTTCTATTATATCACTATTTATTTTATCTATATTATCATTTAAAATTCTATTATTATTAAGCATATTTTGTAATAAAATATATTCATATAATGATTTATAAATCATTAAATTAAAATTATTTTCCATAAATTTTTTTATATGTTTTATTTTATAAATTAATCTTTCTGAGTCTTTTATATTTTTATTTTTTTCTAATATTTCTAATGCTCTCTTATTTATATTTTTATCTAAAAACATTTCTGGAAATTCAATTAAGAATTTTTTTATTGAATATATATATAATTCTGTTTCTAATATTTCCATATTATTATCTATTAAAGTATTTATAGTTACACTATCAAATCTTATAGAATCTTTTAATGCTTCTTTATCTAGTGATATATAATTTAAATATTTTAAATAAGTTGAATCCATAACTTTATAGATTGCCTCATATAAATAAACATTTTCATCTGTTTCTATATTTTTTATTTGTTCATATTTTTTAACTATATCTTCTATTTTAGAATTATTGAATCGTTTTAATCCATTTATAAGTTTTTTTAAGTTTTCAAGAAATATTTTAGGATAATGACCATAACTTACTTCTTCTAAAATTTCTTCAATCACTATTAAATTTATTTGTGTATTATTGATTAAAAAGTCTTTTTCAAAAAGCATAGCTTCTATATCAATAGAAAGATCTTCCTCAAAAAGCATAGCCTCTATTGTTATTCTATTAAAATATAATGCAAAGTTTAATTCCTGTTCATTCATAAATTACCTCCATAATAAATTAAATATTTCTATGTAGTTATCTACTGATATATATTCTATATTTTCTTTTACCTCTATCGGTAATTTTTCTATATCATTAATATTATCTTTTGGTATTATTATTTTTTTTATTTTATTTCTTAAAGCTCCAATACTTTTTTCTTTTAAACCACCAATTTTTAAAACATTTCCTCTTAATGTTATTTCACCTGTCATAGCAACAGAAGATAAAACTTTTTTATTAGTTAAAGCACTTATAATAGCTGTTGTAATTGTTATTCCAGCACTTGGACCATCTTTTTTTATTGCACCTTCTGGCACATGGATATGAATATCATTTTCTTTAAATATTTTATAATCTATATCAAATTTTTTATAATTTGCTTTTATATAGTCTAAAGCTATTTTAGCACTTTCTTTCATTACATCTCCAAGTGAACCTGTTAATATAAGTGAACCATTTCCTTTAAAATAATTTACTTCTACTTGAATAACATCTCCACCATATGAAGTATATGCAAGTCCATTAACAACTCCTATACTTTCTTTTATATTAGTATTATCATATATTGGATTACCTAAATATTCTTTTACTTTTTCTAAATCTATTATAAATTTATTAATAGATATTTTTTTTTCAATTAGTTTTGTTACAATTTTTCTTATTATTTTTGCTAATATTCGTTCTAATTCTCTAACTCCTGATTCTTTTGTATAGCCGTTTATTATTTTTAAAATTACTTCATCTGATATTTCTATATTTTTTTCTTTTATTCCATGTTCTGTACATATTTTAGGTATCAAGTATTGTTTTGTTATTTCTAATTTTTCATATTCAGTATATCCTGACATTTCAATTATTTCTAATCTATCTTTTAATGGTTCTGGAATATTCTCAATATAATTAGCTGTTGTTACAAACATTATATTAGATAAGTCCACTTCTTCTTCTATATAATTATCACTAAAATACTTATTTTGTTCTGGATCTAATACTTCTAATAATACACTTGCAGGATCTCCTTTTTGATCTTTTGTCATTTTATCTATTTCATCTATTAAAAATACTGGATTCATGGATTTAGCTTTTTTTAGTGAACTTATTATTCTACCAGGGTTTGAACCCAAATAAGTTCTTCTATGTCCTATTATTTCTGCTTCATCATTAACTCCACCTACTGATATTTTCACAAAATTTCTATTTAATGCCTTAGCTAGTGAATAAACAAAAGACGTTTTTCCTACTCCAGGAGGTCCTACTAAACATATTATTGGACTTTTTAAATTATTTGTTCTTCTTCTTATTGCTATATATTCTATAAATCTTTCTTTTAATTCTTCTAAACCACTATGTGATTCATTTAATTTATTTTGTATATCTTCTAAATTATCATTATCTTTTGTATAAGTATTCCAAGGAATATTTAATAGCCACTCTATATAATTTCTTGAAACATTCATTTCAGGTGATGTTTCTGGTAAAGCTTCATATTTAGTTAATTCTTCTTCTATTCTTTCTTTTATTTTTTTATCTAATTTTAATTTTTTTAATTTATTTTTTATTTTATTTATTTCATTTTCTTTTAAACTAGTATCTCCTAATTCTTTTTTTATCATTTTAATTTTTTCTTTTAATATAAATTGTCTTTGATTTTCATCTAAATCTTCTTTTATTTTTGTATCTATCTCTTTTTCTATATAGAAATTTTCTGTTTCCATATAAATATCTTTTATTATCATTTTTAATCTTTCAATAGACTTTTCTTGATATAAATACTCTAACATTCTACTTTGTGTTATTTGTAAATAAGGAACTACTATATCTGTCATTTTATCTAAGCTAGTCATATTTACTATGAGTGATAAAAATCCATTTGATATGTATGGTATTGTTTTAGTATAATGTTCTAACTCACGATAAAGTTTTTTTATTAAAGCTTCTTCTTCTTTACTTTCTATTTTTTCTACTTCTATTTCTGATACTATGGACTCTAAGATATCATCTTTTTTATTTAAATTTAAATATTCATGTACATAGGCTCTTTTTATTCCCGTTATTATTAATCTAGTCTTACCATTTGGTAATTCTATTTTATGGCTTATTTTAGCAATAACTCCAATATTTGGAAGTTCTTTTAAATCCATACTTTCTTCTAATGGATCTTCTTTACTTACTATTAGTATTTTATTATCATGAAATAACTCAGCAACATCAATAATATTTTTGCTTAAATCATTTTCAAATTCTAATCTTATGTCATTATTTGGCAAAAGTACAATCCCTTTTAATATGATTACTGGTAAATCTGTCTTAATCATAATTTTGCCTCCTTTAAAATTGTTTTTTATTATATCATATCTTAAATTTTATTCAATATTTATTTAAAAAAAAATAAAAAAAGATGAGAACTTTTAAATCAATTATTAATTTAATTTTCTTCATCTATATAATTATTATCTTTTTTTACTGGAAACTCTATTTCTGTTAAATAATCATCTTCATTATTTTTATTCCAACAACCATCTATATAACATTCACGCACATTATCTATTATTTCATATCCATTATCTTCAATATATTTTAAAATAATATTATAAGAATCTCTTAAATTATTATAAGATCCTTTATGATAAATACATACTGCTTTAGTAGGTTCTGTTTTCATAAATTTTACTCTATCTGTTTCTTTACCTTCTTTTTCTACAGCTTCAGCATATCTAATTTTAATATCTTTTTCTTTATATTCTCCATCTAAATAACTAATATAACAATAATTTGGTGTTACACATTTTAAATTTGGATTTGCTTTTATACATTCTGTTCCTGAAGCAAGAGCAAATTCTGATATTTTACTAAAATCAGATATTACTCCATCACGATAATAAATTACATAACTTGGTATTTCCTTAATAAATATTTCATTTTTCATATTATTTTCCTCCAATAAATAATTAATTATAGAAAGCTGAGTATTATATAAATCAAGATTTTCTTTTAATTCTTTTTTTCTTATAGTAAAGTTCAAATCCTTCAAATGAATTTTCATTCTTAACTTTTATATAATAATTATTTTGATTTTTTGTATATGCTGAAATTAATAATAAATAACTAATTCCCCGCACTGAAATACCACCAAAGAACATATATTCAATATTCATATTAATTATTCCATATAAAAAAGCGATAAAAAAGGCAATTAATAATAATATAAAAATTATCAATACAACAGTTGTTAAAAAACTCTTTTTTTAGGTTTAATTTTACCATTCATTAATTTAATCCAATACTAGTACCTATTATATCCATAAAATATTCCTTTCTATACATATATCACATTCAAATTTTTTTTACGAACTAATTATATCAGAAAAAATCAACTTTATAAACTTAAAAAATAACAAAAAGAAAAGACTTTTTTTAGTCTTTTTATACATTTATTTTTCTATATTCTTTTACTCCAAATTTCATTAAAATATAATATAAAATTATAGAAATTATAGTAATTAAAACGATATGTAAACCTAGTATTAAATCTAAATTTAGATAATCACTTAAAAGTACAATTATAAAAATACTACCTACTAATATTCCTATACCAATAAATACAGAAACCATAGAACTCATACTTTGTTTTACAACTTCTGTATCATTTGATGCATTCATTTTTGGATATTTTAAATTAACAATTAATCCAATACATGCTGTTAATAAAATCATTAAAAAACCAAGTAATGTTATTAATATAAAATAGTATATATTTGGTCTAAATTTTATAAAGAAGATAATTTCACCAATTATTATAAATGGTAATTCTATTAAATAACAAGTTAATATTTTTGATTTTAAAATTACTTCTTCTTTTATAGGTAAACTCTTTGTAATATTAATTGTTTTTCCTTCTAATGAAATACTTGATGATGATATAGAAGTCATTGAACATACAAATAATATAAAGAAATAAAACATTGTATGAATTGATAAATCAGATGTCATACCAAAATTAGATAAAATATTATCAAGAATACTACTTCCTTTTAAAGACATATATATTGGTACAATTAAACATAATATAAGTCCAAATGATGTATTAAACATGTATATAGGTGATGAAAAATATCTTTTTAATTCTTTTCTAGCAAGTGAAATAATTGGTTTTCTTTTTATATTTAATTCTTTTTTTACATTTATTTTTTTCTTAATAATTTCTTCTTTTGAATTAAATATTATTTTAAAATATAATTTTTCTCCTATTAAAATAAATATTATAAGAGGTAAAACATTTATTGAAACTAATTTTATTAATTTTAATAAATCAAATTTAAAAATTAAATCTATATACAATCCAAGTGGATAATATATTTTTGTAAGCATATCATTTATACTTGTTGCATTAGAAGCAATATCTTGTATAAAACTTTCTAAATTCATACTTAAATAAAATATTCCTAAAAATACTATACTTGAAAGCAATGTCTGAATTATTTTTTTAGCTTTAAATTTAGAAGATGTTACTTTAATTATATAACCTAATATACTTGATAAAACTGTTGGAATAATTGGAACTAATATAATCATTAATAATGATATAAAGTAAAAACTGATATTTGGACTTTCAAAATATATAAATATTACAAAGGCTGGTAATAAAAACATTAAGTTATATATAAATTCAAAAAGTAATAATTTAAATATTCTAACAAATAATATTTGAGATTTTTTAATTGGAAGTGAAAATAATAAATCATTATCTTTTGATTCAAATAATATACCTTGTGATTTATATATTCCTGATATAAAAGTCATTACGGTAACAAGAATTATAAACATGCTTAAGCATATATATGTTAAATTAAAAGGCGCTAATTCTTTAGTAATCATATAGGCATAATAGCCAAATGAAAAACACACCAATAGGAAAAGCAATATTGGAAATAATGTCTTTTTTAATTTACTTGAATTTTTTTTAGTTGAATATTTAAACATATTCATATCTTGACTAAGTACAGCTTTTAACAAAGAAAACGTTTTCATTATTTTTCTCCTAACTCAAGGAAGACTTTTTCTAAAGAAGAATCTCCTTTAATATCTTTCATTTTACCTATTTTTACAATTTCACCATTTTTTATTATTGCTACTCGATCACATAATTTTTCTGCTACATCTAAAATATGAGTTGAAAAAAATATTGTTTTTCCTTCTTTAGTCATTTGTTTCATTATATTTTTAATATCAAATACAGCTTTTGGATCTAATCCAACAAAAGGTTCATCCATTATTAATACATTTGGATTATGTGCTAGTGCGGCTATTAAAGCAACTTTTTGTTTCATACCGTGAGAAAATGAAGAAATATCATTATTTAATTTATCTTCAATTTCAAACATAGCTGCATATTTTTTGATATTCTCTTTTCTAACTTCTATATCTATTTTATACATATCACATACAAAGTTTATAAAATCAATTGCTGTCATATTTTCATAAAGATCTGGATTATCTGGAACATAAGCCATTTCTAATTTACAATTAATAGGATCTTTTTTTATTGATTTATTATTAATAAAAATATCTCCTTCTTCAAAATCTAATATTCCTACTAAAGATTTAATCATAGTAGTTTTTCCTGCACCATTATGTCCAATGAATGCAAATATTTCACCATCTTTTATATCAAAGCTAATATTTTTTATAGCTTTTTTTTCTCCATTATAGGTTTTACTTACATTTTTAATTTCTATCATTTTTATTCTCCTAACTTCTATAATATTAAAATATTATTAATTCTTTTTATTATCAAGATATTCATGAGCAAGAATATCTTTTAAAACTAACATTGCATCTAACTTGCTATACCCATAATCTTTTTGTAACTCATTAAACATTTTTCTAATTTCTTTTGAATATTTTGAAATATCTACTTCTTTTTGATATGTTTTTAATACTTCATATTTAGTACTCCAAGCTTTTGTCCAATCAACTTTTTCTTGATTTTTTTCATTTGTATTTTTTATAATCTTTTCTATTTTATCCATTATTATCACCTTTAAATTGTAATTTAATTACTTTTCATAAACATCACTCTCAAATTACTATTTGGTATTATAAATCTGTAATTATTATATCATGTATTTGATTGATAATTACAGACTTTTTTACTATGATGTAAGAGGATTGGTTAACGAATTACTATTGGAGTTTCTATACTCGCACGATAAAGTGTTAA
>JAGBES010000011.1 GCA_017936845.1 Bacilli bacterium
TCTTTTTCTTCTTTTGTCCAACATTTATTTTTTCCGCCATTTGGTCTCCCACGTGACATATTTATCATCTCCTTTATTAAATTATATCAAAAATAAAAGTATACACTTTTTTTGTGTACACTTTTATCTTACAACTTCATTAACTTTATTCTAGCTTTTTTTATTTTATTTAATAAATATTAAATCCATCCCATATCTTCAAATGACATTTGACCATCTATATCTTTGTTTTTCTTTTTTACTTTTACTTTTGGTTTATCTACTTTTTCATCTTTTTTTATCTTTTCTTGTTTTTCTATTTTTTGATATTTTTTTATTTCTTCTTGTTCTTCTTTTCTTTGGTTATAAGCTATAAACATAGCTAAATCTCTTAAACTTTTATATTTTAGCTTATAAGTTTTATTTTTTTTATCGTAACTAAATAATTCTAGTTTAATAAATGAATTTATTGTTTCATCAAATTCTTCTTCTAATTCTCTTTCTATTTCTCTATTAAATTTTACATAGTTAAGATAATTTCTAATTAAAATAATATTAGTTCCTTGTAAATAACTATTTCTATAACGATTACATAGTTTTTCTAGGAAAACATAATCATTTTTCTTTGATTTTAAATAATATGTTATGTATTCAATATCAAAATATTTTTTATCATCTTCATATGTTAATCCATACATTAAAGTTTTTACTTCTTTATTATAATTATAAATAATGGATAATCGTTTATTAAATTCTGTTTCTTTTATTAATTTATAATTTAAAAGTGTTTCTTTTAAGTGTGTTTCATCTCTAAAGTAACTTGTAAATTCTACTATATCAATTAAAGATTTATATTTTAAGTTATTAAAATTAGGTATTTTATTAAATTCTATTATTTTTTGTTTATCAACAGTTAAATAGTAATTAGCCATATTACCCCTCCTGTTTCATTTATTATAATCAAATAAATATTTTTGTCAAGGTAGCCCATACTTTTAGTAAAAAAGCACATATTTTAAAATAGGGGTTGATTTCATGATTAATTATCTTAGTAATCTAGATCATACTATAGAGGCTTTGATTGCTACATTATTTACTTGGGGTGTAACAGCTATGGGTGCTAGTATTGTTTTTTTCTTTAAAAAAGTAAATAAAAATGTAATGGATGCAATGCTTGGATTTTCTGCAGGAGTTATGATTGCAGCATCATTTTGGTCACTTCTATCGCCTTCTATTGAAATGGCAGAAAATTTAAACATGATTGCTTGGCTAATAGCTTTCTTAGGATTCTTTAGTGGTGGTTTACTCCTTTTTATAGGAGATAAAGTATTTTTAATATTTGATAAAAAAATGAAAAAAGTAAAGAAAAAATCAAGTTTTAAGAGATCTTTAATGTTAATTATTTCAATAACACTTCATAATATTCCAGAGGGTTTAGCTGTAGGAGTTGCTTTTGGTTCTTTAAAATATGGATTAGATGGTGTTACGCTTGGCTCTTGTTCTTTACTTGCGCTTGGTATTGGGCTTCAAAATTTTCCAGAAGGAACTGCTGTAAGTGTACCCTTAAGACGTGAAGGAATGAGTAGAAAAAAATCTTTCTTTATTGGTCAATTAAGTGGTATAGTAGAACCAATCTCAGGTGTAATTGGAGCTTTATTAGTTTTAAAAGTAAGACTTTTATTACCATTTTTACTTGCTTTTGCAGCAGGTGCTATGATATATGTTGTTATAGAGGAATTAATTCCAGAAAGTCAAACAAATAAAAGAAAAGACCTTATGGCCTTATTTAGTTT
Source organism: Bacilli bacterium (assembly GCA_017936845.1). Classification (GTDB taxonomy): domain Bacteria; phylum Bacillota_I; class Bacilli_A; order RF39; family UBA660; genus OMSK01. Next base: position 1,773 of record JAGBES010000011.1, read on the forward strand.
AATTGGCTTTTCAATTATGATGATTTTAGATGTTGCATTAGGATAATCATTTATCCTTTTTTATTTTAATATTATACTTGCTTGGTCCTTTTATAGCATTTCCTTCTAAATCAAATCTTGATGCGTGGCATGGACAATCAAAAGTTAATTCTTCTTCATTAAAAAGTAGATTACATTTAGCATGTGGACATTTTCTTTTTACAATATATTCTTTATCATCTTCTTTATAAATCATAGCATCTATTCCATTTATTTTTGTATATTTAATCTTACTATTTTTATTTGTAAAACCTTCATAATATCCCTTTAATGTACTAAAAGTATCACTTAATATTCTTAGTTTTTTCTTAGATCTTTTTGGATCAAATAACTTAACATATTCATTTTTTTTATTATGTATTAAATCACTTATTATTTTTCCACTTAAAACACTATTAGTCATTCCCCATGTATTATAACCAGTTGAAATTAAAAAATCTTTTTTCATATATCCAATATATGGTATATAATCATTTGTTATAATATCTATATTACTCCATATATAATCTGGCTTTTTATCTATTTTATTTAATAGATTATTAAAATGCGTTTTATCATCTACTTCATTACATAAACCATGTGTTTCGCTTAAATATATAACATTATCTTTATAGTTTCTCATTGATGTTGTAGGTTTATTATAACTAATTAAAGATATATTATCTATTTTTTCTTTAAATGAAACTAAATATGATTTTTCTAAAAAACATTTTAATGGAAAAAAATATGGATATATAAAATATGGATAATGAGTTGCTAAAACTATTTTATTAGCTATTATTTTATTAGTTTTTGTACTACATATATATTTATCATCTTTATATTTTATATCTATTATATTTGTATTTTCATATATTTTATTTTTATCTATTAAATTAAGTAATCTATCTATATATTTAATTGGATTAAAATGATAAGTATCATCTACACTAATTGAATATAAATATTTAAGTACTTTCATATCATTTTCATATACTTTAATATTATTTTTTTCTAGAAATTGTTTTAATAGTTTAATATTTTCTATATCTTCTTTTTTATCTGTAAAAACATATGATTTTGTTTTTGTAAAATCACATTCAATATTGTTATTATTTATTATTTCTTTTATAATTTCTATTGCTTCTATTTGTGATTTTAAATATAATGAAGCTGTTTTTTCATCATAATTTTTAATTATATTATTATATATATTATCCTGAAAATATGTTAATTTACCAGTAGTATTTAGTGTTACTCCACTTCCTATTTTATTTCTTTCTACTAGTATAACATCTTCATCTTTCAAATTATAAAGAATATTTATACCTGTTATTCCTCCACCTATTATTAATATATCTGTTTTTATATCAGAAGAAAGTTCTTTATAATTCTTATTTATTTTTGTATCACTCCATATACTTTTATTTTTCATTTTATCACCTATTTTATTATGATGATATTTTTTTATTTAATACAAAAAAATAAGAAAACTTCTTATTTTAATATTTAATTATAAAAATTGTTATCTCATTTATGCTTTCAATACTAAAGTTATATAAAAAAATATAGTTTTTTAAATGAACTTATATACTTTTTTATAAATTCATTTTTAAACTATATCTTTACTTTAAGGATCTAATCTATTTGGTCCTCTAAAGATAAATTGTGCATTTTTTATTGTTAATCCTAATAATAACATTGTAAGTCTATCAATTCCTATTGCGAATCCACCATGTGGTGGGCAACCATATTTAAAGAATTCTAGATAAAATTTAACATCTTCTTTAAGTCCTTTTTCATTAGCATTTTTAACTAATTCATCATATCTATGTTCTCTTTGTGCACCACTTGTTATTTCTGTACCTCTCCATATTAAATCATATCCTTGAAGTACTCCATCTTCATTTCTCATATGATAAAATGGTCTTTTGGTAGCTGCATATCCTACTATAAAAATAAATTCACTATTATATTTTTCTAAAGCAAATTTATATGTTAATTTTTCTGCCTCAGCATTCATATCACCAATATCTTCTGTTGGTATTTCAAAATCATATCTTTCATGTAATTCTTGATATAAATCTTTAAGTTTTATTCTTGGAAATGGCTTAGTTGGTATTATTACTTCTTTATCAAATACTTCTTTTATTTTTTCACCATATTTTTCTTTTACTTTTGAAAGACCAGCTATAAGTAGGTCTTCTTCTAAATCCATTACATCCTCATAAGAATCTATATATGAAAATTCTAAATCAAATGAAGTAAATTCAGTAGCATGTCTATTTGTATTTGAATTTTCAGCTCTAAATGCAGGAGCTACTTCAAATATTTTAGACATTCCTGCTGCCATAGCCATTTGTTTATAGAATTGTGGAGATTGAGCTAAATATGCTTTTCTATCAAAATATTTTACTTCAAATACTTCACTACCTGATTCAGAAGCTGCTCCTATTAATTTTGGAGTATGAATTTCTGTAAAATCATTTTGATATAGATATTCTCTCATAGCTTGTACCATTGTTGATTCTATTTGACGAATTAACATATTTTTTTCATTTCTTAAATCTATCCATCTATAATCTAATCTTGTATCTATATTAACTCCTTCTAAATTATTATAATCAAATGGTAAATTTAAAGCTTTACTAGTAACTTCTATTTTAGTTGGTATTAATTCTATTCCTCCTAATTTTACTGCTTCATTTTTTGTTAATTTTCCTGTTATTTTTACTGTACTTTCAACAGTTATATCATTCATTATTTCAAGTAATTCTTTGTTTTGTTCTTCACTTTTTTCTATAGTCATTTGTACTTTACCTGTACTATCTCTTAAAATTACAAACATTACCCATTTTTTATCTCTTATAGTATCAATAAAACCACTAAATTCTATTTCTTTATCTATATAGTTATTCAATTCATTTACATATATTTTTTTCATATATCTTCCTCTTCTATTTTTTCATCTAAAAAATCTAATATTTCTTCTTCTTTTACTTTATATTCTTTCTTATTTAAATTTTCTTTGACTGTTAATATTTTGCTATTTATTTCTTCTTCTCCAATTATTATTATATATTTTGGATTTAATCTATCTACTTGTTTAAAATTTGCTTTAATATTTCTATTCATATAATCTATATCTGTTTTAAATCCATTCATTCTTAAATCTTGACATAGTTTATAAGAATATTCTTTTTCATTTTCACTCATTGGTATTATATATATATCTAAGCCATTATCTTCTATTTTTATATTTTCTGCTTTTATAGCATTTAATAGTCTTTCAAGTCCTAAAGCAAATCCAACAGCAGCTGTTTTTGGTCCACCTAGTGTTTCTACTAAACCATTATATCTTCCTCCACCACATAATACATTATTGCTTCCAAATCCATTTATATCTGCTTCTACTTCAAATACTGTATTTGTATAATAGTCTAATCCTCTAACAATATTAGGATCTACTTTATAATCTATTTCCATTACTTCTAAATATTCTTGTACTTTTTTGAAATGATTAAGTGATTCTTCATTTAAATAATCTATTATTTTAGGAGCATTTTTCATACATTCTTTATCATGATCTATTTTACAATCTAGTATTCTTAAAGGATTTTTTAAAAATCTATTTTTACAATCATCACATAAATCATCTATATGTGGTTTAAAATGTTCTATTAATGCTTCTTTATATTTTAATCTTGATTCTATATCACCTAATGAATTAATACTTACTTTTATACCTTTAAGACCTATTAATTTATATAAATTTACAGGTATACTTATTATTTCTGCATCTAACATTGGATCGTTTGATCCAAATACTTCTACACCAAATTGATAAAATTCTCTAAATCTTCCTGATTGTGGTCTTTCGTATCTATACATAGGACCATAATACCAATTTTTTACAGGAATATTAGGGTCAGCGTATCTTTTATTTTCAATAAAACTTCTTACTACTCCAGCTGTTCCTTCTGGTCTTAAAGTCATAGATCTATCTCCACGATCTTTAAAATCATATGTTTCTTTAGAAACAATATCACTTGTTTCTCCTACACCTCTATGAAATAGTTCACTTGCTTCAAAAAGTGGTGTTCTCACATATTCATAGTTATATTTATCCATTAACGCTTCTATTAATTTTTCTATATATTTTATTTCTTTATTATTTTCTTTATAAACATCATATGTTCCTTTTGGCTTTTGTATCATACTATCACTCCTTATTTATTATATCAAATTTCTACTTTAATTTATATATCTTAGGGTTATTTATAGTTTCATCTGTTAATATTACTTCTCTATATTTACTATTACTTGTCATTATTTGCCATCTTAGTTCATTAATAGATTCTTCTATTATTCTTTTTAATGATCTTGCTCCTGTATCAAGTAAAATACTTTTCTCTGCGACCTTTTTTATATATTCATCTGTATAATTAAATTCTATATTATAATTATCTTTAAAGAAGTTTTTATAAAATAATAATGGACTATTTATTGAACTTGTTAATATTTCTATTAATGTATCTTCATCTAAATCATTCATTATTGATAATATAGGAAATCTTCCTATAAACTCATTAGGCATCATACCTATTTTAGTAAAATCATCTAATGTATAATTTCTATTTTGTTTTTCTTTTGTATTATTAAAACCTATTATACTTTTATCTTTATATTCTAAAATATTAGTAAATGCTCCTAGAGCATATATAGATAATTTTGATGTATCAAAGCGATAAGTTCTATTGTTATATTTTACATTAAATTCTGTTCCATCTAGAAATGGTAATAAAGAATTTAATACTCCTCTACCAGCTACATCATCATTACTTGAACTTCCTTTTTTATCTATTTCATCTAGTGCGACTATTCCTCTTTCAGCAATTTCTAAATTTCCTTTTGCTAATGCTAAAAGAGGTGCTAGTATATTACCCTCTATTGTTCCTCCAACATATCCAGCTACTGTTATTTGCGTTGAATCTGTTCTTATAAATGGTCTATCTACTAATTTTCCTATAGTTCTAATTATTTCTGTTTTTCCTGTTCCTGTTTTTCCTACTATTAAACATCTGTTTCTCTCACTTGGCCTTTTAGCATATTCATCTATTTGAATGGATGTTAAAATATCTCTTATTACATGATCTTGTCCTTTTACTACTTTTCTTGTTTCATCATATAAGTATTTTATATCTAAGCTTTTTGTTTCTAATTTAAAAATATCTTCTAATTCTTTTTGTTTTTTTTCGTGACTTTCTACACTGTATTTTTCATCATATATATTAAGTAGTCTTGTTATATTTTCTTTCATTTTTATATAATCTGTTTTATTATCTAAGTTTTTGAAAAATTCATAATTTATTTCTTTTTCTTCTTTTAAATTTTCTAAATCTATTTGATGTATATCTAATTTTCCTATTTTATAATTATATTCTGTTATATAAATTATCCTACTATAATCTTCAAAATATTTTTCTAATTGTTCTTCTTTTGAATAAATACTTGAATCATAAAATTTATCTAATCCTTCTAAAACTATTTCATTATCAAAGCAATATTTATTTTCACTTTCTATTAATTCTATTGATGGTATTTGATTTCCATTTTCTTTTATTAATCTATTATGTTCTATTTCTCCTACTATAGAACACAATGGTTTATATAAGTTATATATGCCCTCTTCTAATACTATTTTTTCCATTAAAATAGCACAATACTTTTTTTTCATAAAATCCCCCTAGAAACCTAATTTTTTTACTTTTTGTTTAAATAATAATGAATTTATAACATCTTCTGTTAAATCATCTTTTGATAAGGTTTTTAATTTTTCTATATCTTCTATATTTTCTGTATTTGATGCATGTTCTAATATTATTTTTTCTAGTAATTTATCTATATATCTTCCATTACCAAAATTTTTACTTTCTTTTGCTATTCTTACTTCTCTTAGTATTTTTTCTTTTAATTCTTCTTCTACTTTAAATCCCATTTTTAAAGCTTTTTTATTAAAAATTTCTAATAATTGTTTTTCTGTATAATCTTCATATTCTAAATAATATCCTATTCTTGATGAAAGTCCAGGATTTATCTTCATAAATTTTTCCATTTCATCTTTATAACCAGCAAATATAAATACTGTTTCATGGTTTTCTAATTCTTTTAATATTTCTACTAATGCTTCATCTGCAAATTCTTGTGCATCTGATGAAAATACATATGCTTCATCAATAAAAATTACTCCACCTTTATTTTTCTTTATAAATCTATCTGTTTTAATTGCTGTTTGACCTACATATCCAGCAATTAATTCTCTTGGTGTTATCTCAGCAAATGTATCTTTTTTTATATAACCCATATTATAGTATAATTTACCTATTATTCTAGCTACTGTTGTTTTTCCTGTTCCTGGATTACCTGTAAAAAACATATGCAGATTTGGTTCTTCTAATGTTAAATTATTTTCTACTTTTTTTCTAAAGCTTAAATATCTTTGTAGTTTTAGAATTTCTTTTTTTATATTATCTAATCCTATTAATTTATTTAATTCATCTAAAGTTTTAGTTAAATCTTTATTTTCTTCTATTTCTTCTTGTTCTTCTATTTTTTCTGTTTTAATTCCAAACATCTGATATACTTTATCATTTGCTTCATTAATACTTTTTATGACTTTATTTATTTCTTCATCTAAATATTCATATTTCTTTTCTTTTATAATTTCACTTATTTTTTTTAAATCACTTTTAGTAAAAGATATTATTTGATCACCATCACTATCATATGATATGCTATATTCTCTAAATAAATCATCTGTATCTTTTACTTCTTTTAATACTTTTTCATTTGAAGTCAATATTTTTATTGAATCCATTTCCTCATCATAATATCCTATTGTTAATATTGGACTTATATCATCTAAATACCTACATGCAATTTCTTCTATACTTAAATCTTTTCCATACATTTCTTCTAACATAGAAATTAACATAGGATATCCATAACAATATTTTTCTTCTGATATAACAAAGTATGGACATTCTAAACTTTGCAATGTTATTTTTTGTCCATCATTATAATAAGTTAATTCATCAAATTCATCAGTTAAATTAATGTATCCGTTTGTTATTACACCTATTCTTTTAAAACTATATAAATTATCACTTAATTGATTTTTTTCATATAATACTGCCATATATCTTTCTTCCATAAAAACCCTCCTAAATACATAAAAAATCTATAATTATAAGGGCGAATTAATCGCTGTGCCACCTTATTTTATAGATTTAACTACCTTTAATCTTTAACGCAGATATACGATTTATCTTTAATTTGATGTCTTCTATATACTTTTATTAAATGTTTTCACCAACCACATTTTCTCTATTAATAATTATATATATACTCTTTCAAAAAATAATTTACATTTATATTAGCATATTTTTTTTTATTATTCAAGAAAAAATAGAGAATTTTAATTCTCTATATATAATTTGTTATTATTAACATCTATAGTAATAATACTATTAAATTTTATTTCATCATTTATAATAGCTTTTCCTATTAATGTTTCTAAGTTTCTTGATACAAATCTTTTAATAGGTCTAGCACCAAAATCTTCATCATATGATTGATCTATTATATAGTCTTTTGCTTCTTTTGTTAAATTAATTTTTATCTTTTTATCGCTTAATCTATTTTCTATTGTTTCTATTATTTTATCTAAAATATTATATACTATTTCTTTCTTTAATGAATTAAATATTATTATTTCATCTATTCTATTTAAAAATTCTGGTTTAAAATAATTTCTTAATTCTTGATTTACTAATTCTTTTGCATTTTCTTTATTATTAAGTATATATTCACTTCCTAGATTTGATGTCATAATTATTATAGTATTTTTAAAATCTACTGTTCTACCTTGTGAATCGGTAATTCTTCCATCATCTAGTATTTGAAGTAAAATATTTAAAACATCTTTATGAGCTTTTTCTATTTCATCAAATAATACTATACTATATGGATTTCTTCTTACTGCTTCTGTAAGTTGTCCACCTTCATCATATCCTACATATCCTGGAGGAGCTCCAACTAATCTAGATACAGAATGTGCTTCCATATATTCACTCATATCAATTCTAATCATATGTCTTTCATCATCAAAAAGTTCATAAGCTAAAGTTCTAGCTACTTCTGTTTTACCAACTCCTGTTGGCCCTAAAAATATAAATGATCCAATTGGTCTATTAGGATCTTTAATACCTGCACGTGCTCTTATAATAGCTTCACTTACAAGTTTTAAAGCTTCATCTTGACCTTTTACTCTTTTTTTCATATTATTTTCTAGATTAATTAGTTTTTCTTTTTCCCCTCCTACTAATTTAGTAATTGGAATATTAGTTATTCTAGAAATAACACTTGCTACTCCTTCTTCATCTACTGTATCTGATAAAATTTTAGATGAATCTATTTTTCTTAAGTCTTCTAATTCTTTTTCTAGTCTTGGTAATGTACCATGTCTTAATTTAGCAGCTGTTTCTAAGTCATAATTATTTTCAGCTGTTTCAAGTTCAAATTTTGTTTTTTCTATTTCTCTTTTTTTAGATTTTATATTTTCATTTACTTTTTTTTCTGCTTCCCAATTATCTCTTAAAATAGTTTCTTTTTCTTTTAATTTTTCTATTTCTTCTTTTAGTACATTAACTCTATTTTTTGATATATCATCCTTATCTTTTTTTATTGCTTCTAATTCTATTTTTTTCATCATTATTTTTCTTGTTAATTCATCTAATTCTTCTGGTACAGAGTCCATTTGAACTTTTATAGTTGCACATGCTTGATCTATAAGACCAATTGCTTTATCTGGCAAAAATCTATCTGTTATATATCTATCTGATAAAGTGGCAGCAGCAATTAAAGCTTTATCTTTTATATTAACTCCATGATATACTTCGTATCTTGATTTTAATCCTCTTAAAATTGTTATTGTATCTATTACAGATGGTTCTTTTACTAAGACTTTCTCAAATCTTCTTTCAAGAGCTCCATCTTTTTCTATATATTTCCTATATTCATTTAAAGTAGTTGCTCCTATTAATTTTATTTCACCACGTGCTAGTGAAGGTTTTAACATATTACTTGTATCAACAGTTCCTTCACCACTACCTACTATCATATGAATTTCATCAATAAACATAATAATTGAACCATCACTATCAGTTACTTTTTTTAATACAGCTTTTAATCTTTCTTCAAATTCACCTTTATATTTAGCTCCTGCTATAAGAGAACCCATATCTAGTTCCCAAATTGTTTTTCCTTTTAAACTATCTGGTACATCTCCTTTTATTATACGAGCTGCAAGTCCTTCCACTATTGCTGTCTTACCAACTCCTGGCTCACCTATTAAAACTGGATTATTTTTTGTTTTTCTTGATAAAATTTGAGTAATGCTTCTAATTTCTTCATCTCTTCCTATTACAGGATCAATTTTTCCATCTCTTACACTTTTAGTAATATCACGTCCATATTTTTCTAAAACATTTGATGTATCTTCCATATTCATAAACATTCCTCCTTCCATTTAAAAAAAGTATAATACTATACTTCTTTCAAATTACAATATAACTATATCACTTATATTAGCACTTGTCAAGTGTGAGTGCTAATTATCTTCATCTTTTTCTAGTTTTACTAAAACTTCTCTAGGTTTAGAACCATTGTTAGGACCTATTATTCCTCTTTCTTCTAATAAATCTATACATCTAGCAGCTCTATTATATCCTAGTCTAAATCTTCTTTGTAAAAGTGATGCACTTGCTTTTCCTTGTGTTACAACAAATTCTACTATTTCATTATATAGTGGTTCTTCTGTAGCATCTCTATTATCCATATTATCTACCATTGTAGTTGCATGCATCTCTTCATCATCCATTGTAAGCGTCTCATCATACTTAGCTATTTGTTGTTTTATTGTGTAATCTACTACACTTTTTATTTCTTCATCACTTAAAAATGTTCCTTGAATTCTTATTGGTGTATTTTCTCCTTGTGGTAAAAATAACATATCTCCTTTTCCAAGCAGTTTTTCTGCTCCTGATGAATCTAATATTGTTCTTGAATCTATGTTTGATGCAACAGCAAATGCTATTCTTGATGGAATATTTGCCTTTATTACTCCAGTTATTACATCAGCAGATGGTCTTTGTGTTGCTACTATTAAATGTATTCCTGCTGCCCTTGCCATTTGTGTAATACGCATAATAGAATCTTCTACTTCTTTTGCTGCTACTAACATCAAATCAGCTAATTCGTCTATTATAACTACAATAAATGGTAAATGTCTTAATTTATCTTCTTCACTTCTTTTTTCATTTTCTTTATCTACATAGGCATTATATCCAGCTATGTTTTTTGTTTTACTATCACTAAAGATATCATATCTTCTTTCCATTTCTGATACTATTTTTTTCAAAGCTATATTTGCTTTTCTTGGATCTGTTACTACTGGTGCTAATAAATGTGGAATTCCATTATACATTGAAAGTTCAACTTTTTTAGGATCAACTAGGACTAATTTTACTTCATCAGGTTTAGTGCGCATTAAAATAGATACAATTATACTATTTATACATACGGATTTACCACTTCCTGTTGAACCAGCTACTAAAAGGTGTGGTGTTTTATTTATTTCTGCATATACTGGTTTTCCCATTATATTTTTTCCAAGTGTTACTAATAATTTTGCATCATCATATGATGATGGAACTTTTTCAAGTATTTCTCTTATTGTTACTGATGATTTTACTTTATTTGGTATTTCTACACCTATAGTTGATTTTCCAGGTATTGGTGCTTCAATACGTACATCACGTGCAGCAAGTGCTAGAGCAATTTCTTTATTAAGACTTGCTACTTTACTTACCTTAGTACCTGACTTTATTTCCATTTCATATTGTGTTACCGTTGGACCTGGATTTATTGCAACAACATGTCCTTCTACTCCGAAATCTTTCAATACTTGTTGTAATACTTCCACATTATGATTTATTGTTTCTTTAGATTCCATACTCTTATTTTTTACTGGCTTAGCTAGTAATGATATAGGTGGTAAAACATAACCTTTCGTATTCATTTCTTCTATATTGTTTGGTATTACCTCTTCTTTTATTTCATCTTTTACTTCTTCATCTACTCTAATTAATTGATCAATAGATGATACAACTACTTTATTATCATTTTCATATGCTTTTTCTTTTTCTTTTATTGCTTCTTTATTAATTTGTTCTTTTCTTCTTTCTTTTGTTGTGCTAGCTTTTTCACCCATCTTTTTTACAATATCAAATATTGATATTCCTGAAAATAATACAAAACCACATACCATTAGTGTTATAAAAGCTATTCTTGTTCCATTTATATCTAACAATGAAACAAATAACCATGAAAATAATGCACCTATTATTCCTCCACCTAAGTTTGCTTTTGTTGACATATCTGATATTGCTTTAAAGAAATTACTTATTGTTTCTGTTACAATTTTTGCTCCTACTAAGTTTTTATCTTCTACATATTCCATATGTGAACATACAAATAAACCTATTAAAAATATATATAATCCTATTAATCTTGGATTAAAAAAATCTGGCTTTTCTCTTTTTATAATCATATAAATACCAATTATAACTAATGATATTAAGAATATAAAATCAAATGGTCCTGCTAAAAAAATGGCAAAACTACTTATGAAATGTCCTATAATACCGGTTTTAGGAATCCATCCTATAATAGCAATCATTATAAGTAGAAAACCTATTAATTCAACTGAATATCCCGTTTTTTGTTTTTTATTTTCTTTTCTTTTTTTCTTCTTTGCCATTATGTTACCTCCTATGATATAAAGATTATATCATAAAAATTAAAAAAAAACTAGAGATAGTCAATAACGATAAAACCGGTCTCCCCAGGTGGGTACAACATGTTAAGTTTAAGGATCCTTAAATTAATAAGTATTCAACAACCCTTAACAATTATGTTCCCAATCGTTATAAGTGTAGGTTTTTCTTAACAAACTATCTCTAGTAATTTAATTATATCATATTGTATTATTTTTGCAAGCATTAATTAACTTCTTTACAATTATTTGTTAATGAATAATTGAAATTAGTGTTTTCATCTACTGTTATTTTTATAATTTGATCTTTAAAATCATCTGCATCCATACTTATAGCATCTTCTTCTATTAATGTATTTACTTTTATGCAAAAAACATTTCCTTCTTTTATATTATATTTTGTATTGTTTCTTACATATTCACCTGCATCTGAATACAAAACTTTTTTTTCTGCTTCTGTTATTTCATTTTCTTTTTTATCTTTTTGTTCTAGTACTTTTGGTGTTACTACAAGTGCTAATAAGCCTAGTAATAAAACAACCGCTAAAACTTCTACAAGAGTAAATCCTTTTTTATTCATAATATCACCTATCTTAATTATATAATCAAACATTTAATATTACAATAAATTTTACTTTTGTTTTACATATATTTTATTCTAATCCATCTATTCCTGTTATATCATCTATATCTATATTATCTTGTGTATTTTCATCATTACTTTTTTCTTCTTCAGTATTATTTTTTATATCTGTGTTATCTTCATTTTTTATAACAGTTAATATAAGATTCGATACATTTAATATGTTGGTTCCTTTACGATAGTTTTGATATAGTACTGTTTTATCTGTTCCTTCATGTTCTATATATTTTATAGTAACTTCTAAACCTAAGCTTTTTGCTAGTGCTTTTGCTTCACTTTCTGTTTTTCCTACAAAGCTTGGTAAAGTTATTTCTTCATCACTATAATTACCTTTTCCTATTATTTTTTCTTCGTATTCTTCATCTATATTAAATTCAAAATTTTTTATTAATTTAGGATTTTCTATTCCTAAATTTATTTTCATTGCTTCTGTTACTTCTTTTATACTTCCATTATATAGAACATAATTATATAAATTTAGTCCTGTTCTTTTATCATATATTCTAGCATCATATCCACTTAAATGTAATTTTTTAAATCCTATTAAATCTTCTAAGTTAGCATTACTACTTTTTAGTAGAATATCTTTTCCTATATTATAAAGAGATAATATTTGATTGGTACTCATATTGGTTTCCATACTATTACTTACTTTACCTAGTAAATTACTTATCGTATTTAGATTATTTATTTCTTTTAATTTATTTATAGTTGCTCTTAATACTAATTGTTGATTTTCTCCTCTTACAAAATCACTTCTATACCCTTTAGTCCATTTACTAGAACATTTAGAAGTATTATTTTTTCTATTACGAGATAGTGCTAATGCTTGTTCTCCATTTAATACTTGTTTTCCTTTTTCTACATATATAGTATTTTTACCCCATTTACGATCACTATTTTGTTCACAAAAGCTATATGGAACTTCAACTTCTATTCCTCCTAATTCATCTATTATATTTACTACACCTTTAAAGTTTATTTTGACATAATAGTCTATTTTTATATCTGTAAAATTTTCGATTGTTTTTATCATACAATCTTCACCATACATTGCTGCATGTGTTATTTTATTTTTTTCATTATTTTCAAAACATGCTATGGGTACATATGAGTCTCTTGGTATACTAAGTATTGTTGTCGTTAATGTTTTAGGATTAAATGTTAATAACATTAATGCATCTCCATTAAATGCTGCATTTTTTAAATTTTCTTTTTCACTATCAACACCCATTATTAAGATACTGAATGGTTCTCTTATAATATTTTTGTTATTAGAATTTTGTTTTATTTCTTTTTCTTTTGTATATATTATTTTAGTATCTTCTTCTAATATTTCATATTTTTCTGAATCTATATTTTTTAATTTATTTACATATTCTGTTGGTACAAATGCATAATCTATTTCTTTATTATATAATGCTTCTATTAATTTTATATATCCATCATATTCTTTTATTTCATTTTTTAGTTTTTGTTTTTCTATTATTTCTTTTGGTAATTCATTACCTTCTATACTTGTATAATCATTTATTATTCCTATTTTTCCATTTCCAATATTCTCTATTTTATATGATTTATTTTCTACTAATGATATTAAACTTGTTGAATAAACTACTTTATTTGTTGATAAATTACTTACTGTTTTATATGTTTTTATTATGCATTTTGAACCTATAAATAATATAAATACATATATAATTGTAATAGGTATTAATTTAAAATATTTGGAATTTCTTTTATATAAATATTTTAAATATGTAAATGAAAATCCTATTAATAGTACTATTATAATTATTGATATTAATAATCTTATAAATGTTTCTATACCTTTTAGTAATGAAAGTGCATATAACATTTTAAATGAAGCTATTATATTTAATATAAATAATATCATTAATACTAAAGTTTTTCCTTTACATCTTTTTAAAATATTCATATCATTTATTCCTCTCTATCATAAAATCAATTATACATCATTTAAAATTTTTTAACAATAATTTAATATTATCTTACCCTTTTTTTAACAATTTTATAATTTATATCATAAAATATATTGTAATAAAAAAATTTTTTTGCTATAATTAGTTTGTTCATGGGTCTATAGCCAAGTGGTAAGGCATGGGACTGCAACTCCCTGATCGTTGGTTCAAATCCGACTAGGCCCTCCATAAGATATCAAAACTCAAATAAAAATTTGGGTTTTTTTATGGTTTTATCCTTATAAAAACTCAAAATGAATTTTGAGTTATTTACATTCAATTATATAATACTTACATTTTCTATACTTATATTCATTCTTTCTTTCATTAAAATATATTATTTTACAATCTTTCCAATCAAATGGATATTCTTTATCTTCTAAATCAATTGCATATTTATCATATCCTGTTGGTTTTATTATGCGACCTTTGAGTAGCTCTTTATACCCACGAAAATATTTATAAATATCTATATTATATGTTCCTTCATGATTTCCTTGAAAAAAAGGTTTACCTCTCCCAATAGCCAATACTAAAGTTATACAATATGTTTTATTAAATTTCTTTTGATTTACTAATTCTTGCATAAATCTAACGTCTTTTATAAAATTAAACATTTGCTCTGAATATTGTCGATTTAAAGGAAGTTTTAATTCTATTGCATATTGCATTGAATGATCTTTTTTATAAATTGAAATATCTATTTCTTTTTTTATTAAATTATAATTTATATTAAAATGTTTTTTAGCATTTCTTTCAAATTCAATTTTATATTCTTTTCCATCAATACAATTATTTAAAAATTTGTTTCTTAAAAAAAATCCTAATTCATGTTGAAAACTAAATTCATTATATATTTCATATTGATTTTCACATGTATAATTAAAAAACTCCTCTATTAATTTTTCAAATTCATTTTTTTTAAAATAATCAGATACCTTCATTTTTATCACCTATTAGTTTTAGTTATTCTCATAACTTTTTTATTTATATTTATTCCAGGAATTTGATGTTCTAAATCTATATATTCAAAAAAACCTTCATTAAATAAATTTTCTATTTCTTCTTTAGACAATCTAGATAAAACTTTTTTAGGAATATATGAATAATATATATTATTATTTAATGTGAATATTCCACATAGATTGATAGTATTTGAAGATTTAGAAATATTTTTAATAATAGTAAAATTAAAATTAGTTGATAATTCATTATTATTAAATATTAGTTTTGTTAATTGATGAACATAAGACATGGCATCAACACCGATCAAATCACTTTTATTAATTTCTTGAATTAAGATTTTAAATTTATCAAATAATTCTATATTTTCTTTTTCTCTTATTAATTTATATTTTTTCATTAATTCATCAAAATTTATTAAATTTTTTTTATTTTTTATTTTTTCATCTATGTATATTTTATATACTTTTTCTAAATTTTTTTTGAATTCTTTTTGTGTATTTTTATTTATATTTTGACATATAAGACCATTTAGTGATTTTCCTAATTTAACATTAACTATATCACTATACAATATTATTGTTATTGTTGAATCCGCTTTTACTAAATATTTACCACACTTAAATGTTAAATCTTCATGACCACCACCAAATATGTCAGAATATGATGCATTTGTTTCATAATTTACTTCTATTTTATCTAAAAATTTAGAATATATAGCATTAAATTCATAACATATAACACTATTATTACTTAATGTTATAGATTCTAATTTTTTAATGTTTTCATGTTTATTATTAATATTATCTTCACTATTTAAAGTATAAAATTCTTCATCATACGTAAGTAAATCACATAGTTTTAAATATATATATATAGCTTTTTCTAATTTATTTAAATCTGTAGAAATACCTTTAAATATAGAAGTTTCTAATTCAGAATTTAATTTAATTTTTTCAGAATTTACATTAAAAGTCTTATTTATTTTATTTAATGCTTGTAAATCTATTTTTCTAGATTCTAGTAATTCATTATATCTTTCTTTTATTTCTTTTGGAATATAATATTTTTCAAATATATTATTACTTCTAAAGAATTTGATTAGTGAATATATAAAATATTCTTTAGGGATTCCAATAATTTTATCACTATTTTCAAGATTAAAAAATTTATTATATTCTTCATTGGAACATTCTAAAAAATCTATAAATAAACTTACTGGTATATTAACATTATTATCATCAATTATATATGTAAAATAGTCATCTATATATTTAGTTTTAAAAACTTCATAACTTATATTACTTATTAATTTTTTAAATCTAGATAATATTTGTTCATCTAATACTAATCTATCATCTGAAATGGCAATAGATAAAGCATTTAAAATATCCATTTTATAATATTTATCTATTTTTGTTACACCATCATAGTTAACATATACAATTAATAAACTATCTATATTTTCATTAAATAAATCCAAAATATAATCATAAAAATAATCATTACTTAAAAAATCATACAACAAATCTATAGTTATATTTTTTATACCAATTTTTTTAGAACAAATATACTTATTATGTTGCTCATCTGTTATAAAAATCATATTATCAACTACAAATTTATTATTTATAATTCCTCTAGACATATATTTCACCACTTGTCATATAATTCATATTTTATTTAAACTTATTTTTTAAGAATATAAAAAGATTAATTAAAATTAACCTTTATATTAAATCAATTATACCTTACTAACTTTAATTAATCAATATAACTTATTTATAAAATAATAAATATATTGATACTAATAAAAGTATTATTCCTAACAACAATATTAAATTTAAAATTTTGCTAGGTCTTATATATCTTTCAACGTAACTTTCTTTTGGTTTTAATGGATTATAATAAACGGTTGCATCTCCATTAATTGGATATAAGTCATATAAAGGTATTTTTTTTATATTAATTATACCATTACTATAAGTTTTATATTTTAATGAATTAGGTAATTTTTCTTTATTAGTCAAATTACTGTTAATTATACTTTCCTTATTACTTAAAAAGTTTGATATTTTTTTTTGTGTTATTAATTTAAATTTAGGGCCAACAGCAGTATATCTTTTATCATTTACATAATATTCTACAACTGGAAGATGAACATTGTTATAACTTGCAGTTGAATATCTAATTATTTTACCTATTGTTTTTTCTGAACATCTTTTTTCTTTATTTTTTCTCTTCAAATATACAAAGTACCAAACAATAAACATAGTAACCGAAAATAATAATATATATAAACCCCAAAATATATTTAAATCCATTTTATCACCTATTAATATCCAAGTTCTTTTATAAAATCTTTAACTGTACTTTTATAACTATCTTTTACTCTTACATATAATAAAGTATTATCTACTCTACATAAATACATATAATATCCATTACTTGTTAAAGAATACTTAGAGTAATTACTCATACTAGAAGATGATTCAGTGGATGTACTACCTTTATATCCTTCAAATTTGGTTTTGTTTGTATTAAACATCTTAGAAGCTTCACTTTTATCTTTTAAAGTATAGAATTCTACTTGCCAACCTTCAGAGCTTTTAGCTACGGTAGCTTTTTCAATAACATCATATGATGAATATTGAGAAGTAACATCAACAACAGTGTAATTATTTTCTTGTGCCTTTAATATAAAATCACTATTACTAATTACTGTTTTCTTACCACAACCTGTAAGTCCTAAGACTATAACTCCGCATAATATAATTGTTAATATTGTTTTTTTCATAATAAATTCCTCCTTAATTATTATTTATTCTCAATAAAATTATATCATAAAAATTATATTTTACAAATATAAATTTTTAATTATTTTAAATCATCAAAATAAATAAACACATTAATTTACATCTTTTAGATATAAAATCTATATAAATAAAACTTTGATAATATTTATTACAATTACTAAATATTTTTAATATATCTAATTAAAGGAATAAACAATAAATATTTGATGAATAAAACATACTTATATTCGATAAAATCTTTTAATTTCCTTGTATTTCTTGACTTTTTCATATTATGAGGCGATTCCTTACCCAATTATTTATAATGTATTTTTTTCTTCAAAGTAGTTATTATCTTTTTAACTATATCTATAATTGATTTTGTTAATAAGTTCTAAATCATATTCTTTTTTTATAAAAAAAGTTGAACACATGTCCAACCAAATTCCTCTATGGTGCGAAAGTTCTAGTCGTTTACGAAAAATCACACTATAAAGTCTCAATTGATAAATTAATTATACATCAAACAAAAAGAAATTGGAATCATTTTTATTTTACTTTATTAAATGTTGACCAATTTCTAACCTTTTATTATTATATTCTTCTAATGAAATATTAAATCCATAATATAATCTTTGTTCTAAATCCATGTCTTCTTCAATTCTTTTAAAATTATCATAAAATCTACCAGTTAATTCAGATTGATTCATAAAATCAAGTATAATTCTATATAATTCATATGTTGGAGCTATAATATCTTTACCATTGATCTTATATCCCATTAAATTTCTTAACAAATAATTTACTTTTATAATTTCATTTTTTTCTTTATATTTTTCATCATTAATTCTCTTCATTAATTCAATTAAGTATTTAAAACTATTTATTTCCGCTTGTCTTTCTGATGGCAACAATTCATAACAATCTTTATTAACAATTTCAGAATACATTTGATAAAATTTTAATTGTTCAATAATAGATATATATTCTTCTTTTGGAATATTATTATTATTTAATCTTTTCATTAAATTTTCTAAATAATTATTTGATTTAAAACATGTATCTAACAAATCAACTTCAAAATTCTTATTTTTTTTATCCAAACATTTTTTATGTTGATCAACATGTTCAAATTCATGTAATAATACATGCATAATTGTTGTATTATAGTCATAATAATCATTTAATTCAGATGGTAAAACAATATTTAAATTTTTATCTACTGGTGAATAAGATCCAATATTACCATTTGATTTTTCATTTAATAGATTAATATTATCAATCATAGACTTAAATTTTCTTTGTTTGATTATGATTTCTATAATATCATATATCGATTTTTCATCTAAATATTGCTCATTTTTCATTTTTCTTTCTAGAATACTTCTAATTTTTAATAATTCTAATTTATTCATAATAACCCCTTCTTTTGATTGCATATATTAACATAAATGGTTCAAAATGTCAAATTTTCGTATTACACTAGATAAATAATTGTCATATTTTTTCTTATTTTATACTAATATCTAGCCTTTTATAGAATAAATTCATCCTTTTTATTTTAATCAAAAAAATCAATTCTAGAAATGGAATTGATTTTTATTTAAAATTGAATACATGTCCAACAATATTCATCTATGGTGCGAGTAAGGAGCAGGTCTAACAACTTCTAGGCAAAAGATAATAGTAAGTAATAACTTACTAACTAAATTAATTATAATACAAAAAGAAAGAAACGAGAATACCATTTCTTAATTAAATGCTCCTTTGTCCATATTCTTGTTGTTGCATGATTTGTTCTATATCTTGAATAATTGTGTTATCAACTTTCTTATGTATAACATCAAAGTTATCTCTCTTACCAACGTCAATTTTATAATCTATCAACATATCAACTTTATCTTTAATTATTGATGCATCATATCTATCTTTAGGTCTTGAATTCTTTTTAGAATTATAAATACTTTCCAAACTCATCATTTGATAAGTTGATCCGTTATGTTCTCTAACTTGGTTAGAAAAACACATTTCTGTATATTCAGGTGAAAAATGATGTTCATCAACTAATAGTTCTCCATTAACATCTTGATTTTCAAAATAATATTCTTTTGTTATAATACTCATATCATTTTTTCTTTCAAATAAGAATAATCCTACACTCATTGGTGTATCACAATATGTTATCTTATACTCATGACCATTTATTTCTTTATGATCCATATTACTTACAAATTTAAAATCACAACTACTGTCCACTAGTTCTTTTAAAGTATTTAATTGTTCTTCATTTATAAATAAATCTAAATCTCCATGATATCTTTCTAATTCATGACCAGTCGCTAGATATCCCATTAATCCACCAGTATAATAGCAATCAAACTTCCCTTGAATTAGTTCATTAAATTTATCAAACGCTTCAATAACTAACTCATGATTTTGTGTTAACGGCATTTGTGGATGCTCCATATTCATCCCCTTAATCCAATTTAATCTTTTAATTAAATCTTCCGCACTTTGGTATTTTTCAGAATTCAATTTAACTAACATATCAACATTATCAAATACATCTTGAACAGTTATTGCTTTTCTAGTTACCAAGTCATTTAATGATACTAAAATTCTATCTATTGAATCATTAATATTCATTGATAATAATTCATTTATTAATCCATTTAAAGCATTTGTGTCAGTTATATTTGCTTTACTTCCAAATGTATAAACTATTTTCTTTATAGTTTCAATTTGTAATTCAGTCATATTTTCACTTCTCTCTATAATTTGTCTATTTTCCTTATAAATTCATTGCTTTCTTTATACCATGAATATATTCCTTTTTTTCTTTCTTTGTAAGTATTTAATTCTTCTTCTGTATAATCCCAACCATTTTTTTCATGTGATTCAATCCATCTTGAAATTGTTCTATTATAGCAAGTATCAATATCAGTTCTAATAATTATTATTTTCCCTTTTAAAATACTAATATCTTTACAGCAATGAAACTGAGCACAATCTATCACTAATATCTTATTATTATCCTTACAATAATCAATTATTTCATTATATATTAAATCAAAATCATCAGATAAATTAGGAAGTTCTTTATATTTATTTCTAAAATACTCACCTATTTTTCTATTTAAACCAGTTGTCCCATTAAATCTTTTCTCTGAAAAAACATCATCAGTATCTATAATTTGATATTCCTCACTACTAAAATTTTCTTTTGCATAATATGATTTACCAGAACCACTTTGACCAGTTAAATTTATTACATTATCATTTGTTAATTGTTTTATGTATGGTTCTTTATATTTATCTATTTCAATGTCTAAATCACTTGTAATATATTGAAAAGTAAATGCAACTAATTTATTATTAATTAAATTATCACCATATATTTGATTTAATAATTTAATTAATTCTTTTTCCGAATGATTAGGCATTATTTGATTTATATTATTGCTTTTTATTAATTCTTCAATTGAATCATAGATAACTTTACCAATTATTTTAGTCTTAATATATTTTCCTTCAACTTCTTGATTATTGAAAGTAATATAATCATTTATTTGTATATTATTAGACTTTTCTTTTAGTAATCTAACTTCTATTGTCTTTTTACCAGATAACATCCAATAATAAACTTCATTTAAAATATTATATGTGTATTCCATAATTTTCACCTACTAAAAAAGTTACTATATTTAGTATATCATATTTACATGAATTATTTTTATATTTACTTAATTTTAACATTACAATTCATATTATTTTTTCTCAAATTTCAATTATTCAAATTTATGAACACGAAAAAAAGGAACAGCGTTCCTTTTTCTCCCCTTAAATAATAAGGGCATTTCATTACATATTCATAATATCATATTTGATGATTATTGTAAACATGTACAATAATATTTTATGCATTTTTTTATTTATCATTCTTTAATTTATCAAAAAACTTTTTATCTATTCCAGTATATTTTGTATATGATCTATCAAATAGAAAATGAGTATATTTTAAACAATCATTTTTTTTTAAATTTTCATTAATCATTTCTTTCATTTCTACCTGCATATCTTTTGTTTTTTTATTTAATGAAATTAAATCTTGCTTTATTCTTTTATCATTATCATATTTTTCACATATAGATTTTATATCAAAATCATAATTGCTATATTCTTCTAATTTATTTAATATTTTCTCATACAAATCAAATTTATTAGTAGCAATTTTTTCAGGTCTTAAAATTATATTATATTTTTTATATACATATACTAACTCATTATATATATTTGTGTTATTGTCTAATCTATTTATTATCTTATAAATAATATATATAACCCAAGATAAATCAATATTAGAATTTCCTGAAAAACTATTATACTTATCACTTCCAAAAAAATCTGCTAAATATGACATATAATTTGTCGTTAAAACATATTGCTCATGTTGAGTTGGTGCTTTCGGTAATAAATAATTAACTTTCCCCGTTTTCGTTGAATAGAATTCTCTAACATTAAAATTATATATTGGTTGATTATGAGCTAAACTATTGCGCAATATACCAATAATATTTAAGATTTCACGCATCACATTTAATTTGTTCCAATATATATTTTTTTCTTCGTCGTTTTCAATATTTTTATTATCAACTTTTATTTGAGTGAAATAATTTACACAATCTTCTAAAATATTTTGTTTGTGTTCTTTATTTAAATTAATAATTAATTTAATAGTTTCACCCAAAGTCAATTCATTTATAATAATCCAATATGGAACAGAAAGTTCCTGAGCATTTTTTCTTTTTATAGGATTTGAATATTTATTAGTTTGTTTATCAAAGATTTTTTTAATCGAATTAATAGAATTCGTAATATTTTTAGGTGTTGTATCATATTGATTTATATCTGTTAAAAAAGTATCTTTAGCTTCTATTCTATTTAAATAAGAAACAAGAACATTTTTTAAGCTTTCTTCGATAATCAAAGTATAACGTAATAAAATATTTCTTAATTCATGTTCAAATTTATATATTCTAATAAAATCACTATACATTACTTTATTTGAATATAAATGATTATAATACTTTATATTTTTAATCTTTTCTTTCAACTCATCATCAGAATCCGTATATTTATAACTTATGCCATATTTTGTACATATTGAAATTAAAATCTGTCTATATAAATTTTTATTTCCATAATACTCCTTAATGCCATAATTTTCTTTGTATCTATCAAGATTCAATGAATTCATTATATTATTTTCTATATCATCTATTGTTTCAATACCCATACAAAAAATATTTTTATAAGCATTTATAACCTGATAATAACTATACTTATCAAAACATTGTTTCTTTCTTTCATCAAGAATTATCCCTTTTCTTTGTAATTTTTTCTTTAGTTTGTTATTTGTATACGATTCCATTTTACACCTCCTTTTTTATTTAAATTAATGTATTAGAACAATTATATCATTAAATTTTATTCTATAGTTCAAAATCATTATCTTTTTTATAATTTTCTTTATACTCTTTTTTTATTGGTATATTATTAATCTTTTTATATTCTTTTTCAGTTATTATATTATTTTCTCTTAAATCATCTGCAACATCTTTATATTTACTTTTTAATATATTACCAAATAATCCTTTAACTCTCTCAGATATAAAATCAATAAATTCATTAACTCATTGTTTCAATGATTCTACTTTTGATAACTGAATACCATTTTGAATGGCATTATTGTTAAAGTTTGTAAGTCTTTATTTAGCAATTTTTTTGCCTTACTTGTTTTATTTTTATCATTACAAATATGTAATGAATAAGATAGTTCTTCAATCATATATACCCCCTAAAATAGTATCTTGAATAATTAAGACAAGATGTATAACTACCTAGATATTTTGACATTCTATCAAGATATGGGAGCTAAGTACACCTTAGAATCCGTTAAACAAATGTTTCTTTGAACATTTTCTTTAGTTCCTTTTTATAATCAATTGATACTCCAATAATAAATTTATCATATTCTTCTAGTATTAAGTAATCATTTCCTTTAACTTTTAATATATGTGGTTTAACATAAGCAAACCGACTTATCATATCTATCTTTCTATTAAGTTCTTCACTTATTTTCAAGTTTTTAGTTTCTATCTCAAACATAATTATCACTCAACATTCGTTTTAAGCAGAAAAAAAACTAACTATTTCTAGTTAGTAAATCTATTACTCTCAAACAAAAGTGTCCGAGTTTCCTATCAATCTGGTGCGATACAAGAGTATATTTTGAACACTTATATCAAAAAAGATAGAATCTAATAAATATCAATTCTATCTATAGTATATCATATATATTTAAAAATTAAATAAATTATTTTTGTTTTCTACTCATATAATCGTTTTCATACCAAACATCAACTTCATCTTCTGTTGGTTCTTCAAATTTTGAAACTAATTTTTTCATTAATCCTTCATCTAGATAAAAATCTGCTCCACCTTTTCCAGATTCAACTCTTTTGTTTCTTTCTTCAATTTGTTTTTTCCAATTTTCATCTGATACATGAATATAATGTAATTCTGTTTCAATATTATTTTCTTCAAAATATTGTTTTACCTTTTGTCTTTCTTCTTTACTCCAAAGACCTCTTTCATAAATAACATTTGCACCAGAATTTACTATTTCAATACATTTTTTATTCATATATTTAAGTAATCTTTCACAAAAAATATTATAAAATTCTCCTTGTTCATTATTTATTAAATCATAAGTAGCTTCATCTGGTGAAAGAATAACAGCATTAACTTCTTCTTTCAATTTTTTTGAATAATATGATTTACCACTACATATTTTTCCACATATTAAATATACCTTTGACATATAATCATCTCCTATTCTTCTTTTATAATTCCATTTTCTGTTAATAAATAAAGTTCATTTATAACTTCGTCAATATATTTTCTATCATGTGATACGCTTATTATAGTACCATTATATTCACTTAATACTTTTCTAATAACAGGATTTGATAATGGACTAACATTTCTTGTAGGCTCATCAAGTATTAAAACATCACATTTATCTAATACTAATTTAACAAGAAATAGTTTTGCTTTAGTTCCATTACTTAAATCTTTAATATTACTAATCATTTCATCTCTAGTAAATTTCATATTTCCTAAAAACATTCTTGCTTTTGTAATTTCATCTTTACTACCATTAGGACATACAAAATCCAATACATATTTATAATTATTTAAGATGTCATCATAAGTTTGTGGCATATAACCAACCTTAATATCATTTCTATCTTTTAATTCGTTATAAATTAATTTAATTAGTGTAGATTTACCAACACCATTTTTACCTATAATACATAAATGTGCATTGCCAACTATATCTAACTTTATGTTTTTAGATAATAACTTATCAAATACTTTTAATTCTTCCATATTTAAATTGATTATATTTTTTGCTCTTGGTATTTCAACTTCTTCGAATGAAAAATTTATACTTTCTTCAACATCTGGTACTTCAGTTAATTCAGTTTCATCTAGTTTTCTCTCTTGTGATTTTAATGAATGCATTTTCTTTTTTAAAACTTGAGCTCCATGTGGATCTGCTCTTGTGATTGTATTTTGTTGATGTTCAACTTTTTGCATTATTCTTTGTAGTTTTTCTTGTTGTTTATTAAATTCTCTTTTTTCAGATTTTGCTACTTGTGTTTGTTTTTCAATTATTCTAAGTCTTTGTTCAACATAAGTATCGTAATCAATTTTTAATAAAGTATGTCTACATTCAGTCTTCTTTTTTATTTGTTCTAAATGTAAAATCATATTTGCTGTATTAGCTAGTAATGTTTCATCATGAGAAACATACATAATTGGCTTATTAGTATTATTAATAAATTTTTCTAACCATTCTAATGTTTCAATATCTAAATCATTAGTAGGCTCGTCTAAAAATAAGATGTCATATTCGTTTAATAGTAATTTTAAAATATTAATTTTAACTTTTTCGCCACCTGATAATGTTTTTATTTTTTGTTTTAAAATATCATCAGTTAAATTAATCAAATCTAAGTATTTATATAAATTATTAATCTTATCATAATAATCCATTTCATCAATAAACAAAAATTTATATACACTATTATCTAATTTATCAGTACTAATAGATTGTTCTAGATAACCAATTCTATTGCCTTTTACATTAATATTTCCGCTTATTTCAGCATATTCACAAATACCCAAAATTGATTTTAATAAAGTGGATTTCCCGTTTCCTTCTTCACCAATAATAGCAAGTTTATCACCTTTATTTAGTATTAAATTAAAATTTTTAATTAAATATCTATCATTAATAGATATTGTTAAATCTTTTATTTCTAACATATTATGCCTCCTTTTTTCGGCATAATCAAAGTTTATGCCATACTTATTTAGTTAATGTTCTCATTTTCTCACCTCTATAACTTATTTATTAATTATATACATTTAATATTTTCTAGTTTTTACTTCTTCACCAGTTAACATTCTTGGGTCATATTTTTTCATTTCTTCTTCTGTTGTATAACCAACATATGCATATGTTCCATTTAATTTATTTGAATTAAATCCATAAACTGTCATTCTAGAATGTCCTTCGATTATTAAATACTTTTCATTATTACAAGTAATTAAAATTACTGGTGGAAACTTGTTTGTTTTATTATACTCAACACCATCTAAAAATGGTTGATTAGATACTTCATATATCTCTTTTCCACTTTTTATAACTTTTGCAGCTTCTACTGGCTTAGAAGTTCCATTAGATAGTTCATTCCAATAATCATAATCAATATAATATATATTATCTATATCGCTTTCATTTAGTTCTAGAAATTTCCATTCTTCTATATTAGGAAATCTTTCAAACAATTCTTCATCTGGATAACCTCTAAATTTTTTCATAATCTTTAATCTATCATTATTTTCTTGTTCATCTTCTATGTTACCATTTAAAATGATACTAGAATCCAAACCTAATTCATTAATAGCATTATTTAAATCCTCATTAAATCTTTTTGAATTTAATTCTCCTTTTAAAAATTCAAGAATCATTTCTGCTTCATTTGTTTTTCTTATTAATTTCATTTTATTCCTCCATATTTTGGAGCATATAAAAACTCCCTAAGTAATAGAAAGTCTTTTGATAAAATGCACTTTAAATTTTTATAAGTTTAAAGAAAGTGCGATTAACCCACTATTACTATTTAATTTTAATTTTTCAATATTTACAAAATTTCTCATGATTAATCACACTCCTTTCATTTGTTTAAGTATAATATATGAAAACAGCCTGATTGTCAATATTTTCAATATAATTATACCACACAAACCTATATTTCCATACCATCATCATTATTCTTTTCTAATTCTTCTTCCTCCTCATAATAATAATCATATGAATATTGTTGTTTACTTTCTTGTTCTTTTTGTCTTAATTTTTTTCTTTCTTCCATAATATCTGGATCATAGTCATGTTTGAAAGAAAATAAACTATAATTATTGTCAAACATCTTATCAACTATATTTTGTATGAATTTAGGAAGTTTTTTAAGTACTTTTTTTAAATGAGAAATCAAATAATTTGTTTTTTCTTCTAATTCATTATATTTTTCTTCAATGTATTTATTTTCCCACTTTAAATGATTATTTTCTTCAGTTAATTTATTTATTTGATCCTGCATTTTATTTTTAGATTTAATAACTATTTTATTATTAACTCTTCTCTTTTTATCAATTTCTTTTTTTATATCTTCTTTATCATTATTTAAATCATTAATTTCTTCATTTATTTTTTGTTTATTATCTTTTAATTCAGAAACATCTTCTCTTAATTCATTTAATTCTTGTTTTAACTTTTCGGCTTTCTCATTAAATTTTAATCTTTCATATGCAGAGTAATCTCTATTCTTACCTTTTTCTTTTTTCTTTAATTTATTATCTTTTGAATAAGCTAGATTAAATTCTTCGATACACTTACTTCTCATTTTATCTTGAATAACTACTAATGATTCTTTTGTGAATATTGATGTTTTACCAACTTGTCTTTCCATACCTGTTTTACAATTTTCTTTTACTGGAACTCCAACTATATGCATATGTGGCGAATTTTCATCAAAATGAATTGTAGCATTAGCAATATAAAAGTCTGGAACTATTTCTTTTAAATCCTTTAATTGATTTTCAAATACATCTGTCATTTTATATTTTTCTTCTAATGATTTATCTTCCCAATAAGCCATATTACCAATTTCAATTATAATCTCACAAGCAAGATCATGTTTATCATCATTTGATATTTTATAAAAATAATCATCTATTTTTCTATCATCACGAACTTGTTTATTATTATAATTAATTCTTGCTTCATCAAATAAATCTAAATATAAATCTTTAACATCTTTAATAATATCATTACTACCTTTAATAGTAGTAATAAGTTCATTATTATTATCATATTGTCTTAAATTATGATGATTTACTTTTCCTAAATGTTTTATATTTTGTATAGCATTATTATTCTTTGATGTAGTTCCAGATGGTGAATTTAATGCTTCTTGTTTTGCTTTAATTGTTTTATTTTTATCATTACTTAAATGAAATGAATAAGATAGTTCTTCCATATATTCCCCCTAAATAAGAATTTGTTTTTTAGCGATGAAACCCTCAAAGACATAATTCATAACTTCCTATATATCTTGTCATAAACAAGATATGGAAGCTAAGGTCAAACCTTAGAAACCGAAATAATTATCGACTTCTTTCATTCTTTACAGAACAAAACGAACCACGATAATTTATAAATCATTTAAATTTATATACTATATAAATTAATAAATGATTGTAGAAAATATTTTATTTAAAACATTTTCTATTATTAATAATCCATTTCATTGCTTTGCAACAAAACGGGCTTATTACCATCGTCAATATCAGGTATCATTTCAAATAAATCTGGTATATCTACTTTTATATCATTAGGATTATTTTTAGTAGTAAACATACCCATACCTAATATTTCCTTTTTATCATCATCTATTTCCGTTGGAAACATTCTGATAATAACTTCTCCATTTGTAAGTGGAACTGTATCAAATTCTTCTCTATCTTTATAATAAACACCTTTATAAAATTTAACATCATAACATTCATTTAAACTTTTAAAGTGTCTATAAACTTGTTTGGCTGATAAAAATTCACTATATCTAACTTTACTATCAATTCTTATACCATTCTTTTCATATATAAATTTTCTTTTACAATCTATAAATCCATCCTCATATAATTTCTTAAAATCTTTAAAGAATGTTGTTCTAAAATTAACTGATTTAACAATCCAATTTTTTAATGAATCTTGTTCTACTTCTATATCATCAATATAATTCATTATTATTCTTGCTTTATCTTCTCTTGTTAAATCATTCCAACAATCTTCTATTGCTTTATATAACATTGGTATTTTAACTTGATTTATAAAATCCATATCTCTTTTTATCAATATATCTTCTGGTCTAAATTTTAAATCTTTTATATTTTCTTGTTCTAATATTTTTCTTTCTAATTCATTTATTGTTTTATCTAAATATTCTATCTCGCTATCATGTTCTTCTAAAGTAAATGAACCATTTATATATGCTCGTTTTACTCTTTCTTTTTTAGCATTTAAATTATTTATTTCTTTAGTTAATTTTTCTTTTGGATTTTCTAATTTATTTTTTAAAAGTGGTAAAAAGAAATTATTAACAACTGAATCATATTCAAATATATCTCCAAGTAATTCTTTTATTGATTCTTCAATAGTAGTTTCTTTAATATTGTTTTTACAATGTTCACATCCATAGTAATAATATGTTCTATCAAATTTCTTTTTATATGTTGCTTTACCACCTAGAATAGCACCACAATTTGGACATAGTAATTTTTGTAAGAATAAATATGTTTTATTTCTACTATAACTTCTAGAATTCTTCTTTTGCTGTGCTTGGCAATTT
>JAGBES010000012.1 GCA_017936845.1 Bacilli bacterium
CCATGATGTCCAACTTTTAAAACATCAATATCTTGAAGATTATATTTTTTTATTAAATCTTCTTCTACTTCTATTCCAGCATCTCCCATAAAAAGAAATTTATGATTATTAAGTTTTGTATAAATAATACTCGAATTATCATTTTCATTACCATAATCTTTGTTGTTTAAAAAATATAATTTGTTTTTATCAATATTTAATTCTTTAATACATGAATAATATTTAATTTTCTTTTTATCTAAAACTTTAATTAGTTCTTTCTCTAAATCATTATATTCTCCACAATTAAATATAACTTTCTCTACTTTAAAATTATTAACCAAATTAATTGCTTCTCCCATATGATCATAATCACCATGGGTTAATATTAAATAATCTATTTTTTTTACACCAATACTTTTTAAATATGGAATTATTGTATTCGAAGCTAAACTATATGTATTTTTATTATCATAACTTACTATTCCACCTGTATCTATAAGAATATTACATTTATTATTTGGAAGTTCTATTAATATAGAATCTCCTTGTCCTACATCTATCATAGTTATATTAAAGTTTTTATTTAAATAATTAATATTATTATGAAATAACAATAAAGCAAATATTAATAATAAAAATTTATATTTTTTATTAATTAATTTTTTTATTACAAATATGATTAAAATATAATAAAATATTATAAAAAATATATTTATCTCTTTTAAAATAATAGTAAATATATTTATATTATTAAAAAACATTATTATATTTTCTTCTATATCAATAAACATTTTTAATATTGGATTTAATACTTTAAAAACAAAAGTTAATAAAGATAATGGAAAAATTATAATTGATATTAATGGAACAAAAATAATATTTATTAATGGACTAAGTAAATTTATTTCATTATTATTATTTATCATAATTGGTATACTTATTAAAAATGATATTAACGATATCATAAATATTTTTACAAAATAATTTTTATAATTATTTGTTATTTTACCAAATATTATAAGGGATATACTTACTAAAAAACTTAAAACAAATCCCATATTATAAATATAGTAAGGATTTTTTAATAACATTAAATCTAATATTATTATTATAGAAATTAATGGATTAAGTTTTAGATTAAATAGTTTATTAATTGATAACATAATAAAAAGAAAAGTTGCTCTTATAACTGATGGAGTAAAATTTGTTAAAAACATATAAAATATTAATAAAGAAAATATTATTATATTTATTATATATTTATTTTTAAATAACTTATTTAATATAATAAGTAAAAAAGATGATAAAAATGTTATATGCATACCAGATATAGAAAACAAATGGCTTATGCCATTATTTCTATATGAATGCTTTACGTCATCTTTTATATAACTATTATCTCCTAATATAAAAGTATATAAATAATCATTATCTATTTTATCTATTCTATCAATTATCTTATTTTTAATTTTGTATTTTAATTTATTATTATTTTTTATTTTAGTTATTTTTGAAGCTTTAAAAATGTAATAAATTTTTTTACTTTTTAAATATTTATTATAATTAAATAGATTAAAATTTGTATTAACAGAAGGTATTTTAAAAGTACCTTCTATTAATACATAATCTCCTAATTTTAAATCTAAATTAGTATCATAATAATTCACTAATACTTTTTCTTTTCCTATTAATTCTATTTCTATTTTAGAATCTAATACTTTTACATTATTTATATAACCTTCTATTCTATTATCTGTTATTTTATATTTTGTTTTATAAATATTGTTGTTTGTTATATAAAATACATATATAAATATTAAAACACTAAACAGTAATGTAATCCTTAATTTTTTCAAATAAAGAATCACCTACTCCACTTACATTTTTTATATCTTCTATTTTTTCAAATTTATTTTCTTTTCTATATTCTATAATTGCTTTAGCTTTTGATTCTCCTACTCCATTTATTGTTTGTAATTCTTCTAAGGTTGCTTCATTTATATTTAAAAGTTTATTATCATTATTGTTTTTTTCATTTGAATTATTATTTTCTATTTCTTCTTTGAAATCATTTTCATTAGAAGATAATTCATTATTTTCTGAAATACAAGCATCATTTATTGTGTTTGGACATACACATTCTTTTTCTATAATTTGATATTTAATAATTTCTTTTTTTTCATTTAAATTTTTGTTATAATCTTCTATTTCTTGTTTACTATAAATTATAACAACCATTTCATCTTTTATTAGTTTACTTAAATTTATATAATCAGTTGAAGCATATTTAGTAAGACCTCCTGACATTTTAATTACATCTATTACTCTACTATCTTCTTCTAATTCATACACTCCAGGATTTTCTACTTCTCCTTTTATATCAACTTTATATTTTTTCTTTTCTTCTTTAATTGGTTCTTGTTCTACTATTATTTTGTTTTCTTTTTCTACTTTTTCTGTTGTTTTATTACTATAAAGAATTCCTAATGCTATTATAATTATTGTCATTATTAAAAATAATATTTTTATAATATATTTTTTTACTATTTCTTTCATACTTATACCTTAAAAACATATCCATTTATATAATACTATTTTTTTTATTAAAATCCTTAAAAAAAATAAAGATTTCTCTTTATTTAAATATTCTTATGATATCATTATATGTTATTAGAACCATAAGTACCATTAGGAAAATAAATCCTACTGAATGAATAGTATTTTCTATCTTTGGATTCATTTTTTTTCTTCTTATTTTTTCTATTATAAGAAATAAAGCTCTTCCTCCATCAAATGCTGGTATTGGTATTAAATTTATAAATCCTACATTTATACATAAATAAGCTGTTAAATATATTAAACTTATAATACCTGCTTTTGCACTTTCACCTACTATATTATATATTCCTACAGGTCCTGATAAACTGTTTAAACTTAATTTACCTGTTATTAAATATATTATTATTTTTCCCATTTGTTCTAATAAATCAAATGTTTTTGTAAATGCATATTTTATTGATGGAATTATTCCTTTATCTACTTTATTTTCAAGTACTAAACCATATTTATATGATTTTTCACCATTTGCATCTATTTCTTTTGGTTTTAATTTTATTTTTTCTATTTTTTTATTTTTATGTTCTACTGTTATATCTAATGTTTTTCCATTATTTATTGTAAGTTCTAGTAATAGCATATCTTGATTACGGACTTTTTTTCCATTTACTTTTAATATTTTATCTCCAACTTCTATATTAGTTTTTTCTATTGGATAATCTTTACTTATTTCACTAATATAGTTTTTGTTTTGAGGTGCTCCTGTATTTAAAGCTACTATAAACAAAAGTATAATTGCTAATAAAAAATTAAATAATACTCCTGCTATTATTGTTAAGAATCTTTGTATCCATGTTTTATTATACATTTGTTTTTCTTCTGGTATAGATTTATCTTCTTCTATGTCTTCACCAGCCATACTAACAAATCCACCTATTGGAAATAATCTAATTGAATAAATAGTTTCATCATTTTTAAATTTTTTCTTAAGTATTCTTGGACCCATTCCAATAGAAAACTCGTAAACATATATACCTGCTTTTTTAGCAAATATAAAATGTCCTAATTCATGAATAAAAACAGTTATGCCAAGTACTAATATAAAATATATTAATGTCATATGTACCTCCTATATAATTGTTATAAAAAACATAAATCCTAGTATTACAAATATAATACTATCAAGTCTATCTAGAATTCCTCCATGTCCTGGCATAATATTTGAAAAATCTTTTTTTCCATAATATCTTTTAATTGCTGAAAAAAATAAATCTCCAAATTGTCCTAATATTGATAAGAACATTGTCATTAGTATTATTACATAAATTGGTAAATTATTTTCTATAACTGTCATATAAAAACATGACCCTATTAATGTACCAAACAATGTACCACCTATTGTTCCCTCCCATGTTTTATTAGGAGAAATATTCTCTAATAATTTATGTTTACCTATTAGTCTACCTATTAAATAAGCATATGTATCTGTCATTATAGTTATTAAGAATAAATATACTAATGTTGTTAAACCAACATTTCTAACTAATATCATTAATGAAAATGATATTCCTAGAAAAAAAATTCCTCCTATTAAATAAAATGCATCTACTATGCTATATAGACTTCTATCATGATATAAAACAGTTGGTAATGTAAATACTAAAAATAATCCCGCTATTATTCTATAATCTATACTAAACAATATATCTTTATTAGTTATATTAGTAAGAACAAATAAACTTAACATAAGATAAGATATAAATGTAATAAAACTTGGTAATTCTTTTTTTATCTGTTTTATATCTAAGAATTCTTTAAGTGCTAATATAGATAAAATAAACACTGTAATATTAAATATTGTTCCTCCTATTTTAAGAACTGGAATTAATATTGCAAGTGCGATTATAGCACTAATTACTCTTTGTTTCATAATTAATTCCTCCAAATCTGCGATCTCTTTTCGTATATTCTATAAGCGCTTTATTAAATTCTTCCTTATTAAAATCTGGAAAATGTACTTTTGGAAAATAAAATTCAGCATACGATAATTGCCAAAGCATAAAATTGCTAACTCTTTGTTCTCCACTTGTTCTTATTAAAAAGTCAATAGGTGGTAAATCTTGATATAAACTTTTACTTATTAATTCTTCATTTATATCTTCTATTTTTATTTTATCTTCTTTTACTAATTTAGATATTTTTTTAGTCATGTCAGTTAATTCTAAATGTCCACCATAATTGATGCATACATTAAATACACCTTTTTTATTATCTTTTGTTAAATTTGTTACATAATCCATTGATTCTAATACATCTTTTCTTAAGTTTTCTCTTACTCCTGAAAAAACTACTTTTACATCATTTTTCATAAAGAATTTAGCATCGCTTTTAAATTTTTTTGCAACTAAATTCATTAAATATCCTACTTCTTCTTCACTTCTTTTAAAATTTTCTGTTGAAAAAGCATAAACACTTAGATATTTTACCCCAACATCTAATATATGAACACATAATTCTTTTAAATTTTCATATCCTGCTTTATGGCCTGCACTTCTATTAAGTCCTCTACTTTTCGCCCATCTACCATTTCCATCTAATATAATACCTACATGGTTTGGTATTTTTAAATTTTCGTAATTCATTTTTTACTCCATTCTATATCTATACATTTTTATTATATTATAAATAGATGTTTATTACAAGTTTATTTTTTTCTATCTTTTAAATATTCTACGAATCCTTTTAATATATTTTTTTCACTATCCTTTATCCAATCTATTTTATCTAAAATATTAATTGCTTTATCATATAAACTATCTATCATGCCTTTTGAATATTCTAAAGCATTTGATTCTCTAAATATTTTTTGAACTTCTTTTATATCATCTACATCTACTTTTTTACCATAGTAGTTCATTAATTTATTAAAGTATTCTTTATTTTCTTTAACATAAGAATACAAAATAGTTTGTTTAAATTCTTCAATATCTGTTCCTACATTTTTTCCAATTGTTTCATTTTCACTATATATTCCTAAGATATCATCTTGTATTTGAAATGCTATTCCTACATTATAACCAAAATCTGTCATATCTTTTATCTGTTTTTTATTAGAATCTGCTAAAATCATTCCTAAGCATATTGGACCTATTATTGTATAATATGCTGTTTTAAGTTTATATATTAATAATATACTTTCTTCTAAATTATTTTTATTCAAATCATTTTTTTCTAAAAATGGAAGTGTGACATCAAGTAATTCACCTTTTATTGTTTTTAATACTATATCATTAAAATATATTAGTATTTTACCTAAATTTTTATCATTACAATATGAATTTGCTATTACCTTATTAGCATAAAATAATCCCATATCTCCCATACATATAGCAATAGATTCTGAAACTTTTTTTGATTCATTATCTTTTGTTAATTCATAATATTTTTTATGATTATGAGAATGAATTGTTTCTTTTCCTCTTCTTAAATCATCATTATCTATAATATCATCATGTATAAGTATTGCTGTTTGAAATATTTCAAAAGCAAGTGCTAAATCATAACTATATTCTAAATTTTCTTCTTTTATTAAATTATATCCTAAATTAACTAATGTTCCTCTTATTAGTTTTCCATCACTATTTAAATTTTTAAACAAAATAATATTATCTTTTATTATTTCATTTTCTTCTTTTATTATTTCATTATTAAATTTTTCTAATTTTTTATTAAGTTTTTCTTTTACATTCTTATAATATTCTTTAAATAAATCAATATTATTCATTATATCACAACCTTATAAATATATTTTATCATATTTATTATCAATTAATAAATACTTTTATTGACTATTATAATTTTATAATGTAAAATTGTTTATGTTAGGAGAATTGATATGGTAGAAAATCTTGTAAGTTTTTTTATAGATTTATTTAGTGGACTTAATAAAAATCTTGTTTTACTTTTAATTTCTTGTATGCCAATAATTGAACTTAGAGGTGGTTTAATAGCAGCATCTTTATTGAAAATAAATTTATTAACTGGTTTTATTATTTGCTTTATTGGTAATCTATTACCTATTCCTTTTATTTTATATTTTATTACTCCTTTATTTAATAAATTAAAGAAGACTAAATATTTAAATAAATTGGTTACTAAGTTAGAAAATAAAGCTAACAATAAAAAAGATAAAATTGAAAAAAGTGAATTTTTTGGATTAATATTTTTTGTAGGTATTCCTCTTCCTGGTACTGGTGCTTGGACTGGAGCTTTAATAGCTTCTATGATTAATATGAATAAGAAAAAAGCTTTTTTAGCAATTATATTAGGTGTTTTATTAGCAGGTATTATAATGTCAATATTTTCTTATGGATTACTCGGTAATATAATATAAAAAATAAATTCTTATGAATTTATTTCCTAAATTGAAATTTCAACCGCACCACAAAGGTGTGGTTTTTTGATACAATAAAAGAGCCCACCCAGCCAGGAGGACTCATATATGAATTATACACAATTAACAGAAAAAAAGAAAGTAGAAATAGATATTTTATTAAAACAAGGAATGTCTATGAGAAAAGTAGCTTCAGTGCTTGGAATTAGTCACTCTACTATTTCTAGATACAAAGCAGGAATATATAAGAAAAGGACAATAGATATAAACACTAAATATAGCATATTTCTTGAATATTTATATTCACACTATGATCGGAGAAATAAATCAATAGAAGTATGTATATTTATGTTTAAAAAAAGATATAGAGGAGCATTATGCCCCTCTACTAAACAAGTATATAATTGGATTAATGAGAGTAAAATAAATATTAATAAAAACAATATGTGTTATAAAAGAAGAAAAAATAAAATAATGAGTGGGATGATGACACATACTAAGTGGAATTTAGATAATAAAACTGTTTTACCTATTAGTTTAAGGCCTAAATATATAAATAAAAGGAATGAACCAGGCCATCTAGAAATAGATTCAATACTAGGAAAAAAGAATGAACAAGAATCATTAATATCAATTGTAGATAGATGCACAAGACGATTATGGTTAATAAAATCAAACTATAAAAATGAATACTATACAGCCAATCTTATATATGACTACATTATAAAAAATGACATAGATGTTAAATCAATAACAGTAGATAATGGATTAGAATTTCAAGCGTTAGGAATAACTGCAAAGAAGCTTGGAGTTAAATTATATAAATGTGATCCATACTGTTCATTTCAAAGAGGAACTAATGAGAGAACAAATGCATTAGTAAGAAGGTATATTCCTAAAGGAGAATCAATGAAACTAAAACCACAAATATATTTAGACGATATTTGCTTCAATATAAACAGTATGCCAAGAAAAATATTTGACTATAAATGTGTTTATGATGTAGAATTAAATTATTACAAATAATGGTGCGGTTGAAATTACAAAAAAGAAAAATAGCTTGAAAAAGCTATTTTTTTATTGTATTATTAATATAGACAAAAATAGAAAGTAGGTAGTTTATATGTTAGCAAATAGTAAAATCGGGGGAGTATTTAGATAACCTAAAGAAAGGATTTACACTTATAGAATTACTAGCTGTAATAGTAATACTAGCAGTTATAGCACTAATCGCAACACCGATAATATTAAATATGATAAATGATGCAAGAAAAAGTGCTGCAGTAGATAGTGCATATGGATATATAGAGGCGATTGAATATAATAATTCAATGAATATGATAAATAAAGATAAATATCCACTAATAGAAGACGGAGAAGATATTGATGTGTTGGATATAGAAGATAGTATCAATGTTAAAGGAACTAGACCAAGTAGTGGAACAGTAACAATAAGTAAAAAAAAGGTAGAAAATGCATCATTATGTATAAATAGTTATGAAATAGAATATAGTAGTAATAAATCAAATGTAATTGGAACATGTTCATCTAATAAATTAACAGTACAGAAAAAGTCAATGTATAAAAGGTTGCAATTAGAACATGAAGATGGATATACATATATAAGTAGTGATGAAAATATTGCTACAGTAGATTCAAATGGACTTGTTATTGCTAAGAAGAGTGGAAAAGTAAAAATAATCATATCAAAAGATAATGTACCAATAAAAAAAGTAGCTATAACTGTAAATATAGATGATGCACCACTTGTATTTACTAAGGGAACATTTGGAGGAAAGGTAAGTACTGAAAAAGTCGAATCTTCTGATAAAGATTTAATGAATAAGTTATATGAAGGATTGACTGATGATGATTATACCACTAATTTTATTACTTTTACGACGTACTACTATACTTATAACATGGTTAATTGCTATGTATACTTTACAGTTAAAACACCAATTACAATATCATTTTCTGGATCATATTACAATGATAGTGCTGGTAGTAGTGGAAACACGGCTATAATTAGTACTGTAAATGATGATAATTCTGAAGAAGTTTATATAAAGTTCCGTACAGGTAATACTAAAAATTATAAAACTATATCTTTTGAGCCAGGAAACTATGTGTTAAGACCAGAGTCAACTTATGTCTTCTTTTCTGAATGGGAAATCAATTAGTAAAAAATACCTCAATGGTATTTTTCTTTTTAATTTACATAAAAAAATATCCATGATATAATTAATGAGGTGATATCATGAAACAACAAAATATAAGAAATTTTTCAATAATAGCCCATATAGATCATGGTAAAAGTACACTAGCTGATAGAATACTTGATATAACAGGAGCTGTAACCGAAAGAGAAAAACAAGAACAATTACTAGATAACATGGATATAGAAAGAGAACGTGGAATAACAATAAAATTAAATGCCGTTCAATTAAAATATAAATACAATAATGAAGAATATTATTTACATTTAATAGATACACCAGGACATGTAGATTTTTCATATGAAGTATCAAGAAGCTTAAAAGCTTGTGAGGGAGCATTATTAGTAGTAGATGCAGCTCAAGGTATAGAAGCTCAAACACTTGCTAATTTATATTTAGCTTTAGAAAACAATTTAGAAATAATACCTGTAATAAATAAAATAGATTTACCAAATGCAGATATAGATAAAGTAAAAAAAGAACTAATTGATACATTAGGTTTTAAAGAAGAAGATATATTACTTGTAAGTGCTAAATGTGGAATAGGCATAAAAGAGTTAGTAGAAGAAATAATAAAAAAAATACCAGCCCCAACAGGAAATATAAATGATCCATTAAAAGCATTAATATTTGATAGTTATTTTGATGCATATAGAGGAATAGTTACATCAATAAGAATAATGGATGGAAAAGTAAAAATAGGTGATAAAATAAAAATGCTTGCTACAAATGCAATATACGAGGTAACATCATTAGGTATACATAATCCATATGAACAAAAATGTAATGAATTAATAACAGGAGAAGTCGGTTTTTTAGCTGCAAGTATAAAAAGCATAGAAGATGTAAAAGTAGGAGATACAATAACGTTAGCTAATGAAATAGTAGAACCTATTGAAGGATATAAACCTATGAAACCAATGGTATTTTGTGGAATATATCCTATAGAATCAAATAAATTTGAAGACTTAAAGGAAGCACTAGAAAAATTAAAATTAAATGATGCTTCATTAGAATTTTCACCAGAAACATCAGAAGCATTAGGATTTGGATTTAGATGTGGTTTTTTAGGACTTTTACATATGGAAATAATAGAAGAAAGAATAGAAAGAGAATTTAATATAGAATTAATTGCAACATCACCATCTGTTATATATGATGTAGAATTAACAGATAAAACACATATAATGGTAGATAGTCCATCAAAAATGCCAGAAAAAGTAAAAATAAGTTCTATAAAAGAACCATATATAAGAACAAATATATTTGTTCCAAGTGAATATATAGGATCAATAATGGAATTATGTCAAAGTAAAAGAGGAAATTATGTATCACTAGAATATTTAGATAAAACAAGAGTAAATATTCATTATGAAATACCACTATCAGAAATAGTATATGATTTTTTCGATAAATTAAAGTCGTATACTAAAGGATATGCTTCATTTGATTATGAATTAATTGGATACAAAGAATCAAATTTAGTTAAAATGGATATATTATTAAATGGAAATATAGTAGATGCTTTAAGCATAATAGTGCATAAAGACTTTGCATATAACAGAGGAAAACAAGTAGTCGCAACATTAAAAGAATTAATACCAAGACAACAATTTGAAGTACCAATTCAAGCGTGCATAGGAAGTAAAGTAATAGCACGAGAAACAATAAAAGCTGTAAGAAAAAATGTACTTGCTAAATGTTATGGTGGAGATGTATCAAGAAAAAGGAAATTATTAGAAAAACAAAAAGAAGGTAAAAAAAGAATGAAAATGGTAGGAAGTGTAGAAATACCACAGGAAGCATTTTTATCAGTATTAAAAATGAATGAAAAATAACAAAAAGTGACAGAAATATCTGTTCTTTTTTTTTATAATAAAACTGGTGATTTTATGAAAATATATATTGATTTAATATTGCTACTTAATTTTTTGTTTGATTTTATATTGTTATTAGCAGTATCGATAACACTAAAAAGAAATATAAAAATAATAAGATTAATTTTAGGAAGTTTAATAGGTTCACTAAGTATATTAATATTATTTATAAGTATAAATAATATAGAATTATTCATATTCAAAATAATTATAAGCATTATTATGACAATAATAACATTTAGATATAAAAATATAAAATATACAATAAAAAATCTTCTTTATTTATATATGATTAGTATTATATTAGGAGGATTTTTATACATGCTAAATATTGAATTTTCATATAAAAAAGAAGGAATAATAT
Source organism: Bacilli bacterium (assembly GCA_017936845.1). GTDB lineage: Bacteria > Bacillota_I > Bacilli_A > RF39 > UBA660 > OMSK01. Next base: position 11,392 of record JAGBES010000012.1, read on the forward strand.
TTTATCATAATGGATTAAGTATAAATTTTGTTTTATTAATTATAATTTCACCAATAATACTATATTTATATATAAAACAAACAAAAGAATTAAAAAATAGTTATTCTTATTATCATAAAATAGACATATATTATAAAGATAAGATAATAAAATTAAATTCTTATTTAGATACAGGTAATAGATTAAAAGATCCTTATATGGGATTACCAATAATAGTAATAAATAAGAATTATATAGAAGAAAAAGAAATGGATAACTATATACTAGTACCAATGGATACAATAAGTGATCATAGTTTACTAAAATGTATAAAACCAGATAAAATCAATATAGATGGTAAAGAAATAAAGAAAAATGTTTTAATAGGTTTATCACCAAAAAAAATACAAATGGAAGGAATAGATTGCATTATAGGGCAAACTATATTGGAGGAATAAAATGTTAAAAAAAATAATAAAAATAATTAAAAAAATATTATTCAAAAATAATATATTTTTTATAGGTAGTTCAGATAAGTTACCAGAACCATTATCAAAAGAAGAAGAGATAAGATATGTAGAATTATCTATGCAAGGAGATGAATATGCAAGATCAAAATTAATAGAACACAACTTAAGATTAGTAGTATATTTATCTAAAAAATATGAAAATACGAAAGTAGATTTAGAAGATTTAGTTAGTATAGGCACAATAGGACTTATAAAAGGCGTTAATACCTATAAATTAGATAAAAACATTAAACTAGCTACCTATGCATCAAGGTGTATAGATAACGAAATATTAATGTATTTACGAAAAAATAAAAAAAGAAGAACAGAAGTAAGTTTTGAAGATAGTTTAAGCTATGATTCAGAAGGAAATGAATTACATCTAGAAGATATATTGGGAACAGAACCAGATATTGTAACAAAAGGAATAGAAGAAGAAACAGAAAAAAAACTGCTTCAAAAAGAAATAAATAAATTAAATAAAAGAGATAAACAAATAATGATATTAAGATATGGATTATTTGATAATGAAGAAATGACTCAAAAAGATGTTGCTAAAATGTTAGGAATAAGTCAATCTTATATATCAAGAATAGAAAAAAAAGTTATTAGAAAATTAAAAAATATAGTAGGATCATAAAAAAATCCTCTTTTATTTTGTATAAAAAAATAACAAAGTGTACATAAAAAAATAAATATATTTTTTAGCACTCATATATTGACAATGCTAACATATAATAGTATAATGAAATAGGCAGTCAAAGATAAAGAGTGCTAAAGGAGGTGTTTTGTGAATAATAGACAAACAGAATTATTAAAATTAATTGTTGAAGAATATATCAAAACAGCTAAACCAATTGGTTCTAAATCATTAGAAGAAAAACTTAATTGTTCAAGTGCAACAATAAGAAATGAAATGAGTTATTTAGAAGAATTAGGTTATTTAGAAAAAACACATACGTCATCTGGTAGAATTCCTAGTGAATTAGGATATAGATATTATGTTGATAATATTATGATACCAAAAGAATTAAATGGTGATGATATGTTAAAATTACAAACAATTTTCAAAAATCAATCATTAGTATTAAGTGATGCTATTGAAAAAAGTTTAGAAATAGTTTCAGAACTTACAAATTATACTTTAATAGCACTTGGATCTAAATCGTTAGAAAATTGTTTAAGTAAAGTAGAAGTAATACCAATTACTGAAACTAATTTAGTAGCAATTATAGTTACTGATAAAGGATATGTTGAAAATAGAAGTTTTACAATAGAAGATGGTATTTCACCACTTGAAGTAAAACAAACAGTTGATTTAATAAATAAACATGTTATAGGAACACCACTTGATGAAGTAAGCGCTAAACTAGAGTTCGAAGTAAAACCAATTATTGGAGATAATGTTAATCATCAAAAAAAATTATTTGATGCTTTCTGTAATTTTATAAATGATGTAACAAATGAATCAAATGTAAAAATGAAAGGAAGAGCAAATATATTAAAACAGCCTGAATTTAGTGATGCTGATAAAATAAAAAAGATCATTTCTAAATTTGAGGATAAAGATTTTATAAGTAATATAAAAGAAGAAGATAATGGTGTGAAAGTTTATATTGGAAGTGAAACCGAATTTGATAATGATGTTACAATTATAAAAACAAAATATAATGTAAATGGAGAAGAAGGAACACTTGCAATTGTAGGACCAAAAAGAATGGAATATAATAGAGCAATGATGTTACTAGAATATTTAAAAGAAAATATAGAAAATTTATAAGGAGAAAATATGGAAGAAAAGGAAATAAAAAAAGAATGTAATTGTGATGAAACATGCGAATGTGGATGCAATGAAGGTTTAGAATGTACATGTGAAGAAAATTGTGGTTGCGAATGCAATGATGAATGTACATGTGAAGAAAATTGTGGTTGTGAATACAATGATGAATGTACATGTGAAGATGAGTGTCATTGTGATGGTGAAACATGCGATTCTAATGAAAAAAAAGATAAAAAGAGAAAAAATAAAAAAGAAGAATTA
>JAGBES010000013.1 GCA_017936845.1 Bacilli bacterium
CAGGAGCAACAGGACCAACAGGAGCAACAGGGCCAACAGGACCAACAGGAGCAACAGGGCCAACAGGATCAACAGGACTAACAGGACCAACAGGGCCAACAGGACTAACAGGACCAACAGGACCAACAGGACCAACAGGACTAACAGGACCAACAGGGCCAACAGGACCAACAGGAGCAACAGGACCAATAGGACCAGCTGGACTAGATGCACCAACTCCAACATTAACAATTGGGATAGTAACAACAGGAGATCCAGGTACAGAAGCTTCAGCTACTATAACTGGAACATCACCAAACTTTGTACTTAACTTAACAATTCCACAAGGACCAACAGGACCAGCCGCATAGTATGAAAAAATATAAAATTTGTGTATATGCTATAAGTAAAAATGAAGAAAAATTTGTTGATAGATTCATGGATTCTTTAAAAGAAATTGATAAAGTATATGTCCTTGATACCGGTTCTACTGATGATACAGTTAAAAAATTAAAAAATAGAGGAGCTATTGTAAAACAAAAAATAATAGATCCTTGGAGATTTGATGTAGCTCGTAATGAGTCTTTAAAAATGGTACCAGAAGATATGGATATTTGTATTTGTTTAGATTTAGATGAAGTAATAGAAGAAGGCTTTGTAGAAAAAATAAATAGTTTATGGAAAGATGATACTACAAGACTTAGATATAATTACAATTGGAGTTTAGATAAAGATAATAAACCATTAGTTAATTTTTATATAGAAAAAATTCATTCTAGAAAAAATTATAAATGGACTCATCCAGTTCATGAAGTATTAACATATTTAGGTGATAATGAATCATTTGTCACAACTGATTTAATTACTGTAAATCATTATCCGGATAATAAAAAATCTAGAAGTAGCTATTTAAATCTTTTAGAACTTTCAGTAAAAGAAGATCCTAATGATGATAGAAATATGCATTACTTAGGAAGAGAATATATGTATTATGGTAAATGGAATGAATGTATAGATACTTTAATAAAACATTTAAATTTAAAAACAGCAACTTGGAAAGATGAAAGATGTGCATCAATGAGATTTATAGCAAGATCATATAAAAATCTAAAAAGATATGAAGAAGCTAAAATGTGGCTTTATAAAGCTATAGAAGAAGCTCCATATCTAAGAGATCCATATGTAGAATTAGCACTTCTTTTATTTGAATTAGAAGATTATAAAAATACAGTATACTATTGTAATGAAGCCCTAAAAATAAAAAAACATCCTAAAACATATATAAATGAACCATTTAGTTTTGATTCAACAATATATGATATATTATCAATTTCATATTATTATTTAAACAATAAAGAAAAAGCTATAGAATATATTGATAAAGCAATAGAAATGAATAATGATGAAAGATTAAAAAATAATAAAAAAATTTTTGAAAAGGAATTATAATATTCCTTTTTTTTATAAATTAATGTATAATCTAAAAAGGTGATTAAATTGAATAAATTAATAATGATTAAATATGGAGAATTAACAACTAAAAAAGCAAATAGAAAAGTATTTATTAATTTACTTGAAAATAATATAAAAAATATATTAAAAGGATTGGAATATAAAATATCAAAAGATAGAGTAAGAATGTATATTACAAGTAATGATGATACAATGGATAAAATATTAGAAAAACTAAAAAAAGTATTTGGAATACATAGTATAGTAGTAGCAGAAAAAGTAAATACTAATATAGAAGAAATAAAAACAAAATCATTAGAAATATTAAAAGGTAACTATAAAACATTTAAGGTAAATACTAAAAGAGCAGATAAAAAATTTGAAATACATAGTATGGAATTTAATAATATTATTGGTGGTTTTATATTAAAAAATACAGATTTAAAAGTAGATGTACATAATCCAGATGTAATATTAAATATTGAAATAAGAGTAGAAGGTACATTTATATATACAAATGAAATAAAAGGTTTAGGAGGATATCCTGTTGGAATCCAAGGAAAAGGACTATTGATGCTAAGTGGTGGAATAGATTCACCAGTAGCAGGTTATTTATCACTTAAAAGAGGTGTAGATTTAGAATGTCTATATTTTGAGTCTCCACCTCATACAAGTATAGAAGCCAAACAAAAAGTTATTAAACTTGCTAGTATAATAAATGAATATTCAGGAAATATAAAGGTAAATATAGTTCCATTTACAAAAATACAAGAAGAAATATATAAAAATTGTCCAGATAGTTATATTATTACCATAATGAGAAGAATGATGTATAGAATAGCAGAAGAAGTTGTAAAAAGAAAAAAACTAAAAGTTATTATAAATGGAGAAAGTATAGGACAAGTAGCAAGTCAAACACTTACTAGTATGACAGTTATAAATAATGTGACATCACTACCTATAATAAGACCAGTAGCATGTATGGATAAATTAGAAATAATAGATATTGCTAATAATATAGGAACATATGAAACAAGTATTTTACCATATGAAGATTGTTGTACTATCTTTTTACCAAAACATCCTGTAATAAATCCATCATTAGAAAAAGCAATTAAATATGAAAATAGTTTTGATTATGAAAAACTAATAGAAGAATGCGTTAATAATATAGAAATAATAACAAATTTAAATGAAGAAAAATATGAAGAATACTTATAACCAAAAATTAACATAAAAATTATGTATTAAATTACCAAATGTACACAAGCTATAAGTGTACAGGAGGTGAATTAAATGAAAAATACAAATAAAATGATAGCTCCAACTTCAAAAGAAGCTATTGAAAGAATGAAATATGAAATAGCTAATGAATTAGGTGTTACAATGGGACCTAATGCTACTAGCCGTGCTAATGGATCAGTTGGTGGTGAAATCACTAAAAGATTAGTTCAAATGGGTGAACAAAACTTAGGTGGAATGAATTACCAATCTAAATAATTGACAGTATAATTACTGTCTTTTTCTTTACAAAAAAAATGTAAAATTCATAAATTTTAATTTTTAAATTACATTATATATGATAGAATATTATATGGTGATGTTATGCGTATTTTACCAATAATGAAATTAATTATGGATGATACTTGTAGAAAAAGCGACTTATATCAAGTAGCATTTTATAAAATAGAAGACTTTGAAATAGAAAAAAAGATAAGTTTAAATATTGAACAAAAAAATTGTAACAAAGTTAGAATTATTGAATTAGAATGGTTAAAAGAACAAGAATTATTAACCTTACCTGATGTTTTAATTATTAAAAAATCAACGCAATTAAGTGTAGAAGAAAAAGAATTAATAAATGATTTAAATATAAAAATTTGTTATATAGATGAAAATATAATGATAGATGATATTTTGTTTTCTAAAACAATAAATGAAATAGAAAGAAGTTTATATAAATCAAAAACGGAAAAATATTTTAAAATAAAAAGAAAAGAAATAAATGATATAGAAGAACAATGTATAAATGATCAAGTTAATAAATTAGAAATAACGGATTCGATTATAGGAGGAACATTAGAATTAATTAAAGATAAAGATGAAATAACATATATGCATGTTAAAAATGTAAAAGATTATGTAGATATATTTATTGATGGAATGAATGATGAAAAAAAACTAAATGAAGAAGAAATAGATTTCCTAAAAAGAGCATGCTTAGTACATGATATAGGAAAACTTGCTATACCAAATCAAATATTAAAGAAAAAAGGTTCATTAAGTGCTAATGAATATCATGATATGAAAAAACATGTATCAGAAAATGCTTATTTATTTAATTCGCAAATAATGGATGAATATAAAGAAATAGCTTTATCACATCATGAAAGATATGATTGAAAAGGATATCCAAATGGTTTAAAAGATGAAGAAATACCATATTATTCTAGAATAATATCTGTTTTAGATGCATTTGAAGCAATGACAGGAAATAGAACTTATGTAAAAGAAGAAAATAGAAAATCATTATATGAAGTACTTAATATATTAATTGACAATTCTGGTACACAATTTGATCCAGAAGTTGTAAAATGTTTTATAATGGGAATTATCAAAAATGAAGAATTTCAATTAAATTTTAAACAAAAAATAAAAAGAAAAATAGGTTAAATAATAGCAATTATAAATTGTTATTATTTTTATAATAAATGTTTAAGTTAATTTATTTGTGACAAAATAATAATGGTGATAACATGGAAATCATAAAAGTCACAAATCTTATAATGGATGATATTTGTAAAAATAAAAATGATTTATATGAAGTAGCATTCTATGATATAAAAAATTTTGAAATTGAAAAAATAATAAGTCTAAATATAGAGCAAAAAAATTGTAATAAATATAGAATAAATGATTTAAAATGGATAAAAAAGCAAGAAATATTAAGAAGACCCGATATATTAATAATGCGACCCAGTACTAAATTAACAGAAGAAGAACAAAAAATATTAATTGAAACAAATATAAAAATATATTATGTAAATGAAGATATTTTAACGAATGAAGAATTATTAAAGGAAACAATAAATGATATAGAAAGATTAATATATAAATCAAAAACATTAAAGTATTTTGAAATAGAAAAACAAATAATAAAAGAATTAGAAGATAAATATACTGATAAAAAAATAGATAAAGAAATATTAACAAATAAACTAATAGATGAATTTTTAAAAATATTAAAAGAAAAAGATGAAATAACATATGAACATGTAAAAAATGTAAGTAGTTATGTAGATATATATTTAGATGGATTAGAAGAAAAAATGAGCGAAGAAGAAATATCATTTTTAAAAAAAGCAGCTTTAATACATGACATAGGAAAACTTGTAATTCCAAATCAGATATTAAAAAAAGAAAGTAAACTAGATCAAAATGAATATCATGGTATAAAAAAACATGTATCAGAAAATGCTTATTTATTTAATAGTAAATTAATGAGTGATTATAAAGAAATAGTTTTATCACATCATGAAAGATATGATGGAAAAGGATATCCAAATGGACTAAAAAAAGATGAAATACCATATTATTCTAGAATTATAGCTGTACTTGATACTTTTGATGCTTTAACAGGAAATAGAAAATATGTAAAAAAGAAATCACTTTATGAAGTTTTAAATATTTTAACAGAAAATGCAGGTACACAATTTGATCCAAAAGTAGTAGAATCTTTTATAAAGGGTATAGCTAAAAATCCTGATTTTCAAAAACAATTTAATTTAGGAGGAAAAAACATATGATAGAAAATTTACCCCAAATTATAAGAAGATATTTAGATTTAGAAAATGATATAGAAATAGAAGAAATAAAAATATTAAATAATTTCTTTAAAAAAATAAATAATTATGAACTTAAATCAGGAAATATTTTATATAATGGACTCATAAATGATGGACTTGTAATGATACCCTGTATAAAAAGAAAAAAAGATAATATAGATAATGAAATAAAAATAAGTCTAATAAAAAATTTAAACAAGAAAATAAAAGAAGAAAATGATATTAAGATAATATACTTTTATAAAACATTATCTATACTAATAGATAATATAAATTATATAACAGAAGAAGAACAAGTATTATTTAATTTTTTGTTTGATGAATTAATAGAAAAAAAAGTAAAAAACATTGGAAAACAACTAATAATAAAATGACAAAAATTACCTCTTATTATTATTTAAAACATGGTTAGAATAATAGTAAAAGGTGGTGAATAATATGACTAATAAGAGTTTAGTAGCTCCAAATTCAAAAGAAATTTTATCTAACATGAAATATGAAATAGCTAGAGAATTAGGTGTAACATTAGGAGCTGAAACTAGTTCAAGAATGAATGGTTCTGTTGGGGGAGCTATGACTAAAAGACTAGTAGAATTAGGTAAACAAAACTTAAGATAGAATTTTTCTATCTTTTTAATTGCTTTTTCTTTATATTTATTATAAAATATTTATATAATAGAAAGGGTGATTAAATGAAACTAGATAAAAAAGGCTTTGTAGCTTCAGCTGTATTATATAGTTTATTATTACTCTTTTTAGCACTAATATTAGGTTTATTAGCACTACTATCAAATAGAAAGAATATATTAGATAAATTAAAAAGTGATATAAAAGGAAATATAACAAAAATTAATGTATTTGATTTTTATGAAAATGGAACGATTGTTTATTATAACCCTGTTACTGGTAAAGTATGTAGTGATTATACAGAAGATAATAGTACAACAGGAGTAAATGAAGGATGCTTAAAATGGTATATATTTAATGATAATGCGAATAATGCATCAGTAAAAATGATATTAGATCATAATACAACAGCATTAGTAGCATGGAATTCAAGTGGGAATATCAATGATGGAATGAATGAAGTAAAAACAGCACTAGAAAGTGATACAATAGGATGGAAACAAACGGCAAGATTAATATCGGCAGATGAGGTAGCACAAATAACTGGGGCAGATAAGGCATTAAAATGGAGTTCGATTAAAGAAATTGGAACATCAGATTGTGATATAAATATACAATCATCATCTTATTATTTGGATGGTTCAGGTAATCCAAATAATACATATAGTAAAACAGATGGTTGGCAACATAAGTTATCGACGGTTGTAGGTTCTAATAAATTTTATTGGTTATTTGATTATATGAATGATTGTACATCATCTGGATGCATGATAAATGATAGTTCAACATATGGATATTGGACATCTACTCCTAGATTTGGAACATTACCATATGCATGGATGGTAGAAAGAAGTGGATGGATATCTACTAATAGTATAGATATTAGTCAATATTATGGCGTTCGTCCAGTTATTAGTGTTTCAAAAAATTCAATAGCAGAACCAGTAATTTCTTCAAAAGAAGTTTCTGTAGAAAATAATATTGCATATTTAAATGTTACATATAATGTTGATAATATTAATGATATAACTTCAATTGAATGTATTTCATCTGATAATATTAAAGATAATTTAAAAAATAACACTTGCAGTTTTCCTTTAACTGATGAAAAAGTTTCTATGTGTGTTACTAATCAATATGGTAAATATTGTAGTGAATCTTTAAGTTTAGTAAAATATTTAATAAAAGATGGAAATATGTTAGTTGATTTTTCTACTAAAAATGCAAATGATGCAGAAACAGCTACATTGACTAAAAAGACAAATTATTTAAATATGTCAATTACAACTATGTCTGGAACAAGACAAGGAATATATACAACTAATCCAATTGATCTTTCACTATATGAAAATATTTACATTGATGCATCAGCAACAATAACTGTTTCGTCAACTTCAACCTCAAATAATCCTGCATTTGGTGCATATTTATACAATTATCCTGATATTATTGATAAGACAAGTAGTAGTGTTGCATCAAGCTCATATTACTCTAAAAAAGGTATAACTAGTGATAGCGTAACTATTGAAAGAACAACAAGAAAAATTGATGTTAGTAATCTTAATGTTAATGCTTATTTTGAAATGAGAAAAAATGTTTCAACGGCTACTATTAATACTAATATATATAACATTTATATGTTAAAAAAATAAAAAGGTAAACTATCTTATTATAAGTAAATTCTTATATTTACTTTCTATAAATTCTATAATTATTATAGAATTTTTTTTGAATAAAAATATAAAAATTATTGTAAAAACAACCAAATGTAAGATCTAATAAATTTAGAAAGAAGACTAAATATAAAAGATATAGAGAAAAATAAATGAAAAATGAAATAATTATATTTGAAAATCAAAATGTAAAATTAGAAGTAAATATGAAAGATGAAACTGTTTGGTTAACTCAATCTCAAATGGCTGAATTATTTGGAAAATCTAAATCAACAATAAATGAACATATAAAAAATATTTATAAGGAGGAGGAATTATTAGAATATGAAACAATGACTAAATTCGGAAATTCCGAATTTAGTGATAAACCTATAAATTATTATAATTTAGATATGATTTTATCTGTAGGTTATCGTGTTAAATCTAAAAATGGTATTATATTTAGAAAATGGGCTAATAAAATACTAAAGGACTATATGTTAAAAGGATATGCAGTTAATCAAAAAAGATTAGATTATTTAGAAAAAACTGTAAAACTAATAGATATAGCAAGTAGAGTAGATGAAGAAATGAATGATAAAGATGCTAAAGAAATATTAAAAGTAATTAAAGAATATTCAAAAGCATTAGATTTATTAGATGATTATGATCATAGAACTATAAAAAGACAAAAAGGAAATAATAGCACTAAAAAAATAGAATATGAAGAATGTTTAAATATTATAAAAACATTAAAATTTAATGAGAAAAGTAATTTATTTGAATTAGAAAGATATAAAGGATTAAAATCAATTATTGCTGATATATATCAGACTTTTGATAATAAAGATGTATATAAAACATTAGAGGAAAAAGCAGCCAATTTCTTATATTTAATAGTTAAAAACCATGTGTTTATAGATGGAAATAAAAGAATAGCTGCAACGTTATTTATATATTTTCTAAATTTCTATGATATACTTTATAAAGAAAACAAAAAAAGTAATAGATAATAATACATTAACTGCTTTAACACTATTAATTGCACAATCAAATCCCAAAGAAAAAGATATATTAATTGATTTAGTAACAAACTTTCTAAATTAAAAAAAGATAAAATTATCTTATTATAGGCGAATTCTTATATTCGCTTTCTATAAGTTCAATTTTATCTTTTTCATTTAATACACTAGCATAACAACAAGTGGTTCTAAATTCAACATTTAACATATCAGATTTAATACTAGAAAATTTGGTAATAAGAGGAATAGAAATATCTTTTTTTATATAATTTAAATATTTTTGACCTTTATAAGAAAAACCTAATATTCTAATATATTCTATATCAGTAAATTTACTAGCTTCCTCTTTAGTAAAATTACATATGATATGATTAAACATTCTATTTAATTTATTATAAGTATATCTTTTTGTTTTAACTTTTAAAATAAACTCATTTAAATTTTTAGAACCAATAATATATTTTTTTAATCTATTTTCAATGCCTTCATCAACTGTTTGATAAATAGATAGATCATTTTCAGTTAATATTTTATATTTTAATAAAGAAAAATATTTTTCATTGAAGATTTCTTTATTAATATACTTCATAGTAATTAAAGGAACATAAGGAGAAATATCTTCATTATTTTCTAAAGCATATCTAATACTTGTAGCACTAGTAATTCCCTCATTTAAATCTAAACTATTATAATCATTATTTCTTTTAATACTAATAGGTTTAATATTAGTATTTTGAATAATTATTTCTCTAATATAAGATAAAGCTAAAATATCATTAGGTTTATCAATTTTTTTACCGCTTACATCATATAATGCTTTAGATAAAGCAGTGGGATAATTAATACCATCATCTAGATATTCTTTTATTAATTTATTATATTTTTTATTATTTATTTGGATATTAGCAAGTTCTATTAATTTATCAACATTATTAGTTTCACTGCCAAAAACAATAGAATCAACATTTAATTCATTTAAAATTTGTATAGAAGCATGAGCAAATTTATCAGCACTTTCACTCGCAAATACATAAGGAAGTTCAACAACAATATCAACTCCAAAAGATAGGGAAATACTAGTTTTATCCCATTTATTAATAATACTTGCGTCTCCTCTTTCAGTGAAATTACCACTCATAACTAAAATAATAATATGATCTTTAAATAATTCTTTAACCTTTTCTAAATGATATAAATGACCATTATGGAAAGGATTATATTCACAAATAATGCCAACACTTTTCATACTACCACCTATAATTATAATAACATATTTTTATTGAAAAAAACAAATAAATATGTTATACTTAGCTTCGAGGGATAATATGATAATTGATTTAACAAGATTAAAAAATGATATAGATAAAAAAATAACAATAAAAGAAATATATTCATTTGATGAAGAATATATTAAAACAGTTGGAATATTAAAATTAGACAATATAAATATAAATGGAAATATAACCAAAAATAATTTAAATGAATTAATTATTGATCTTGAAGTTAGTGGTATAATGGTATTACCATGTTCAAGAACACTAGAACCGGTAGATTATAAATTTCAAACAAAAATAGAAGGTAATTTAGAAGAAATATTAAAAGAAATTAATGAAAATGATAAAAAAATAGAAAATTCTATTGATATTTTGCCAATAATATGGGAAAATATATTAATGGAAATTCCCATGAGAGTTATAAGTGAAAAAGCAGAAAACATTGAATTAAAAGGTGATGGTTGGAAACTTATAACAGAAGAAAAAAAAGAGGATATTAATCCTGCATTTCAAAAATTAAATGAATTATTTGAAGAAAAGTGAGGTGTTAACATGTTAAAATTAAATATTCAATTATTTGCAGTTCCTTTTAGAAAAACTAGTAAAACTAGTAAAAGAACACGCCGTACACATTATAAAATAAGTGAAAATGGTACAACTACTTGTCCAAAATGTGGTTCTGTTGTAAGACCACATAGAGTATGTAAAGAATGTGGAACTTATAAAGGAAAAGAAGTTATAAAGAAAGAAACAGCTGAATAAGCTGTATTTTTTTTTATAAATATGTTATTATTATATAAGGTGATAGTATGAAAAAAGGGTTTACATTAGTAGAAATTATAGCTGTAATAACAGTAATGTCAATATTGTTAGTAATTATAACACCATATATATTAAATACAGTAAATAACAAAAAAGGAGAAATCAGTAATGAGGCAAAACAAATAATATATGATGCTACCGATTTATATGTAAAAGAAAATCAAGATAATTATCCTACTGTAGCTAATAGTATTTATTGTATAAAGTTAGAAACATTAGTTAAAAATGGAAAATTAGAAGCACCTATAAAAGATATGAAATCAGATAAAGAAATACCTTTAACCAATATGATAAAAGTAACAATAGATGATTATAATCAATATAATTATGAATTAGTAAATAAATGTGAAGAATAATAAATCTTTACTTAAATATTAATTTTTGTTATACTCTATTAAGTAGGTGAAGTTTAAAATGATTAATAAAATAAAAGAGTTATTTAAGTATCAACAAATCAGATTTCTATTTGTTGGAGGATTAAATACAATAGTTGGATATGGTAGTTTTGCCTTATTACTATTGACAGGAATGAATTATTTATTAGCAAATACAATTTCATATATTATAGGAGTTATTCATAGCTATATATGGAATAGAAAATTTACATTTAAGAGTAAAAATAAATCAATTTTAGAATTAATAAAATTCGTTTCTGTATATGTAGTTAATTATTTAATAGGTCTTGGTTCATTATATATATTAGTTGATATATTAAAAATAGATAAATATTTAGCGGGTGCACTAAATTTAGTTATAACTACATTAATAAGTTGGTTTGGACATAAGTATTTTAGTTTTAGACAAAAAGGTGAAAAAAATGTGTAATTTAAAAAGATTTATAATAAAAAACAAAAATTTATTAATATGTATAGGGCTATTTTTAATATATTTTCTTTTTTTATCAGCATTTAAAAATTCAGAATTTTTTACAGATGAAGGAGATAATATGCTCGGTGGTATGACACTAGTAAGAGGTGGACATATTTATAATGAATTTCCATCACAACATACACCATTTATGTATTATTTAATGAGCATATTTTCTTTTATTGGTATAAAAGGTACCGTTCCACTTAGATTATGTTTTTATGCAGTTTTATCACTTATTTGGGTATTTATGTATAAAAGATATAATAAATATGTTGGAAAAATACCTCTTATTATATATCCAATTATATATATATTTACTCTTGCTAATTATAGATTTGGACATAATGTATTAGCAGATCATATAGAAGCACAGTGTTTAGTTATATTACTAATAGAAACAATTTTATTTAATAAAAATAAAAAATTATTAAAACACAGTGAATTAATAATTGGGCTTTCAATTTTTATATCTGTATGGTCAGCTTTTGTATCTGTAATTCCTATATTAGTAATAGTAATAACCTTATTTACTATTGATATAAAGCACTATATAGAAAAAAATAAAAAGTTTAAAGGATATTTAAAATCCTTTATTAAAAAATATTACAAAGTTTTAATATTTACTATTTTACCATTTATAATAGCTCTTATTCCAATTATAGTTAATGGTAATTTAAAGTCATTTTATACGCAGGCATTTTATATTAATATGAAAATATATCCAAAATATAATTTCTATTCATCTAATATTATATTAACATCTTTAAAAACAATATATAATTATGTTAATTATAATTTAGAATCAATAAAAATGCTAAGAAAAGATATTACATTGTTAGTAAACTTAGTATTCTTAGTGATGAACGTATTTTTTATAATAAATTATAAAAAAAATAATATAGTAACTATATTATTAATTATATTTATTTTAATGTGTGGAAATAGAGGGTTTAATAATTTTCATGCTATTCCATATTTTGCAGTAAGTATAATTTCCTTTTTATTAATTTATAAAAAAGTAGATAATAAAAAAGTTTATTATTCGATTATTTTATTTATATTGCTTATATTGGGATTTAGATATTTTCCATTAACTGAGAATGCTTTAAAAAAATCCATAAAACCAAATTATGAAAAAGATCAAAAATTAGCAACAAATAATTATATTTACTATTATAATTTAGAAACATATAGGTATGTAGATTCAGGAATATTACCTGCAAGCAAATATACTACTATGGTTCCTTGGTTTGCAGAACTATATGAAGAAGATGCTATAAAAGAATTAGAAAAAAATAAGCCAAATGTAATTTATTATGAACCATCTAATGGAGTATGGGGATATCAATATCAGTCATTTGCAAAGAAAATGGATAAATATATAAAAGAAAATTATATTTTTGTATCAAAATATAAATTTTGGATTTTAAAAGAATATAAAGAAGAAGCAGAAAAAATATTAAATATGAAAATAGCTGATTATACAACTTCATATAATAAATTATTTGTTTTAAATCCAATTTTAGGTGACATGAAAATAGAACAAACTTTTAAAGCAGAAAAAGAACAAGTTGATACGATAGAAATAAGATTTAAAACATTTAAAAAAATAAATTATTCTTTAGTCAAATTTTCTATTTTAGATGAAGAAAATATAGTTAAAGAAATAATTATAAGTGCTGAAGATTTAAAAAATGAAAAATATTATAAATTTGATTTGAGTGATTTAAATCTAATAAAAAATAAAATTTATAAAATTAGAATAGAAAGCATAAATGCTAATGATTATGATAAAATAACAGTTTATTGTACAAAAGATAAAGATAATTTTGATAATAATCATGCAATAATTAATGGTATAGATAAAAAATATGATTTAGATATGAACATATATTATAAAGGAGTTTAGTATGAAAAAAATTAGTATTATGGTTCCTACATATAATGAGGAAGAAAATGTTGAATTATTACATAAAGCAATACAAGAAGAATTTAAAAACAATTTACCAAATTATAAATATGAAATATTATTTATAGATAATAAGTCAAAAGATAACACTAGAGAAAAAATAAGAAAAATATGTAAAAAAGATAAAAATGTAAAAGCAATATTTAATGCCCAAAATTTTGGACAATTTAATAGTCCATACTATGGTTTAATTAATACAACAGGAGATTGTACAATAAGTATATGTGCTGATTTCCAAGATCCAATAGAAATGATTCATAAATTTGTAAAAGAATGGGAAAACGGATATAAAATAGTTATTGGTATTAAAACTAAAAGTAAAGAAAGTAAAATAATGTATTTCTTTAGAAGTATTTATTATAAGCTGATAAAGAAATTTTCAGATGTAGAACAAATTGAACATTTTACTGGTTTTGGATTATATGATAAAGATTTTATAAAAGTACTTAGAGAACTAAAAGATTCACAACCATATATGCGAGGTATAGTAGCAGAACTTGGATATGAAAGAAAAGAAATAGAATATGAACAACAAAAAAGATTATATGGAAAAACAAGTAATAATTTCATGAAATTATATGATGCAGCAATGCTTGGTATAACTTCATATACAAAAGTTGGAATGCATATAGCTACATTATTAGGATTTACAATGGCTATCATATGTATATTAGTTGCATTAATATATTTTATATTAAAACTAATATTTTGGAATAGTATACCAATTGGAATAGTACCAATAATAATTGGAATGTTCTTTATAGGTGGAGTACAATTATTCTTTGTAGGATTCTTAGGAGAATATATTGTAAATATAAATGCAAGAGTAATGAATAGACCACTTGTAGTAGAAGAAGAAAGAGTAAATTTTGAAGGAGAATAGATATGAAAAAAATATTTGACGAAATAAAAAAAGAACCATTTAAGTATATATTTTTTATAGTTGGATTTTTATTTATATTAATTTTCTTTTTGGCACTTCTTTTAACTCATGGTGAGACATTAAAGAATTATATACATGCATATCCTCAAGATCATTTCCAAGATTTTTTTAATTCTATGAATGATACAATTGGTAGACATCCATATCAAAACAAAGTAATATACCCACCACTTTGTTATGTTATATATTGTATATTTTTAAGATTTATACCTCTAAATCAGCTTTTTAATAGTAATTCGATGAGTTTGAGACTATATCAAGGTCCAATGTTCGGTTTTTTAATTTATTTTATAATAACATTCTTAACTTTTATATATTTAATGAAAAAAATGAAAAAAGGAAAAGAATTAGAAAAAAATTTATTTTTAGTTTTAATTACTTTTTCATTACCATTTTTATTTGAATTTGAAAGAGCTAATATAATATTTATATCATTATTATTATTAATGTTCTTCTTTATTTTTAAAGATTCTAAAAATAAAGTATTAAAGGAATTATCATTAATAAGTTTAGCCGCTTCAGCTGCTATAAAAATATATCCAGCAATATTTGGATTAATATTATTAAGAGAAAAAAAGTATAAAGAAATATTTAGAGTTATAATATATGGTTTAATATTATTCTTTGTACCATTTTTACTTTTTGGTGGTTTTGGAGAAGTTATTCAATTTTATAAAAACCTAATTAATACAACAAATAAATTTTCAGAAGAAGTATTTATGCATAGATTAAATTTTACAGCATATACTGATTTTTTAACAAGAACTTTTAGTTTAGAAAATTCAATATTTCCATTAATATTTAAAGTTTTATATATATTTGTAATATTTATTAGTTGTATTAATTCACTTGTTACAAAATGTGATTGGAAAAGAGTATTATTGTTAACCCTATTAATGATTATTACCCCTGGAATTAGTTTTACATATACAGCTATTTTCCTAGTAATACCAATTATTATGTTATTAGATGATAAAAATAAAAAAACAAAAATAGATTATGTATATTTAGTATTATTAATATTAGTAATGTTCCCAAATCCTGTTGCAATATTTGAACGAGGAGATGTTGGACATTTTATTAAAAATTTATCTTGGAATTCAATAATTATGTCTACTTCAATTATATTAATGACATTTATATTAAATATAGATATAATTATAAGTACTATTAAACAGAATAAAAATAAAAAATTAATTGACAAGTAATGTAATATTATATATAATTAACGTAATTAACAAAAAGGAGATAATTAGGATGGGTTTTGAAGATAAATTTATTAAAAATTGTAAACATAAATTAGTATATGACTATGGTTATATGAAAAGAGTATGTTATAAACAACATACACAAGTAAAAAAAGAAGAAGCTTCTTATAGAGATTTAAGATGTATACAGTGTGGTAAAGATTTAAGTTCAAACAGAAATGAAGAAATGTTTGAAAGAATAGAAGGAATTATTAGTTACAGTAATTTAATTACCTACAATGAACTATTTAATTTATATGATGAAGAAAGTAAAAATAATAGTGAAACTGAATGTATTGAAAATGTAAAGAAGAAGGTATATCAAAGATAACCTTTTCTTTTTTTATAATAAAAAAATTGACACAAATTAAATATAAAGTTATAATACTATTGATTTAAATTAATTTAATTAATTTTTGAGTAGAAAGTGGTATTAATTATGCAGGAAAAAATATATTATTTTTGTAAAAGGTTATTAGATATAATAGGCGGATTAATAGGTTGTATTTTATTAATTCCAATAACTATAATAATAAAATTTGTATCCATTTTAAATAAAGATTATGATTCAATATTTTTTACTCAAGATAGAATTGGAAAAGATGGAAAAACAATTAAAATATATAAATTTAGATCTATGATACCAAATGCAGAAGATGTATTAGAAGTTTTGATGAGAAAAGATCCAAAAATAAGAAAAGAATATTTAGAAAACAAAAAGTTAGACAATGATCCTAGAATTACTAAAATTGGTAAATTTATTAGAAGATATTCAATAGATGAATTTCCACAACTTTTAAATGTTTTAATAGGGAATATGACATTAGTAGGACCAAGACCATATTTATTTAGAGAAAAAGAAGATATGGGAGAATACTATGATTATGTAATTACTTGTAAACCTGGAATAACTGGATTATGGCAAGTTAGTGGTAGAAGTGATATAAGTTTTAAAAATAGATTAAAGCTAGATAAAAAATATGCTTTAGAAAAAAATATAAAAGAAGATATAATGATCTTATTTAAAACATTTAAAGCAGTATTAGGTAAGAAAGGCGCAAAGTAAATTGACTATGTCAATTTTTTTATTTTGTACATTTCTTGACTTTAGATTAATAAAAAAGGTATAATAAAAATATCAAATTAATTGGAGGTAACTATGAAAATCGCAATTGTACATGATTGGCTTACTAATATGGGTGGTGCAGAACAAGTAATACTTAATTTGAAAGAAATATATAAAGATGCTCCAATATATACAACCTTTTATAATCCAGAAAAAATGGATCCTAAATTTAAAGAATATGAAATAAAAACAAGTTTTTTACAAAAGAAAAAAATGGTAACAAATCATAAAAAATATTTTCCCTTAATGCCACTTGCATTTGAAAAATTTAATATGAATGATTATGATGTTGTCATAAGTAGTACGACATGTTGTGCTAAAGGTGTAATAACTAAACCAGAAACAATACATATTTGTTATTGTAATACACCAATGAGATATGCATGGGAAATGCGAGATGAATATACAAATGGAATGGGAAAATTGAAGAAAAAATTAGTCGAAATATTAATTCATTATATGAGAATATGGGATGTTGCATCATCAAATAGAGTGGATTATTTTATAGCTAATTCAACAGCAGTAAAACAAAGAATAAAAAAACATTATAGGAGAGATGCAACTGTTATTAATCCACCAGTTAGATGTGATAAATTTAATATATCGGATATAGATGGAGATTACTATTTTGTAATATCAAGGTTAGTAAGTTATAAGAGATTTGATTTAGCAGTTCAAGCATGTAGTGAACTTGGAAAAAAATTAATCGTAATAGGTGATGGACCAGAAAAAGAAAGACTAATGAAATTAGCTAACTCAAATGTTATTTTTATGGGAAGACAACCTGATGAAATAGTAGAAAAATATATGTCAGAATGTAAAGCATTGTTATTTCCTGGGGAAGAAGATTTCGGAATAGTACCAGTAGAAGCAATGGCATGTGGAAGACCAGTTATAGCATATGGAAAAGGTGGCGTTTTAGATTCCGTAATTCCAGATAAAACAGGAGTATTCTTTGAAGAACAAACAGTAGAATCATTAAAAGAGGCAATCCTAAGATTTGAAACAATGAATTTTGATAAACATGAAATAAGAAAACATGCATTAAAATTTGATGAAAAAGAATTCAGAAAAAATATAGAAGAATTTGTAAAAAAAGTGAGTGAAGAAAATGAGAGTAGCAGTAGACGCTAGAATGCTAAAAATGTCTGGCATAGGTGTTTATATAAGTCATTTAATGGAAAATAATCTATACGATATAGCACTTGGTAATGAAGAAGATTTAAAAAAAGAAAAAGTAAAGGAAATAATTCCTTTTAATTCCGATATATACGGTATAAAAGAACAACTTAAATTTCCTTATAGAAAATTAAAAAAACTAAAACCAGATATATTACATGTACCACATTATAATGTACCTATTTTTTATAGAGGAAAAATGGTAGTTACAATACATGATTTAACTCATTTAGTATTACCAGAATTTCTTCCAAATAAATTTGCCAAAATATATGCAAAAGTTATGATGGCAATAGCTATTAAAAAAGCATCTAAAATATTAACAGTATCACAAAATACTAAAAAAGATTTAATAAAATATTTCAAAGTAAATCCAGATAAAATAGAAGTTATATATATAGGTGCAGGCGAAGAATTTAAAGAAGAAAAAGAAGAAGAATATAGTTATTTATATAAAAAATACAATATTAATAAAAAAGATAAAATTCTTATGTATGTAGGTAATTTAAAACCACATAAGAATTTAGAAAAATTATTAGAAGCTTTTTCGTTATTAGATAATAAAGAAAAATACAAACTTTTACTAGTAGGTAAAGCATTTAGTAACTATAGTAATATAATAAAAAGAGAAGAAGAATTAAAAATAAAAGATTATATTATACATACAGGGGTAGTAGATCAAAAAGAATTAGTTGATTTATATAATTTAACAGATTTATTCATATTTCCATCATTATATGAAGGATTTGGACTTCCAGTAATAGAAGCATTAGCATGTGCTACACCAGTAATAGCGTCTAATGTTTCATCAATACCCGAAGTTGGTGGAAAAGAAATAGGATATTTTGATCCAAGAAATGAAAAAGAAATAAAAAAACAAATAGAAAAGTATACAAATAAAAAAATAACAAAAGAAGAAAAGGAAAAATATATAAATAGGGCAAAGTTTTTTGATTGGAAAAAAACAGCTTCAAAAACAAAAAAAATAATTGATAGTTTGTAAGGATGATATTATGAAAAAAAATTGGAAATTAATTTTATGTTATGTGGTAATATTTTGTTATATTGTATTAGGAAATGCTATGACATTTAATTTTGGTAATAGATTACCATTTAAAATATCAGAATTACTTTCCATGTTTTTAATTTTTTTTCTATTAATAGATAAAAAAGAAAAATTAAAAATATCTACATTTAATTTTAAATTATTAATATGGCTTCTAATAGGATTTATATCATTAATAATTAATACAATTAAATTTGGTTATTCAATAAGTAGTTCATTATATGGAGCATTATATGGGTTAAGGATAATTCACTTAATGCTATTATGTTACCTAATAAAAGATTATTTTAAAGAAAATAAAATAGATGTAAAAAAAATTTTTAATTTTATTATTAATTGTTATATTATTGTTTGTATAATAGGTTTTATTCAATTAATATTTTATCCTAAAGCTTATGATTTTTATAATATTTTCTATAATATTGGTGTATATTTTCCAAATGCGGATCCACATGTTGGAAGATTAATTTCGACATATTTTGATCCAAATTACCTTGCTGCATGCTTACTTATACCAACAGCAATATGCTTAATATATTGGAATAAATATAATGAAAAAAAATATTTTATTAAATTTTTAATTTTATCAATAACAATAATGTTAACTGTTTCAAGATCAGGATTATTAGGATATTTGATAGTTATATTTTTATTTACTATAAATAGCTTTAAAATAGAACAGAAAAAACTTAAAATTGATAAAAAAATATTAAAACTAGTTTTATGTATAGGTATTGTGTTAGTAATGTTATTTTTATCAGGTAAATCAAGAGTAATTAATAGAGTAGTAAATTCCTCAAGTGATAAATCCACATACTATAGATTTGATAATTGGCAATATAGTCTAGACATTATAAAAGATAATAGTTTAATAGGAGTTGGATATAATCTAATAGGTACATATTCAGATGTTAATTTAGATGTTATAAGAGGAGAATCTGTTAAATATGGAAGTGATTCATCATTATTATTAATTGCCATGACAACTGGAATGATAGGATTTACATATTTTATAATTATGATTATAAAATATATAATTGAAAATATAAAATTAAAAAAGAAAAATTCCATATATTCTATTGCTATATTAATTTTAATACCTGCATTAATCTGTTGTAATTTTAATAATGTATTATTTTATACACTGTGGATGTTTCCAATGTTACTGATATTTAATATTTTAGAAGGAGAAAAATATGAAGATAGGGATAGATGCTAGACCACTTGTAGAAAAGAAAACTGGTATAGGAACTTATTTAAATGAAATATTAAAAGAAATAAACAAGATAGATAAAGAAAATGAATATTATCTTTATTCAAATAAAAAAATTGTACTTGATTTTGAACTAAATAAAAATTTTAAAATATGTGAACATTCATATAAGATTGGAACATTTTTTGTTTTATATAAATTATCAAAAATATTAAAAAAAGATAATATAGATTTATTTTGGGGAACAGAACACTGTTTACCAAGAAAAAAAGAAAAAACAAAGTATCTTTTAACAATACATGATTTGGCACTAAAAAAAATGCCAAGTGTAGGTAAATTCTATAATGTTTTAATACAAAACTTTATATTAAAGAAATCTTGTGATAATGCTGATAAAATAATAGCAGTTTCAAAAAGTACAAAAAAAGACTTGATAGAATTATTAAAAATAAATGATGAAAAAATAAAAGTTATTTATCCAAATGGTAAACAAACAAGAAAATATAATTTGAAAGAAAGTGAAGAAAGAGAAATAGAAAAAAAATACAATATAAGTAAAAATAACTTTCTATTTTTCCTAAGTACAATAGAACCAAGAAAAAATATTATAACTTTGGTAAAAGCCTTTGAAAAGTTAAAAGAAAAAAATAAAAATTTAAAATTAGTATTATCTGGTGGATTAGGTTGGAAATACAAAAAAACACTAAAAGTTATCGAAAAATCAAAATATAAAAAAGATATAATTTTAACAGGATATATAAATGAATGTGAAAAAGAATATTTATTTAAAAATGCTAGTTGTTTTGTCTATCCATCATTATATGAAGGATTTGGAATACCTATATTAGAAGCAATGAATAATAATCAAATTGTTGTAACATCAAATATTTCATCAATACCAGAAGTAGGAGAAGAAGCAGCTTTTTATTATGATAATGTATTAGATTCAAATTCATTAAAGGATACAATAGATAAGGTTTTAAAATTAACAGAAGAAGAAAGAAAAGAATATATAAAAAAAGGACAAGCACAAGTAAAAAAATTTTCCTGGGAAAAGTGTGCTAAGGAAATTATAGACGAAATAAATAAAATGTAGGTGATTAGATGGATAAAGTATCAATAATAATTCCAACATATAAAAGAACAAATGAATTAAAAAGAGCAATTGATAGTGCAATAAAACAAACATATAAAAATATAGAAATAATAGTAATAGATGACAATGCCAAAAATATAGAAATAAGAAAGCAAGTAGAAGAAATAATGAAAAACTATCCTACGGTTAAATATATTCAAAATAAAGAAAATTTAGGTGGAGCTCTAACTAGAAATGTAGGAATTCAAACTGCTACAGGAAAGTTTGTTTCATTTTTAGATGATGATGATGAATTCTATGAAGAAAAAGTAGAAAAACAAGTAAATTTATATAAAAAATTAGATAATAAAAACTGCTGTATGATATATTGTTATGCCAACAGAATAACAAGCAATAAAAAAATAGTAGGAATTGAACATAAAGATTTTGAAGGTAAACAATTATATAACCATATGATGGGTGGAATTGCTGTAACAAGTTCATGGCTTTGTCCAAAAGATAAACTTTTAGAAGTAGGCGGATTTGATGATGTACCATGTCAACAAGAAGGTACACTTTTACTTAAATTACTAGCAAAAAATTATGAAGTTTATAGAGTACCAGAAGTATTATTTTTGTTTTATGTTCATAATAAATTAGATGGAAGTGGAATAACAAATATAAACGAAAAATATATAAATGGAAAATTAAATTATATAGAAAAATGTAGAAAAAATTATGACAAATTAAATCAAAGACAAAGAATAAATGTTGAATATCACTTCTCTGTAGAATTATTTAACTTATATTGTTATACAAAAGATAGAAAAAATATGTTGATATATTTAAAGAAACAATTAAAACAAAAACCAATTAATAAAGAAACAATAAAAAGTATAATTAAATTTATATTTTTAAAA
This sequence comes from Bacilli bacterium, assembly GCA_017936845.1. Lineage (GTDB taxonomy): Bacteria > Bacillota_I > Bacilli_A > RF39 > UBA660 > OMSK01. The sequence continues at coordinate 22,282 of JAGBES010000013.1, forward strand.
AGTTATATAAAAAGAAGTGTAAATAAATAGGAGAGTTTATGATAGAAATATATTATGAAAGTATAAAAAATAAATTATTAAACATATTAAATCCATTAAAATATAAAATAATTCCTATTAAAAATGGACTGAATCAAACACAAAGAAAAACTAAAATAATAGTATCATTAACAAGTATTCCATCTAGATTTTCAAAACTTCCATTATGTATAGAGGGATTACTAAGACAAAGTATGAAACCAGATGAGATTATCTTATATTTAGGAATAGAAAATAAAAATATAGAATTGCCAAAACAATTAATAGAACAAACAAAAAAGGGTTTAACTATAGAATATAGAGAAGATTTAAAACCACATACTAAATATTATTATGCAATACAAGAACATAAAAATGATATTGTAATAACAGTAGATGATGATATTTATTATGATAAAGATCTAATAAAAATTTTATATAATTCATATTTAAAATATCCTAAAGCTATTTCATGTATGAGACCACATAAAATAACATTTAATAAAGATATAAATCCATATAATTTATGGAAAATGGAATATAGTGAAGAAGATTCGGTAATACCTAGTCATTATTTATTTGCAACAGGAGTAGGTGGTGTTTTATATCCACCGAATATATTACCTAAAGAAACATTTGATATAGAAAATATAAAAAAATATTCTTTTAAACAAGATGATTTATGGTTAAAATTTATAGAATTAAAAAATGATATTAAAGTAGTAAAAGCATCAAAGAAGAAATATCACTTGTATACAATAAAAGATACGCAAAAAATATCTTTAAGACAAGATAATGTGTCTAAAAATCAAAATGATATATATATAAATAAATTATACAAATATTTTAAAATAAATAAAAATAATTTTTATGAATAGGATGATATATTAATGAGAAGTAAGAAATCAACAAAAAATGCATTTATATCTGTATTTTATTATTTTTTAAATTCAATATTTACATTTATATCCAAAACAGTACTTATAACATATTTAGGTATTGAATATAATGGACTTAATTCATTAACAACAAACCTTTTAGGCGTTTTGAATATAGCTGAATTAGGTCTTAGCACAGCTGTAGGATATTCTTTATATAAACCATTAGCACAAAATGATAAAGAAAAAATAAATGAAATATTAACACTATATAAATATTTATATAGAATAGTTGCTATAGTAGTTGGATTCTTGGGTATTATAACTGCATTTTTACTTCCATTATTTGTTCATTCAAATTTAGATATGAAAACAATAGAACTTTCATTTATATTATATTTAATTGCAACAGTTATATCATATTTATTTACATATTTAAATGTATTACCATCTGCTGATCAAAAAAATTATATGATTGTTAAATTACAAGGTAATGGAAAATTAATAAAAAATATTGTTCAAATAATAGAATTAGTAATATTTAAAAATTATTATATTTGGTTAATAATAGAAATATTATTTAATATTATAATTTACACATATACTAATTATAAAATAAAAAAAGATTATAATTGGTATAATAGTAATATTTCCTTAACATTCAAAGAATTATTAAAAAAATATAAATCCATTGTTATAAAAACAAGAGACTTGATTTGTCATAAAATTGGAGGCTTAGTCGTATATCAATCTGATAATATTGTTATATCATATTTTTGTAATTTAGCTATAGTAGGAACGTATAGTAATTATTTGTTAATATTTACATTATTAACAGGTTGCATTGAACAAGCCTTTGCAGGAGTAACTGCTTCAATTGGAAATCTCATTGTAGAAAAAGACAATAAAAAAGTATATGAAACATGGAAAGAATTACATATTATATTTATTTTCATAGCAACCTTATTTAGTTTTCTATTTTATGAATTATCCAAATCTTTTATAACAATATGGGTTGGAAGTGAATACTTATTAGAAGACGCTGTTGTATTTGCCATTGCTTTAAATATAATGTTTAAAATAATAAAATGTCCAATAGATAAGTTCAAAGAAGCATATGGTATATTTTGGGATAAAGGAGCTCCTTTATTTGAAGCAACGATTAATTTAATTGTTTCAATTGTATTAGCAAAAAAAATAGGAATATTAGGAGTAGTTATTGGAACAATTGTAAGTAATATGATAATAACAGCTATGTGGAAACCGTATGTTGTATTTAAATATGGATTTAAAGAAAAAATAAAAAAATATATTTTTCTTACATTAAGGTTTTATATAATAGGTATATTATCAGTTTTAATTGCTAACTTTATAGGATCATATATTAGTATAGAAGCAACAAATATATTTAACTTAATTTTATTATTTATTGTTTATGGACTAACAAATACTATTATTATATTTGTAATATTCATGATAGATAAAGAATTTAGAAATATTGTTATTAAATATATAAAAATGTTAAAAAATATATTAAAACCCAAAAAAATAGAGAACTCATAATTAGAGTTCTTTTTATAAAATTTAAATATAGAAATATAAAAATAAATATGTTATATTAGTATGGGTGATATTATGAAAAACGAATTAAAAAAAATAGTATTAAGTATTATAACATTTATATTTGTAATTATTTTAACTTTAACTATAACGATATATAGTATAAGAAAAATAAGTAAAACATATTTAGAAAAAGAAGAAATAAAAAATATAATTTATAAAATAGATGTAACAGAAATATTAAAAGATAAAGCAGGAAAAGAATTAAAAGAAATAACGGATATAAAAAAAGAAATAACAGATTCAGGAATACCTGTAGAATCAGTAGAATCATTTCTAAATACAAAAGAAGTAAAAAATTATGTAGGAGATATTGTAAGTGATTCAATAAATAATGAAATAAATAACCAAGATAAAAAAATATATAGTTCAGAAGAAATAAATTCATTTTTAGAAAATAATATAAATTCAATATCAAAAGAATTGCAAGAAAAAAATATTAAAGGAAGTGAATTATTAACAGAAGAAAATCAACAAAAATTTCTAGAAAAAATAAAAGAAAAAACACCAAGTATAGAAGAAAAAATAGATAATATAATAAATAATAAAACAAGTAAATATAAAAATAAAATAGATAAAATGCTAAATATAATGAGACTATTTTATAGTAAAAAAATATTAATAATTTTAACAATAATAAGTATAATATCAGTAATAATAATTATTTTATCAAGAAAAAGTATTTATAAATCATTAAAATGGATAGGATTATCATTTGTTTTTTCAAGTATCTTATTGTTAATAACAAATATAATAGTAAAATATATCATAAATAATATAACAACAGAAATAATAAAAAAATATATGAATATAATATTTGAAAATATAATATTGTTAACTAAAAAAGAGGGAATAATATATTTATTAATAGGAATTACATTGGTAATAATAAATATAATAATTTATATAATAAAAACTAAATCAATTGAAAATAAAGAAAAAATATAGTAAAATATAACGAAGATTGGAATGATAATATGGGATTATTTAAATTTAAAAATTTATTCAAAAAAAACGATAAAGACTTAAAAAGTTATGATAAAGGACTAGAAAAAACAAGAAAAGAATTTACATCTAAATTAAACTTATTAACATTAAAACATAATAAAATAGACGAAGAATACTTTGAAGAATTAGAAGAAATATTAATAAGTGCTGACATAGGTGTAAATACAGTAATTAATTTTATTGATAAACTAAAAAAAAGAGTCAAACACGAAAATATAAAAGATGCAGAAGAATTAAAAGAAATAATCGTTGATGAGATGTTTATCATCTATGTAGAAAATGAAATAATAGTAAATAAAATAAACTATGCAGAAAATGGACCAACGGTAATATTATTTGTAGGTGTAAATGGTGTAGGAAAAACAACTACGATAGGTAAATTAGCATATAAATTAAAAGAAGAAGGAAAAAAAGTTTTATTAATAGCAGGAGATACATTTAGAGCAGGAGCTATAGAACAATTAAATGAATGGGGAAGTAAAATAGGATGTGAAACTGTTTATAAAGAAGAAAGAGATCCAGCAAGTGTTATATATGATGGACTTATAAAAGCAAAAAATGAAAATTATGATGTGGTTTTAATAGATACAGCAGGAAGACTTCAAAATAAAGTAAATTTAATGAATGAATTAGAAAAAATAAATAAAGTAATTGCAAATATAATAGAAGGTGCACCACATGAAACATTACTTGTAATAGATGCGACTACTGGTCAAAATGGAATAAGTCAAGCAAAAAGTTTTAAAGAAATAACAAATGTAACAGGAATAGTTCTTACAAAATTAGATGGGACAGCAAAAGGTGGAATAGTACTAGCAATTAAAGATAGTGTAAAAATACCAGTTAAATATATTGGCCTTGGAGAATCAAAAGAAGACTTAAAAGTATTTGATATAGAAAAATATATTTATGGTCTATTTAAAGAAATGGAGTAATAAAATGAAAGAAAAAAAATTAATAGATTCAAAAGGAAGAATAAATCACTTAGGATTATTAATACAAGTTGTATTAATAGTACTTTTTATTATTTTTGCTATTTCAAATATGTTTATAAAAGGTTTAGATTTAGTAGCTAATTATATATTAATCGCTTTATTATTTGTTATGGCATATAACAATCATACATTATATAAAAGAAAAGCAATGACAATAGTATATATATCAGTTAGTATAATTCTATTAGTTACAACAATAATTACAAATATTAATGGATAAACAAATATATATAACTTCTTTATATGATATATATAGTAATTTACTTACAGAAAAACAGAAAAAATATTTTGAAGACTATTACTTTGAAAACTTATCATTAAAAGAAATAAGCGAAAACTATAATGTAAGTAGAAATGCAATACATAATTCAATAAAAGAAGTAGAAGAAAAATTAAATTATTATGAAAATAATTTAAATATATATGAAAAAATAGAAAAAATAAAAAAAATTGTAACTAAAATAGATAATATTCAGATAAAAGAAGAAATAGAAAATATATTATAAAAAATTAATAACTATACAATGTAAATAAATTGTGTAGTTTTTTTTTATTATAGCTAAAATTAAATAAAGATGGTATAATATAAAAAGATAATAGAAAGGGTTGTTAATATGTTTGGAGAAATAGTATATATAAATGATAATGTTGCACATATAAAAATAAAAGAAGGAACACCTATATCAGAAGATTTAATGAATATACATGTTATATTTGAAGACGAAAAGAAAAAAATACTAGGTGAAGTAGAAGATATAACAAAAGAAATTATTAAAATAAGATTTTTAGGAGAAATAGTAAATAATAAATTTGTAGGTGGAGTAATTAGAAAACCTAATTTATCATCAGAAATAAGAGTAATAACAAAAGAAGAATTTGGTCTTATAGTAGGAGAAAATAATACATCAAGTATGAATTTAGGAGTATCACCTTTATATGATGATTATCCAATATATGTAAATATAAATGATTTATTCTCAAATCATATGGCTATCTTTGGTAATACAGGAAGCGGTAAATCATGGGGACTTGCTAGATTACTTCAAAATGTATTTGAAAATAAAAATGTTGTACCATTTAGATCAAATTTCTTAATATTTGATGCTTACGGAGAATACCATACAGCATTTAAAGAAATAAACAAAATAAATCCTAATTTCAATTTTAAATATTTTACAACAAATGTAAATGACCAAGAAGGAAGCCTACTTAAAATGCCTATATTCTTATTTGGCGTAGATGATTTAGCTTTATTCTTAGGAGCAACAGAACATTCACAACTTCCAATAATAGAAAAAATGCTAAAACTGGTAAGAATATTTGCAGATTCAGATGAGATGAATGAAGACTATAAAAATCACTTGATAGCAAAAGCTATAATGAATATTTTATATACAAATCAAACATCTACAAGTAAAAGAAATGATATATTTTCAATTTTAAATGATTGTAGTACTTCAAAATTTAATTTAGAAGCACCAGTACAAGGACTTGGATATACAAGAAAATTTAGAGATTGCTTTATAATAGATAAAGAAGGAAGCTTTACAGAAAGTATATTAGTTACAGAATATATATCATCATTTATAAATCCTGATTTAGATGTTTATGAATCCAAGGGAAATAATTTTTATACATTAAAAGATTTAGAGAAAGCATTAGATTTTACATTAATAAGTGAAGGAATGTTAAAAAATGAGAAAACATATAGTGATGCGATTGCTCTTAAAGTAAGATTACATTCAATTATTATAAGTGAAAATGCTAAATATTTTGATTATCCAAACTACATAGATTTAAATAATTATATTGCTTCTTTAGTTACTTGTAAATCCGGATACAAAGCTCAAATAATAAATTTTAACTTAGAAGATATAGAAGATTCTATGGCTAAAGTTATAACAAAAGTATATACAAGAATGTTATTTGATTTTACTAAAAAATTACCAGATAGAGCATCTATACCATTCCATATCTTTTTAGAAGAAGCACATAGATACGTTCAAAATGATAATGACAAAAATCTGCTTGGATATAATATATTTGATAGAGTAGCAAAAGAAGGAAGAAAATATGGATTAATATTTAACTTAATAAGTCAAAGACCAGTAGAAATATCAGAAACAGTTATATCACAATGTAGTAATTTTATGATATTTAAAATGAATCATCCAAGAGATCTTGAATATATTAAAAAGATGTTACCAAATATTAATCAAGAAATAATAGATAAACAAAAAAGTTTACAACCAGGTACTTGTGTAGCATTTGGTAAAGCATTTAAAATACCACTTATTATAAAAATGACTCCACCTAATCCAGCACCATATTCAAGTAACTGTGATGTTGAAAATAGATGGAAAGCATAAAAAGCATATTATTATGCTTTTTTATTATACTAATTAATATAAATGTGGTATAATTAACTATATTAAGGAGATTAAGGAGGCAACTTAATGAATAATAAATATATATGGTTATTTGGAGAAAATAATGGAAATACAATGAATAATAATTCATATTATTTTTGGAAACATGTAGTTTCAAGAAATGATGAGATAGAAAAATATTTTGTTGTTAAAAAAAATAAACAAAATAAACAAATATATAATAAATTAGATAAAGATATTAAAAAATATATTATATGGCAAAATAGTTATAAGCATTGGAAAATATTTTTAAAAGCTAATTTATTTTATGTTTCACTTAGCTATAAAGATGTAATGCCTAATAAACTATTAATAAAAAAATGTAGTATGCAAGTAAAAAAACCAGTTATATATTTACAACATGGAACACTTGGAATGAAAAAATTAGGTTATGATGGAAGAAGTTATAATAACAATATGTTCAGATTTATATTGTATAATAAACTTATAAAAGAACAATTTAGTAAAGAAAATGATTTTAAAAAATATCAATTATACTATAGTGAATATCATCCAAGATATATAGAACTTGTAAAGAAAAAAGAAACACTAAAAAGTGAAAATCAAATACTATGGTTTATAACATGGAGAGAAGTATTTGATAATGGATTTGAAACAAATAAATTTTTAAAAGATATAAGAAGAGTAATAGAAAGTCCAGAAATAAAAAAACATCAATTAGAAAATAATTGTAAAATAAAGATATGTTTACATTCATTATTTACTGAAAAACAAATGAAATATTTAACTAAACATATAAATACTAAAGAAACAGAAGTAATTTATTCATCAAAAGTAGATGTTATGGATGAAATAGCAAAAAGTAGCTTATTAATTACAGATTATTCATCATTAGGATTTGATTTTACATTTTTAAATAAACCTGTATTATTATATCAACCAGATTTAGAATCATATTTAGCTAATAGAGAAATTTATTGTACAGTAGATGAATTAAATGAATATAATTTAAAAACTCCAAAAGAATTAATTGATAAGATATTAAGTAATAAATATGAAATAAATGGATTTTTTAAAAAAAGACTACCAGATAAAATAGATTATGAATATGTAAAAAAAGGAAAACATATTGATAAAATGTATGACGATTTTAAAAAAATACAATTAAATAGTATAGCATTTATAGGTTATAATTTTTATGGTAGAGGTGGAACAATCACAGCAACTTATGCATTAGCAGAAGGTCTTTTGAAAAAAGGGTATTTAGTATATCTTATGTCCTTAAAACAGACTTGTCCATTATCACAAATATCTGTACCTTATGGATTAAATATTAATTCTCTTTATAGAACAAGACCAAAAAGAAAAATAGAACATATTAAAAGATTAATGTTAGGAAAATGGCATTATTCATATTTTAAATATGATTCAAATTTAAAATATTTAATACCTTATGTAGGATATGGATTAAAAAAATATTTAAATAAAGTAAAAGTTAATACAGTAGTTTCAACTAGAGAAACAATTCATTTCTTCCTAAAAGAAGCAAAAAATGAAGCAATTAAAAACAAAGTTTATTTCTTTCATACAGATGCTAATTTAGTTGATGATATTTTTCCAGGTGTTATAAAAAAACTAAATGATTTAAAACTTGAAAAATGTGCATTTGTAACAGAATTGAATAGACAAAGATATATAGAAAAATTAGGTTTCACAAATTATGATAAATACTCAATTGTAGGAAATTCACTTGTAAGTGATTCCATAGTAACCAAAGAAGAAATACATGAAGTACCAAAAAAAGAAATTTATAGAGGAATATACTTAACAAGAATATCAAAAGATAGAATAGCCGATTTAAATAATGCTATAGAATTTGCTAAATATCTAAAAGAAAACAATATTGAAAATATTAAAATAGATATATTTGGTAAAGGTGATTATGTAGATAAATTTGAAGATATTTTGTATAATAATGAATTAGACGATTATTTTATCTATAAAGGATTAACAACAAATCCACATGAAGAATTAATAAAATATGATTTTGCTGTTGATTTTTCATTAAATCAATCATTTGGAATGACATATATAGAAGGAATTTTAAATGGTCTTAAAGTTTTTGCTTATCTAAATTATGGTTCAAAAGAAGTACTTAGTGGAATAAAAGATAGTTTTATAAATTCAAATGAAGATTTAGTAGAAAAAATAAATAATTTACCTAATATAACAAAAGAAGAATTAGTAAAAAATTATGAAATAATTAGTTCTAAATATTCTAATGAGGTAGTAGCTAGTAAATTTATAGATCTAATTAAATAGGAGTGAGTTATAAATGAGAGGTTTTAATTTTGATAAAAACATAATAATAAAATTATCATATGGATTATTAGTGTTAGTATTTATATTTTTATGTTTTAACAATCAAAAAGAAAAAGTAACATTATATCCAACCAATGTAGAGATAGAAGAAGAAACTAAAAAATTAGAAGTAACAAAAGAAGATAATATAGAACAAATAGTAGGAATAAATAATTCGTTATCTGACTTTTATTTAAATTTAAAAGGTTTTGAAGGAGATTTACAAGTAACACACCCAAAAGTAATAAGTTTTGATAAAAAATGGAATGGATATAAATATTGGATAGCATATACACCATATCCAAAAGGAGACCAAGCAAAAGAAAATCCACATGTACTTTCAAGTAATGATTTAATTAATTGGAAAGAAAAAAAAGGATATAAAAATCCTTTAGATATACCAGAAGATAAAGATTCTAGATATGTATATAATTCTGATACACATTTAGTATATAATAATGACCTAGATAGATTAGAATGCTATTGGAGATATGTAAATGATAAAGAAGATTTAGTAATTATTTATAGAAGAACAACTAGAGATGGTATACATTGGACAGAAAAAGAAGAAGTATTAAAAAGTACAAGATCTAAAAAAGATTATTTAAGTCCAACTATTATATATGAAAATCATATATATAGATACTGGTATGTAGATAAAGATAGAAAAGTAAAATATATGGAATATGATACAATTAATAAAGAATGGTCAAAATCAGTAATAATAGATATAAAATATGCTAATCCTAATTTAGAATCATGGCATTTAGACTTAATAAAGACAGATAAAGGATATGAAATAGTTATAGTAGCTTTTGATGGATGGAAGAAAAGATCAAAAATGAGTCTTTATTATACATATTCAGAAGATAATATAAATTATACCGAAGCAATACCAATACTATCATCACCTAATAATGGTGGTATATATAGAAGTTCCATTTTATTTTTAAATAATACGTACTATATATTTTATTCAGAAATTACAAATACTTATAAACGTGGTGTTGGAATAATGTATGGAACAGATATAGAAAAATTAAATGGATTAAAAATTAAAGATATAGGTAAATTTATGCAGTATATAAAAGTTAACGGATAATGTAATTAATTGGAGGAAAGTATGAAGTTACTATTAAATTTATTAAAAATACATTTAAAATCATTATACTTTTTTATTAAAATATTTACTTTACAAAAAAAACAAGTGTTTTTTTTAAGTAGACAATATGATGAAATATCTTTAAATTATAAATTTATAATGAAGGAACTTGATAAAAAAAATATAAAATATATTTATATATGTAAAAAAGTTAATGAAACTTTAAATGACGCAGTTAGAATAGATAAAAATAAAAAAAATATTTTTATTAAATTTTTTACAATATTATCACCATCAATAAAATATTATTTTAACTTAATAAAACAAATGAAATATATTGCTAAGTCTAAAGTTGTTATAGTAGACGGTTATAATTTACCTGTTAGTTTATTAAGCCATAAAAAAGGAACTAAGGTAATTCAAATGTGGCATGCTTTAGGAGCTATAAAGAAATTTGGATATCAATCAGTCGGCTATAAAGATGGAATAAATGTAAATACAGCAAAAATTTTAAAAATGCATAATAATTATGATTATGTTATTTCAGGATCAACATATATGAATAATTTTTTTTCAGAAGCATTTAAAGTGCCAATTGAAAAAATATTACCTATAGGTACTCCAACTGTAGATTATATAAGAGAAAAAAATGAAAAAATTAAGAAAAATATATTTAATGAATATCCACAATTAAAAAACAAAATAAATATCTTATATTCTCCAACATTTAGAAACGATAACAGAGATGAAACAAGTAAAATAATTGATAAAATTGATTTTAATAAATGTAATTTAGTTTTAACTTTTCATCCTAAAATAAAAGAAAAACATATTGATGGTAGAGTAATTTGTATTAATAGAGATAAGTTTTCTACATTTGATATGTTAAAGGTTTGTGATTATGTTATAACAGATTATTCTGCATTAACTATAGATGCAATAATAGCAGAAAAAAAAGTACTATTATATGTATATGATTATGAAAAATATAAAAAAGAAAATGGTTTAAATATAGAACTTTTAGATGAATTTCCAAAATTAGCATATAAAGATATAGATAAACTCTTAAATGTTATATATAAAAATAATTATGATAATGAGCAATATGAAAAATTGAAAAATATATGTACAAATGGTTTAAGTAAAAATTGTACAAAAGAAAACTTAAAGTTAATTGAGAGGTGTATGAATGATGAGTAATCTTAATATAAAAAAAACAATTAGAAAATACGGTACTATGGTAGCAAAAAAGAATGTTACAATAAGAAAATTAGCAAGAAAATTAGATTTAATAAATGCATCAATAAAATATAATAAATACTATAAAAAATATGAAATAAATGAAAAAGTTATTTTATTTGAAGCTTTTGGTGGAAAAAATTATACATGCTCTCCAAAAGCTATGTATGAAAAAATGATAACAATGAAGGAATTTCAAGACTATAAAATGGTGTGGGCTTTTGTAGAACCAGAAAAACATGAAGTAGCTCCATTTAAGAATCTTGAAATTGTTGTAACAAAGTCAAAAGATTACTATAAATATTGTTCAATAGCAAAATATTGGATTGTAAATTCAATTATGCCTGAAAGTATAAAGAAAAAAAGAAATCAAGTTTATGTTCAATGTTGGCATGGAACTCCATTAAAAAAACTTAGATATGATATTGAGGTTAATGGTGCCTCAATTAATACTGTACAAGAAATTAGAAAAAGAAATGATAGAGATGCAGTAAGATTTGATTATTTTATATCACCTTCAAAATATTGTACAGAGAAATTTACTTCAGCATTTAATTTAAAAAAATTAGGTAAAGAAAAAATTATAATAGAGGAAGGTTATCCTAGAAATGATTTCTTATTTGGCAAAACAAAAAAAGATATAAATAAAATAAAAGATAAATTAGGTATTCCTAAAAATAAAAAAGTTATATTTTATCTACCAACTTTTAGAGATAATCAATATACTGCAGGAGTAGGATATACTTATAATTTAATGTTAGATTTTGATAGATTAAAAAAAGAAATAGGTAATGAATATGTCATTTTATTTAGTCCACATTATTTTGTTTCTAATAATATTAATTTAGATAAATATAAAGGATTTATTATAAATGTTGCTCATTATGATGAAATAAATGAATTATATTTAGTAAGTGATATAATTATGACAGATTACTCAAGTGTATTTTTTGATTTTGCAAATTTAAAAAAACCAATTTTATTTTATATGTATGATTATGATGATTATAAAAATAATTTAAGAGATTTTTATATTCCATTAAAAGAACTTCCTGGACCAATTGCTAAAAATCAAAAAGAATTAGAAAATAATATAAAAAACATAGATAAAATATTTGAAGAATATAAAGATAAATATAAAGCATTCAATGAAAAATTTAATTATTTAGATGATGGAAATGCTAGTGAAAGAGTTATTAAAACAATATTTAAAGGAGTGTTATAAAATGAAAACAATACTAACATATGGAACATATGATTTAATTACACCAGGTCATATAGAAAATCTAAAAGAAGCAAAATCAATGGGTGATTATTTAATAGTTGGTGTAAGTACAGATGAATTTAATGCAATAAAACATAAAAAATCATATTTAACTTATGAAGAACGTAAATTTGTGATGGAAGCAATAAAATACGTAGATAAAGTAATTCCTGAATATGATTGGAATCAAAAACCAGATGATATAAAAAAATATAATGTTGATGTCGTTGTTATGGGTAGTGATTGGGAAGGAGATCCTAAATTTGAAGCATTACGAGAATATTGTGATGTTAAATATACTAAACGTCCTGGTAAATGGTCATCTACAGAATTTAGAAGTCATATTGATAAATATGTAAAAGAAGAAGAAAGATAAAACTTGACTATTAACGAAAATAGTATTAAAATAAGCATATATATTAGGTAGTGATGACTAGGTGGAAACTACGAGCTATACCATTAAAGAGAGATTCTATAGAATAAATAAGGTGGAACCGCGCGAAAGCGTCCTTATAATAAATAGAATCTTTTTTTTAGGAGTGATAATATGAAATTGGTATATAATATAGAAAATAGTGATTTATATAATGATTTTATAACAGATAATTATAAATCAATATCTATAAGTGAAAATTTTGTTTATAAGGGCTTAAAAACTTATATAAATAGAAATATTATAATGGAGAAAATAAAAGAACAAAATTATGATAAAAAATATGATATAAGTAAAAAAGAATTAGTGTATAAGATAATAGAAAAATTTTTAAAAGAAAAAATTTCATATAGAGGAATATCATCTATTAATAATGAAACACATATAACACTTATAACAAAAGATGAAAAAACATTAAATATAACATCACCATTAATAAAAGAAGAATTAATCGAGCAAATAAAAAATATAAATATCATTGATGATACATATTATAAAATGATAGATAAAGAGAAAATAAAAAAAATAAAAATAATTGCTATTAAAAATAATGATATTATAAAGTCGGTAATGTATAAAGAAAATTCAAAAGAATTAAAGATAATAATATCAATAAATGATAATTTATTAGAAATAAAAAAACTAATAGATTATTATAAAAAAAATCAAAAATTAGAAGAAATAGAAATAATAAACATAGAAAACTATAAAAAAAGTAAGATATATGCAAATGATAATAATGAAATAAACATTGTTGGAAAAGAAATTATAGAATATTTAGAAGGGAATGATAAAAATGATAACAATGGAAAAATTAGTAAACATATGTAAACAATATGGATATATATTTCAAGGAAGTGAAATATATGGAGGGCTTGCTAATACATGGGATTATGGTCCACTTGGAAGTAGACTTAAAAACAATATAAAAGATACTTGGAGAAAAAGATTTATAGAAGAAAGAAGAAATGCATATGAAGTAGATGCAGCAATACTAATGCATCCTAGAGTTTGGGAAGCAAGCGGACATGTAGGATCATTTTCAGATCCACTAGCAGACTGTAAAGAATGTAAAACACGTCATAGAATAGATAATTTAATAAATGATTTTTCTAATTCTTCAATAGGAGATGCAATGACTAATGAAGAAAGAATGAAATATCTAAAGGAAAATAATGTTCCATGTCCAAAATGTGGTAAATCAAATTTTACTGATATTAGAGAATTTAATTTAATGTTTAAAACAGAAAGAGGAGTAACAAATGATTCTAAAAGCATTATATATTTAAGACCAGAAAATGCTCAAGGAGAATATGTAAACTTTTTAAATGTACAAAGAAGTATGAGATGTAAATTACCATTTTCAATAGGTCAAATAGGTAAAGCATTCAGAAATGAAATAACTCCTGGGAACTTTACTTTTAGAACAATAGAATTTGAACAAATGGAATATCAAACATTTTGTAAAGAAGGAACAGATTCAGAAATATATGATTATTTTAAAGAATATGCTAAAAAATACTTTATGGATTTAGGAATACCGGAAGAAAAATTAAGATTTCATGATCATGAGAAATTAGCACATTATGCTAAAGAAGCATGTGATATAGAATATAATTTCTCATTTGGATGGGGAGAAATAAATGGAACACATAATAGAACAAATTATGATTTATCAAGACATCAAGAATATAGTGGAAAAAGTCAAGAGTATTTAGATCCAGAAACAAACGAAAAATTTATCCCATATATAATAGAATCAACAGTAGGATGTGATAGAGCTGTACTTGCAGTATTAGATAATGCTTATGATATTGAAACATTAGAAGATGGAACTACAAGAGAAGTAATGAGATTTATACCAGCAATCGCACCTTATAAAGTAGCTGTTTTGCCATTAATAAAAAAATATCATAATGAAAAAGCATTAGAAATATATGATATACTATCAAAATATTTTCAAGTTTCATATGATGATGCAGGAAATATAGGTAAAAGATATAGAAGACAAGATATTATGGGAACACCATTTTGTATTACTATAGATGATGATACATTAAAAAATAATACAGTAACAATAAGAGATAGAGATACAATGGAACAAATAACATTAAAGTTAGAAGAAGTAAAAAATTATATAAAAGAAAAAATAGAATTCTAAAAAAAATAGAAAATTTCAATATTTTCTATTTTCTTTTACAAAAATGTATGTTAAAATTAAATATAGTTGATATAGTAGATTAGGAGGAATAGAAGTGGGATTTCTAAAAAATTGGTTAAATAAAGATGATGATACAATAATAGATAATGTATCAGGTGATGAATATTATGAATTAAGTCCAGAGGAATCATTACAAGAAAATGATGGAAATAGTAAGATGATTTTACTAGAACCAAGAGCTTATTCAGAATCACAACAAATAGCAGATCATTTAAAAGCAAGAAATACAGTAGTTGTAAATTTAAAAAGAGTTACAAGTGACCAAGCAAAAAGAATAATAGATTTTTTAGCAGGTACAATATATGCTATAGGTGGAGATTTACAAAAAATAGGTGGAGGAATATTCTTATGTACACCAAATAATGTAAATATTCAAGGAAAAATAACAGATGATAAAGAGGGGAAAGACATTCACGATAATAATGATATAAATATTGAATGGTAATAGTTTTATAAAGGTGATAATATGGAAAAATTTAATAGAACACTTCGTGGTTATGATCCAGAAGAAGTAAATGCGTTTTTAGATAAAATCATTAATCAAGTAGAAGAAATGGTTAATGAATTAAAAGTAAAAGATCAAAAAATTTCTGAATTACAATCATTAGAAATTGAAAATAAAAATTTAAAAGAAAAATTAGCGCAATATGAAAGAAGGGAATCAACATTAAATAAAACTATTATTATGGCCCAAAAAACAAGTGAACAAGTAAAAATGGCTGCTCATCAAGAGAGTGAAACACTAATAGAAGATGCTAAAAATAATGCAAATAGAATAGTAAATGAAGCTTTACTTAGAGCAGAAAAAACAGAACAAGAAGCAGCTCTTCTTAGAAGAAATATAAAAATATTTAAAAAGAGAGTAAAAGATATCATAGAAGCACAAC
This sequence comes from Bacilli bacterium, assembly GCA_017936845.1. Lineage (GTDB taxonomy): Bacteria > Bacillota_I > Bacilli_A > RF39 > UBA660 > OMSK01. The sequence continues at coordinate 38,698 of JAGBES010000013.1, forward strand.
TTGAAGTTGTAGGTGAATTTGATCAAATAGAACTTTAAAACAAATGATAGAGACGGTATATTAATAAGTTTATAGAGAGTTAATGGTTGGTGAAAATTAACAATGAATTAATATATAGATCACTCTTGATGTTTTTATTAAAAAGATAAAACGGTAACGCGTTATAGTATTAAGTGCATAAATCTTTATGAATTAGGGTGGTACCGCGAATAATCGTCCCTAAAGAATAAAGATTTTTTTTAATTATATGATATAATAGTAACTTAATGGGAGGTTTATATGAAAAAATTTGAAGAATTAGATAAAAGAGATATAAAAGAAATTGAAGAAGAAGCACTAAAAAAATGGGAAGAAAAGGATTTATTAAATAAAACAATAGAAAATAGAAAAGATAGTAAAAACTTTGTTTTTTATGATGGTCCAGCAACAGCAAATGGAATGCCAGGAGTACACCATATGTTAGCTAAAATAGTAAAAGATACATTCTGTAAATATAAAACAATGCAAGGATATAAAGTACTTAGAAAAGTAGGATGGGATACACATGGACTTCCAGTAGAATTACAAGTAGAAAAAGAATTAGGTTTTACTAAAAAAGGTGATATTGAAAAGTATGGAATAAAAGAATTCAATGAAAAATGTCGTGAAAGTGTATGGAAAAATGAAACAGCATTTAAAGAATTTACAAATAAGATGGGTCAATTTATAGATTTAAAAAATCCATATATAACATATGATAATAATTATATTGAAACAGAATGGTGGATACTTAAAAAATATTTTGATGAAGGATTAATATATGATGGACTTAAAATACTTCCATATTGTCCTAGATGTGGAACTGGTTTAGCTAGTCATGAAGTAGCACAAGGATATAAAGAAATAAGCGTAAACACAGTAACAGTGCCATTTAAATTAAAAGATGAAGATACCTATTTACTAGTATGGACAACAACTCCTTGGACATTAATTGCCAATGTAGCAGCTTGTGTCAATCCAAAAGAAGAATATGTAAAATGTAAATCAAAAGGATATAACTTTATAGTAGCAAAAGCATTAGCAAGCAAGGTGTTAGGAGAAGAATATGAAGTAATAGAAACATATAAAGGTAAAGACTTAGAATATAAAGAATATGAACAATTTTTACCATTTTTAGAAGTAAATAAAAAAGGTTTTTATATAACTTGTGCTGATTATGTAACAATGGAAGATGGAACTGGAATAGTTCATATTGCTCCAGCTTTTGGGCAAGATGATTATGAAGTAGGACTTAAATATAATTTACCAGTTTTAAATCCTGTAGATGAAGCAGGATGCTATAATGATGGTCCATGGAAAGGTAGACTTGTTGTTGATCCAGAACTAGAAATAGAAATAATCAAATATTTATCAAGTAATGATAAATTATTTAAGAAACAAAAAATAGTACATAACTATCCACATTGTTGGAGATGTAAAACACCACTTGTATATTATTCAAAATCAAGCTTATATATAAAAACAACAGCATATAAAGATAAAATTATAGAAGCAAATAATACTGTTAATTGGTATCCTTCATATGTTGGAGAAAAAAGATTTGGAAATTGGCTTGAAAATATGAATGATTGGGCTATATCTCGTAATAGATATTGGGGAACACCTATACCACTTTGGAGATGTAGTTGTGGACATGATGAAATGATTGGTTCAAGAAAAGAATTAGTAGAAAAAGCCATAGAAAAAATAGACGAAAATATTGAACTACATAGACCATATGTTGATGATATTCATATTAAATGTCCAGAATGTGGTAAAGAAATGACAAGAATTAAAGATGTTATTGATTGTTGGTTTGATTCGGGTTCAATGCCATTTAGTCAATATCATTATCCATTTGAAAATAAAGAATTATTTGAATCACAATTTCCAGCTGATTTTATAGCTGAAGGAATAGATCAAACAAGAGGATGGTTTTATACATTACTTGTTATATCAACATTTGTAAAAGGATGCAGTCCATATAAAAATGTTGTAGTAAATGATTTAGTATTGGATAAATTTGGAGGTAAAATGCATAAATCAAGAGGAAATGCTGTTGCTCCTATGCCAATATTAGATAAATATGGAGCAGATGCTACAAGATTCTTTATGCTTAATTCATCACCAGTATGGACTCCACTTAAATTTGATGAAGATGGAATAAAAGAAATGATATCAAAATTCTTTAGTACTTTAAAAAATACTTATAATTTCTTTGCAATGTATGCTAATACAGATAATATAGATCCAAGAAATTATGAAGTAAAATATGAAGAATTAGAAGAAATAGATAAATGGTTATTATCAAAATATAATAAATTAGTAAAAAATGTAACAGAATCAATGGATGAATACGATTTAAACAAAGTAACAAAATATTTAATAGAATTTGTAAATGAAGATTTATCAAACTGGTATATAAGAAGAAACCGTAAAAGATTCTGGTCATCAGAAATAGATAATAGCAAAAAAGCTGTTTATAAAACAACATATGAAGTATTAATTGGAATATGTGAGTTATTAGCGCCTATTTGTCCATTTATAAGTGATGAAATATATACTAAACTAACAAATAAAGAATCTGTACATTTAGAAAACTATCCATTATATAATGAAACTTATATAAATGAAAATATTGAATCAAGAATGGATCTAATAAGAGATTTAATTAGTATGGGTAGAAATGCTAGAGAAGATGCCAAAATAAAAGTTAGACAACCAATTAATGAAATATTAATAGATGGTAAAAATGAAGAATTAATAAATGATTTAGTACCTTTAATAAAAGAAGAATTAAATGTGAAAGAAGTAATATTTATAAAAGATATTTCAGAATACATGAATTTCAATGTAAAACCTAATTTTAAAGAAGTAGGAAAAGTATTTGGATCAAAAATAAAAGATTTTTCTTCTTCATTAGAAAAATTATCAAATGAAGAAATAACAAAGTTAAATAATGATGAAAATATAGAAATAAATATGAATGATGAAAAAATAATCGTAGATAAAAATATGGTAGATATTAGAATAAGCGCTAAAGAAGGATTTAATGTTGCATATGAAAATAGTAATTTCATAATATTAGATACTAATTTAACACATGAATTAATATTAGAAGGAATAGCTCGTGAAATGATTTCTAAAGTTCAAAATATAAGAAAAGAAAGTGATTTTGAAATAACAGATCGTATTAATCTATATTATAATAGTGATGAATTAGTAAAAGAAGCAGTAAAAGAATATGAAGAATTTATAAAAAAAGAAACATTATCTTTAAAAATAGAAGAAACTAAAAAAGAAGAAAAAGAATATGATTTAAACGGTCATAAAACATATATAGAAGTAGAAAAAAACTAGCTTGAAAAAACTAGTTTTTTTATGTATAATTATATAGTAGGAAAGTAGGGAAAAAATGAAAAAAAGAGGTTTTACATTAATAGAATTATTAGCAGTAATAGTAATAATAGCAATCATCGCATTAATAGCAATACCAGTAATACTAAATATAATAGAAAGTGCAAAAAAAGCATCAGCAATAGATTCAGCATATGGATATGTAAAAGGAGTAGAAAATTATTTATTACAAAAAGAATTAAGAAATGAAGAAAAAGAATTAATAATAGGAGAAAATGATGTAGAAGAAGTAACAAAATTAATATCAGTAAAAGGAAATAAACCAGTAAGCGGAATAATAGAAATAAATAATAGAAATGTAGTAACAAAAGGTGTAAATTTATGTATATCAGGATATTCTGTACAATATGAAATAGGAAAAGAAGCATATATAAGTGGAAAATGTAAAGAAGAAGAAAAAGAAATAGTAATAGAAGATAAAAAAGCTTGTGAATTAGAAACAGAAATAAAAGATGGAAAAGAATACTATTATATAGATTCAGAAAGTGATTTATATGAACTTAGTAAAGAAGTAAATAATGGAAATAACTTCAGTGGAAAGATAGTAAAACTAAGAAATGACTTAGATATGAGTAATGTAAAAAATAAATGTGGAGAAGAAGAATTTGAACCAATTGGAACAAGTAGTACCCCATTTAGTGGAACATTTGAAGGAAATGCTAAAACAATAAGTAATCTAACAATAAATAAACCAGAACAAGATAATGTAGGTTTATTTGGATATAGTAATGGAACAATAAAAGGAATAACACTAGAAAATATAAAAATAAAAGGAAATAATAATGTTGGTGGACTAGCAGGATATAGTGGTGGAAATGTAAGTGAAATAATGTTAAGTGGAAATGTAGAAGGGGATAGTAATGTAGGAGGTTTATTAGGAACTGGAGCAAACAGTGGAACAGTAACAAATATAATTGTAAAAAGTATAGAAATACCAAGTGGAAATATGGTGGGAGGAATAGTAGCAAAAGGAGGAACGGTAAAAAATTCTATAATAGAAAAAGGTTTAATAAATGGAAGTACTATATCAGGATCATCATCAAGCATATTAAATACATACTATACAGATTTAGTGACTGTAAACTATAATATACAAGGAACAAAATATGATAGTAATGCAATAGAAAGTATTAATGGATTAGAAAGTATAGTAGATACATGGATAGGAGGAGATGATGACGACTCAGGATACTATTTTGACTATAATAATAAAGGAGAACTCGTAATAAAAAGTACAGAGAAAGATCCAATAACATTTAACTTAAAAGGAAGTGGAACAGAAGAAGATCCATATTTAATAGGAAGTTATCAAGAATGGAAGGAAGCAACTACAAAAGCAGACTTATTAGGAGTAGTATTTAAACTAACAAATGATATAGACTTTAGCGGAAAGAACTTTTATATGTTAGGAAGTTATCAAAATCAATTTTCGGGGATATTAGATGGGGATAATTATACAGTAAAGAAAATCAAAATAAATGGTGGAAGTTATTTGGGAGGATTAGTAGGATACAATAATGGAACAATTAAAGAAATAAATTTAAAAGATATTAATATAAATGGTGATTCATTTCTAGGCGGAATAACCGGATATAACGCTTCGAATGTATTAGCAGTAAATTTAGAATCTATAATTATAACTGGTACTAATCAGATAGGCGGAATATCTGGATATAATAAAAATATAATAAAAGAAGCAATTTTATCTACAAAAACAATTGGTACGGAAAATATAGGTGGTGTAACCGGAGCAAACAGTGGAACAGTAACAGATATAATTGTAAAAAGTATAGAAATACCAAGTGGAAATATGGTGGGAGGAATAGTAGCAAAAGGAGGAACAGTAAAAAATTCTATAATAGAAAAAGGTTCAATAAATGGAAGTACTATATCAGGATCATCATCAAGCATATTAAATACATATTATACAGATTTAGTGACTGTAAACTATAATATACAAGGAACAGCATACAATAGTAATGCATTAGGAAATATAAATGGATATGAAAGTGCGATAGACACATGGATAGGAGGAGATGATGACGACTCGGGATACTATTTTGACTATAATAATAAAGGAGAATTAGTAATAAAAAGTATAGAAAAAGATCCAATAACATTTAATCTAAAAGGAAGTGGAACAGAAGAAAATCCATACTTAATAGGAAGTTATCAAGATTGGAAAGAAGCAACGACAAAAGCAGATCAAGTAGGATTAGTATTTAAATTAACAAGTGATATAGATTTTACAGGAAAGAACTTCTATATGTTAGGAAGTATTCAAAATAAATTTAGTGGAATACTAGATGGAGATGGACATAAATTAACAGGAATAGAAACAAAAGGAGGAAGCTATCAAGGAATAATAGGATATATGGATAGTAGTACAGCAGTAGTAAAAAATCTAAAAGTAGAAAATATGAATATAAAATATATAACAAATTATTCAGGTAACTTAGTAGGATATATAAATGCAGGAACAGTAGAAGGAATAGATATGAATAAAATAACAGTAGAAGATTCCGGAGATTATATAGGAGGACTTATAGGATATAATAAAGGAATAATAAAAGGAATAAATGTAATATCTGCAAATATAAGTGGAAAGAATCAAGTTGCTGTAATAAGTGGCTATAACGAAGGAACAATAAATGAAGTAGCATTTGCTGGAATAATAACAGGAACAGGAAGTGTAGGAGGAATAACTGGAGCAAACAGTGGAACAGTAACAAATATAATTGTAAAAAGTATAGAAATACCAAGTGGAAATATGGCAGGAGGAATAGTAGCAAAAGGAGGAACAGTAAAAAATTCTATAATAGAAACAGGTTCAATAAATGGAAGTACTATATCAGGATTATCATCAAACATATTAAATACATATTATACAGATTTAGTGACTGTAAACTATAATATACAAGGAACCCAATATTCGTCAGCGTATGTAAACGATCTAACATATTATGATAGTTTATTAGATAGTAATAATAATCCAATAATAGAAAGTAAATATACAGGAGATGTAAATGGATCAGGATATTTCTTTGATTATGGAAGTGATGGAAAAATAAAAGTCGTAAAAGCATATAGTTATAACAAAGGAAATGCAAGTGTAGATGAAAACTATACAATGACAAAAATAGTAGGAACAACAGATACTACAGCTCCAACATGTAATTTAGATTATGTAACAGCCGTATCAAATGGGATAAGAGCAAGCTTTAGTTGTACAGATGAAAGTGGAGTACCAGAAATAAGTTCATTATTTGATTCAACAACAAGTAAATCAGCAGAAACATTTGAAAATATAGGAACGATAAAAAATGGGGTTGTAAATGGAAATACAAGAAGTGTAGTAAGTACATGGACAACAAATAATTCAGTATCAAAACCAACAAGAGGAACATGTTATTACTTTAGATATGGAGCAAGAGATTCTAGTGGAAATTATACTACATATGTAACAGATAAATGTTATACAGGATTTAATTAGGAGGAATAAATGAAAAAAATAAAAATAGTTTTATCTATAATATTGATTTTAGGATTAATAACAGGATGTGGATGTAATAAAAAAGAAATAGATAAAGAAGAAAAAACAAATAAAGAACTAAATATAGAGATGCAAAAAATAAGTATAAAAGAATCAAAAATATTTGAAGGATTAGATATATTAAATGATAATACCCTAGAAACACAAATAGGGATAAATAGAAATTTTGTAGAAAACCATGCTATAGGAATATCAATGTATGGAAATGCAAAAGAAATATATATGATAGTAAAACCAAAAGAAGAAAATAAAAAAATAGTGAAAGAAGCATTAGACTTATATATAGAAAGAACAAAGGAAAATGCAAATAAAGAAGATAAAATAAGATACGAAAATGTTTTAAAACAAGAATACAATGGATATTATGTATATATAGTATCAGAAGATAATGAAAATATATTTAATCAAATAAAAGAATATTTAAAATAATATTCTTTTTTTCATATAATTAAATGGTGATAAAATGAAACCAATAATAGGAATAATAATTAGAAAAAATCAAAAAAGGTATTCTATAAAAGAAGATGTAATAAATGTATTTTTAAACAAAAATACTATACCTATAGGAATATTTAATAAAGATAAAGAATTAATAGATAAATGTAATGGAATATTATTACCAGGTGGTGATGATATAGAAAAAGAAGATTTAGAAATAATAAAATATATATATGAAAAAGATATCCCGTGTTTAGGAATATGTTTAGGTATGCAAGAAATGGGATATTTATTTAATGGAGAAATGAATAAAATAAGTAATTATAATCATTTAAAACCAGATGAAAAATACGTACATGAAATAACTATAAATAAGAAATCAAAACTATACCAAATACTAAAAAAAGAAAAAATAAAAGTAAATAGTAGGCATAAAGATTATTTAGTAAAAACAGATTTAGATATATCAAGTATAAGTGATGTAATAGAAAGTATAGAAGATAAAAATAAAAGATTCTTTATAGGATTACAATGGCATCCAGAAAGTATGATAAAATATGATATAAATAGTAATTTATTAATAGATGAATTTATTAAAGAATGCAATAATCATAAAAATAAAAACATATAATTTATTGGTGATAAAATGAAAAGAAAAAATAAAATAATAATAGTAATAAACGAATATAAATATCCAATAAAAAATATATTAAAAGAATATACAGTATTTGAATTTAAACCAAAAGATTACGAAGAAATATATCATAAATTTGATAATTTAAAAGAAGAAATATATGTTATAAATATAGATATAAAATATATAGATAAATTGAAAGAAATAAATAAAAACTTAAAACCAGATATAATATTCATACCTAAATTAGAAGATAACTATCCAAAAACAGTAGAGATGAAAATGTTCAAATATATAAAAAAAGGTTTAAAAAAATTAAAAAATAAAATTCTTATAATAAATGATAATGATAAATACTTAAGAAATATATTTATGAATAATTTGGATATATATAGATATGGAAATAATGAATATGATGATATTGAATATATAAAAGAAAAAGAAAATATAATAATAAATTATCAAGAAGAAAAATATACATTAAAAAATAAAAATGAAGATATAATTGGAAACATAATAATAGGGTTATTATTTGGATTAAATATAGAAGAAATAATAGATAATATTGAAAAAAAATAACAAAAAATGTATACTATCTAAGTAGGGATGTGAATATATGAAAATAAAATACGAATTAATACATGAAGAAAAACATACAAAAGCAAGAAGAGGAATGATTCATACAAATTATGGGACAGTTCAAACACCAATGTTTATGCCAGTAGGAACTCTTGCTACTGTAAAAACACTAAGTCCAGAAGAAGTAAAAGAAGTAGGAAGTGGAGTAATACTTTCTAATACTTATCATTTATGGCTAAGACCAGGAGAAGATATTGTATCTAAAGCAGGTGGATTACATAGATTCATGAATTATGATGGCCCAATTTTAACAGATAGCGGAGGATTTCAAGTTTTTTCACTTGCTAAAAATAAAAAGAAAGATATAGAAGAAGAAGGAGTACATTTTAAAAGTCACTTAGATGGAAAAAGATTATTTTTAACACCAGAAAAATCAATAGAAATACAAAATAAATTAGATAGCGATATAGCAATGAGTTTTGATGAATGTCCACCAGCAAGTGCAAGCTATGAATATTTAAAAAACAGTGTTGAAAGAACACTTAGATGGGCCAAAAGAGGAAAAGAAGCACATAAAAATGAAAATCAATCACTGTTTGGAATAGTACAAGGTGGAGCATATGAAGATTTAAGAAAATATTCAGCTATAGAAACAGTAAAAATGGATTTTGACGGTTATAGTATTGGTGGAGTAGCAAATGATCATGAATCAAAAGAAGATATGTATAAAGCAATAGATTATTCTATTCCATATTTGCCAACTGATAAGCCAAGGTATTTAATGGGAATAGGAGAACCAATAGATATAATAGAAGGTGTAATAAGAGGAGTTGATATGTTTGATTGTGTTTTACCAACTCGTATAGCACGTCATGGTAATGCTTTTACACGATATGGAAAAATAAATATCAAAAATGCAAAATATAAAGAAGATTTTACACCAATAGAAGAAAAATGTGACTGTTATGCTTGCAAACATTATACAAAAGCTTATATAAGACATTTAATAACATCAAACGAAACATTTGGTGCTAGATTATTATCGATTCATAATATTAGATTTTTAATTAAATTAACAGAAGAATTAAGAGAAGCAATAGAAAATGATAATATACTTGAATATAGAAAAGATTTTATAGAAAAATACACTAAAAATGAAAAAAAATAGGTTTGCAAAAGCAAACTTATTTTGATTTAATAATACACATATTTTGGTTATAATTATTAGTTTCAATAAAACTACAATTGAATTCTTTTTTTAATTTAATATAATAATTTCTAATATATTCATAATACAATTTATCTTTAGTACATTCACCAATAACAAAAGGTATATTATTATTACTTAATCGTTTAATTAAAGCATTTTGCTTTTCATTTTTTCCTCGCATTAAAACTAAATGACTAGGTAAAACTTTGATACTATATTGATATAAAGAAATATTGACATTATTAGCTAGATATTTACCAATACTATCATTATTATGAGTAACAAACTCTTGAATATTGGTATTTCTTTGAATTAAATTTTTTAATTCGAAAGCTAAAGCTTTTCCATTACTATTTCTTTGCTTTAACCAGATAACATAATCTTTATTAAAAGGATTATCATTTAATAAAGATTCTATTTCCTCTAAAGAAAAATTTTTTTCTTTAAAATATAATTTTAACATTTGAACATCATAATCCATAAAACCCCTCTTTTCAGAAAAATATATTAACACGAAAAAATAAAAAAAGCAAGAAAAAAAGGCATAAATGCCTTATAAAACAATTGCAAATAAATTACCAGAACCTTTATTAACTAACTTAGTTAAAGTTTGACATAATTTAAATCTAATATTTTCAGGTAATAATGATAATTTAGCTTGAATACCTTCTTTAACAATAACATCTAAACTTCTACCAAAAATTTCACTTTTCCATATATTATCAGGATTAGTATCAAAATCTTTCATTAAATAATCAATTAATTCTTTACTTTGAAGTTCAGAACCAATAATAGGTTCAAAAGTAGATTCAACATCAACTCTAATCATATGAATAGAAGGAGCTGTTGCTTTTAATTTTACACCGTATCGACTACCTTGTTTTATTATTTCAGGTGTATCTAACTTCATATCAGTTAAAGAAGGGGAAGCAACTCCATATCCTGTTTGTTTTACCATTTTTAGAGCTGATTTAATTTGATCATATTCAGACTTAGTTTCATTGTAATCTTGGAAGATATTTAAAAGTTCAGCTTTATTAGAAATGTCAATACCTATAATTTCTTTTAGAATTTTATTGTATAAATCACTAGGTGCTTCAAGAGTAATAGTAACAGTACCAGTAGAAGTATTGACTTCTGATAAATAAGCCTTGTTAATATATTCACAATCATTAAAATGACCAGTAATAATATCAACATCTTTTAGTTTATCAATTTCACTAACGCTTTCTCTTATTTTTTCAATATATATTTGTTTTAGCCAATTATTTGAAGATAAACATGCAATCCATTCAGGCATATTAACATTTACTTCTAAAACTGGAAATTCATATAAAGCACTTTTTAAAATATCATAGATATCTCTTTCATTCATATTTTCAACATTAATAGGCAATACAGGAACACCATATGAATCTTTTAAATTAAGAGCAAGTCTTTCGGTTTCAGGTAGCATAGGATGAGCTGTATTTAAAACAACAATAAAAGGTTTACCATAAGATTTAAGTTCTTCAACAACTCTTTGTTCTGTTTCAACATAACTAGATCTTGTAATTTCACCAAAAGATCCATCAGTAGTAATAACAATTCCTATTGAAGAATGATCTCTTATTACTTTTTCAGTACCAATTTCAGCAGCCTCAATAAAAGGAATTTCTTCATCGTACCAAGGACATTTAACCATTCTTGGACCATTTTCATCCTCATATCCTTTAGCTTCTGGTATAACATATCCAACACAATCAATTAATCTTATATTAGCACTAAAATCATCAATATCAATTTTAGCAGCATTACTAGGTACAAATTTAGGTTCAGTTGTCATTATAGTTCTTCCTTGAGCACTTTGTGGAATTTCATCTAAAGTTCTTTTCTTTTCATACTCATCTTCTATATTAGGGACAACTAGATTTTCAATAACTTTTTTTATAAATGTTGATTTTCCAGTTCTAACAGCCCCAACGACACCTAAATAAATTTCACCACCTGTACGTTCAGTAATACTTCTTATAACATCTGTTTTTTCCATTTAATCCCTACTTTCCATAATCACTTAAATATATGTTAAAAATAATAATTATATTCAAAAATAAATAAAAAAACTGATTATTTCAGTTTTATATCATTTTATCAATATCTTTAGGAATATTGTCATTTTGAACAGCACTTATAATTTTGTCTTCTTTTTCTTTAGAAATTTCTTTTCCAGTAAGTTTACTAAGTTCTTGAATAACATCTCTTAAGTTATTTTCATCTTTCATATCACCTTGTTGTAATTTACTAGCAAGTTCTAAAATAGTATCTTTACTAACATTAGTTTTTTTCTCAATTCTTTTAAAAAAACTGTCTGAAAAATTCATAAATCAATCCTCCTAATAACAATGTATTCTTTTATTAAAAATGGGTTATAGTTTATTTAGAAAAAAATCAAAAAATTAAAAAAATAAAAAATTAAAAATTAAAAAATGCCTTTAAAAATAAGAAAAAATCAAAAAAATAAAAAAATCAAAAAATAAAAAAAAGTAAACTTTACAAAAAATTAAAAAAATAAAAATCGATTTTTTGTTGAAAAACAAAGGTAAAATTAGATACCAAACATTTTTTTGGTTTTTTATTACAAAAAAGTATTGACTTAGCATTTTTTTTGTCATACAATTTATTTAGAAAGTAGGAGGTATTAAGATGGTAGAGGAGTTATTAGAAACTAAAAGTGTTATTAAAAGAAATGGTAAAAAAGTAGAATTTGATGGTTCTAAAATAGCACTTGCTATAAAAAAAGGTTTCGATAGTATAAAAAAAGATGAAGATGAAGAAAATAAATATACAGAAAAAGATATTCAAAAAATATATCAAGCTGTTATATCAAGAATTCAAAAATTAGAAGATAACAAAATTAAAATAGAAGAAATTCAAGATATGATAGAAGAAGAATTAGAAAAAAAAGGATATGAAGATGTATTTAATTCTTTTAAAGAATATAGAGAAAGAAGAGCAAATTCAAGAAAATTATTTTTTGATGAAAAGAAAACTCACAAATTTTTAAAATCAATAGAAAGCCTTGGTCTTAAATCAGCACATGAAGAAGATGCTAAAAGAGAAAATGCTAATGTTGATGGAGATACTGCTATGGGTACAATGTTACAATATGGTAGTACTATTTCAAAAGAATTTGCAAAATCTTATTTAATGAAACCTAGATTTGCAAAAGCTCATGATGATGGAACAATACATATACATGACATGGACTTTTTACCAATGGGAACTACAACATGTATGCAGATAGAACTAGATAGATTATTTAAAAATGGATTTTCAACAGGACATGGTCATTTAAGAAGTCCAAACGATATAATGAGTTATTCAGCTTTAGCTGCTATAGCAATTCAATCAAATCAAAATGACCAACATGGAGGACAATCTATTCCAGCATTTGATTTTTATATGGCACCAGGGGTACTTAAAACATTCAAAAAACAATTTAAACAAACAATATATGATTTATTAGATTATAGTGATTTACTTTCATTTATAAATATGGATAGATTGGCAAAAGAAATAGATAAGTTAAACTCAATAGATGTTGATATAGAAATATTTTCAAATTTTTATAAAGAATCGGATGCTGTAAAAAGATTATTTACAAAAAGTTATGAAAAAGCATTACAAAAAACAAATAGAACAACATATCAAGCTATGGAAGCATTTGTACATAATTTAAATACAATGCATTCAAGAGCTGGAGCACAAGTGCCATTTTCATCAATAAATTTTGGTACTGATACTTCTAGTGAAGGACGTATGGTTATTAAGAACTTCTTACTTGCTACTAATGAAGGATTAGGAAGAGGAGAAACACCAATATTTCCAGTTTCAATTTTCAAAGTAAAAGAAGGAATTAACTATAATAAAGAAGATAAAAACTATGATATGTTTAAATTAGCATGTGAAGTTTCTGCTAAAAGATTATTTCCAAACTTCTCATTCTTAGATGCTCCACATAATATACCTTATTATAAAGAAGGAGACTATAGGACAGAAGTTGGATATATGGGATGTAGAACAAGAGTTATGAGTGATGTAACTGATTCTAATAATGAAACAACAGGTGGAAGAGGAAATTTGTCATTTACTTCAATTAACTTACCAAGAATAGCTATAAAACATGGTATATGTTTAAAAGAAAGAGAAACAGCTGATATGGAAGGATTTTATGAGGAACTTGATGAAGTAATGGAACTTGTAAAGGATCAATTATTAGAAAGATTTGAAATTCAATGCAATAAAAGATGTTATAATTTCCCATTCTTAATTGAACAAGGAGTTTGGACAGATGGAGATAAATTAAAACCAACAGATAGACTTAGAAGAATTTTAAAACACGGTAGTTTAACATTTGGATTTATAGGACTTGCTGAAACATTGAAAGCTTTAATTGGTAAACATCAAGGTGAATCAGAAGAAGCTCAAAAATTAGGACTTGAAATAATAGGACATATGAGAAAAAAAGCAGATTCATATGCCGAAAAATATAATTTAAACTTTACTTTAATTGCAACACCAGCTGAAGGATTATCTGGAAGATTTGTTGGAATAGATAGGGCAATTTATGGAAAAATTAAAGGAGTAACAGATAAAGAATATTATACAAACTCATTCCATGTACCTGTTTATTATAATATAAGTATAAGTAAAAAAATAGAAATCGAAGCACCATATCATGCATTAACGAATGGTGGACATATATCTTATATAGAATTAGATGGAGATACAGCTAAAAATTTAGAAGCATTTGAAAGTGTTATAAGATTAATGAAAGAAGCGGGAATTGGTTACGGGGCAATTAACCATCCAGTAGATAGAGATCCAGTATGTGGATATGTTGGAGTAATTGGTGATGTTTGTCCAGGATGTGGTAGAAAAGAATTTGAAAGTGTACCACTTGAAAAAGTAGAATTTAAATGTAATTGTTAGGAGGAATTAATATGGAAAAAATGGTAGGAGAAGGAATAGGATTTGAAAGAATCAGAAGAGTTACAGGATATCTTGCAGGAGATGTAAAAAGATTTAATAATGGTAAAAGAGCTGAAGAAAGAGATAGAGTTAAACATACTGGTGTTAAAGAAGTTATCAAGTTTAATAAAGAAAAAGAAGTATAATTATGAAAATACGTTTAGCAGCTGACTTACAAAGTGATAGTATAGTAGATGGTGAAGGAATCAGAACTGTTATTTGGACACAAGGTTGTCCTCATAATTGTTTTGGCTGCCATAATAAAGATACACATGATTTTAATGATGGAGCCTTAATAGATATAGAAGAAGTTAAAGATAAAATATTAAAATTAAAGAATCAAGATGGTTTGACATTTTCAGGAGGGGATCCAATGTGTCAACCAGAAGCTTGCTTAGAATTAGCAAAATTTGCTAAAGAAATAGGATTAAATATTTGGTGTTATACTGGTTATACATATGAACAATTAATTGTCTTATCAAAAACAAAGCCAAGTATTAAAAAATTTCTAGAATATATAGATATACTTATCGATGGTAAATTTATATTAGAAGAAAAAAGTAATGATATATTATTTAGAGGATCTAAAAATCAAAGAATAATTGATGTAAAGAAAAGTTTAGCAGAAAATAAAGTATGTTTAGTAGAAAAATATGTAAAAAAAGAAAACAAAGAACAATATAAATTTTGTCATGAACAATATTTATTTGTATAGAAATCTTGATAGATTTTCTTTTTTTTTATATAATAAAGATGGTGATAAAATGGAAATAATAATAGGTTCACATGTATCATTTAAAAGTGATGATCAATTGCTTGGAAGTTTAAAAGAAGCTTTAAGTTATGGAGCTAACACATTTATGTTTTATACAGGAGCTCCTCAAAATACTAAAAGATGTGAATTAAATGATAACATGACATTAGAAGCATTAAAATTAATGAAAGAAAACTCTATTGATTTAAGAAATATAATTGTTCATGCTCCATATATAGTAAATCCAGCCAATAATGCTAATAGGGAATTTTCAATTAATTTTTTAAGACAAGAAATAGATAGAGTAGAAAGATTAGGTATAACAAAAATAGTTTTACATCCAGGAAGCCATGTAGGAATTGGGAGTGAACAGGGAATAAAAAATATAATAGATGTATTAAATGCTACTATATTAAGTGATACAAAAGTAGATATATGTTTAGAAACAATGGCTGGAAAAGGTTCAGAATGTGGTAGAACATTTGAAGAAATAAAAAAAATAATCGACGGAGTAGTTTATAAAGATAAAGTGAAAGTTTGCTTAGATACTTGTCACATAAATGATGCTGGATATGATTTAAATGAATTTGATAGAATAATAGATGATTTTGATAATATAATAGGAATTGATAAATTAGCATGTCTTCATATAAATGATAGTAAAAATATAATGGGAAGTCATAAAGATAGACATGAAAATATAGGATTTGGACAAATAGGATTTAATAATCTAATGAAAGTTTTATATCATCCAAAATTAAAAGATATTCCTAAAATATTAGAAACACCATATATTGCAGTAGACGATAAAACAAAATATCCGCCATATAAATTTGAAATAGAAATGATAAGAAATAAAAAAATTAATGATAATTTGTTAGAAGATGTAAAAAAATATTATGAAAAAAAAGATAGTTAATCTATCTTTTTAATTGCGTCTTTAATTACATTAATGGAATGTTCTAATTTACTAGTTTCTTCATTATTAAGTTCAATATAAACTTTATTTTTAATTCCATCTTTATTGATAATAGCAGGTAAACCAATAAAAACATCATTATTTTCATCATAAGTAGAAACCGTTATAATAGCATTTTCATTTCCTAAAATAGCATTAGTAATTCTAACTAAACACATCCCAATACCATAATAAGTAGCTCCCTTTTTATTAATAATTTCATAAGCTGCATTTTTAACTTCATCACAAATTTTATTCATTTCATCATCATTTAAATAGTCCTTAATATTTTGAAGACCGATATTAGCATTACTCCAAGGAACAAATTCAGAATCACCATGTTCACCAATAACATAAGCATGAACATTTTTAGGACTAATAGATAATTTATCACTTATTAAATATCTAAGACGAGAAGTATCTAAACTAGTACCACTACCTATAATTTTATTAGGGTTTAATCCAGAGTATTTATAAGTTAAATAAGTCATAACATCTAAAGGATTAGTTGCTACTAGGAATATACCATTAAAATCATTTTTCATGACATTATCAATAATTGATTTAAAAATGACACTGTTTTTATTAATTAAATCCATTCTTGTTTCACCTGGATTTTGATTAGCACCAGCTGCAATACAAACTATTTTTGCATCTTTACAATCAGAATAATCACCAACTTTTATAGATAATTTAGAAGGAGCAAAAGCTAAACAATGATTTAAATCCATTGCTTCTCCAATAATTCTATCTTTATTTAAGTCGATTAGAACAATTTCATTAACATATGTTCTTTGATTAAGTAAAGCATAAGCATAACTCATACCAACATTACCACAACCAATTATAACGACTTTGTTATTCATAATTAACCTCCTTATGCATTATAATATATCCATATTGAACATAAACATGCAATTAAAACAGTAATAACTATTTTAATTGTATACTTTATAGCATTCTTTTTAAAATTATTCATAATTTATCACCTAATAAATTATATCATAAAAAAAATAACACATAAAGTGTTAAATTAATCTAATTTCAGATTCATTATAAAATGGTCTATTTTTATTAATTCTATCATAGAATAAAATTCCATTTAAATGATCAATTTCATGTTGAAAAGCAATAGATAAATCCTCTCTAGCACGAATCTTAATTTTATTACCATCAATATCATATCCCTGAACAGTAACTCTAGCAAATCTAGGAACATATCCTTCAATTTCACGATTCACACTAAGACATCCTTCACCAACTTCAGCAGCAACTAATTCTGTTGAATTACTAATTATTTCTGGATTAATCACAACATAGTTTTTAAATTTTCCTTCTTCATATTCATGAACTATAACAATAATTCTTTTAAGCATTCCAAGTTGTGGAAAGGCAAGCCCCATACCAGGTCTTAAATTATATTTTTTCTCATATTTTTCAATTTGACTATATGTTAAGTGTTTAATTATTTGTTCAATAGTTTCTTTATCTTCATTAGAAAGTGGGAAAGTAACTTCTTTACTAATACTTCTTAGTATTTTATTTGCTTTTCTATCTTTATCATCTAATATATCAAGTTTCTTAAACATAATACCACCACCAATAATGATATTTTATCACAAAAAGAGATAATAAACAATATTAAAAAACTCTATATTAATAGAGTTTTAAAATGTTTATAATTAGTTTCTATCCCAAGCTCTAGCTCCAATAATAATTACTAATAAAATAAATAGAACTAAAATTACAGCTGCTCCATATCCAGCACCGTATCCATATTGTTGATATCCACCACATGGATTACCACAACCATAACCTTGGTATCCACCATAATAATACATACGAATCCCTCCTATTCTTTCTAATATATTTTACTCGCAAATGAAAAAATTGTTACTTTAAAAAAGTTTATAATTTATTTTTTTTAGTAATTGTTAATTAAAACATAATATGTTAAAATTATAATAGGTGATACTATGAAAGGTTTAAGTAAAGCAATTAAAAATATGGATAAGACTTTATTTATAATAACAACATTATTATTTGTTTTTGGTTTACTTAATATTGTATCGGCATCAAGTCAAACTGCTGTTTTAAAATATAACTCAAGTTTATATAATTATTTTTTTAAACAATTAATAAACATTATGATAGGTGTTTTTGCAAGTCTTTTCATTATAAAAACGCCAACAAAATCATATAAATTGCTTGGACCGGTTATTTTTATTATAGTTGCTTTAGCATCACTTGCTGTATCTTTATCAAGTTTTGGAGAAACTTATTCAGGGAATAATAACTGGATTAATATAAAAGGATTTACATTTCAACCAAGTGAATTTGCAAAACCAGTTATGATTATATGTGTTTCATTATTATTTGAAAAGTTTTATAAAAAATTAAGAACTCCTAAAACAGAACAAAGAGAAAAATACGACATGATATTTAAGATAATGTTTGTTGGAATATTTTTTCCCGTAATAATCTTTATTCAAAGAGATTTAGGAACAATGCTTGTAATAACATCAATTTTTGCTATTTTATTTTTGGTAAGTCCAATTCTTAGAAAAGACAAAATAAAAGCGGTAGCAATAGCTTTAGTAGTATGTTTATTAGGAATAATAATATATGCTAGTAAAGGAGGATTATTTTCAAAAGCTCAATCAAGTAGATTTAATTTTTTTAATCCATGTAGATATTATGAAACAGGAGGATACCAAATATGTAATGGATTTATAGCAATTAATTCAGGAGGATTATTTGGAAATGGTATAGGACAAAGTAAACAAATATCTTATATACCAGAATCACATACTGATAGTGTATTTGCTATAATAGCAGAACAATATGGATTGTTAGTAACAACTATAATATTTATTTTATATATAATAATTCTAAAAAAAATATTGGATATATCTACTAATAGTTCAAATATAAGAGGAAGATATATATGTTTAGGAGTAGCTCTCTATATATTTTTACATATATTAATAAATTTAGGGGGACTATTTGGAGTAATGCCACTTACAGGAATACCATTACCATTTTTATCATATGGTGGTTCATTTACGATATCACTTATATGTTCACTTGCAGTAGTACAAAGAATAGCAATAGAAAACAAAATGTCAAAATAAACTTTATGAAAATAATAAACAATGATATAATAAAAGATAGGTGATACTATGAAAAAGACTAAGATAATGGCAACAATAGGTCCAGCAAGTAAAGATAAAATAATACTAGAAGATATGATATCAAATGGAATGAATGTAGCACGTTTAAATATGAAATATTCATCCATAGAATTTTGTAAAGATATTATATATAAAATAAGAAATATAGATAAAGAACTTAAAACAACAACCTCTATATTATTAGATTTAAGAGGACCAGATATAACTATAGGTAAAATATTAAATGATCAAGCAGAATTAAAAGAAAATGATAAAATTAGAATATATATGGATCCTATCTTAGGAGATTCAACAAAATTTTCTGTATCATATAAAGGATTGATAAATGATGTAAAAACAAATACTATTATTAAATTAAACGAAGGTTTAGTAGAATTAAGAGTAATAGAAAAAGGAATAGATTATTTAATATGTGAAGTAGTAAGAGGCGGAATAATATATAGTGATAAGTCAATAAATGTAATTGATACAAAATTAAATATACCATTTATTACAGATGAAGATAAAGAAGTTTTAAAATTTGCAACCGAAGAAAATATTGATTATATATCATTATCATTTGTATCAAGTGCAGAAGATGTATTAGAAGTAAATGATTTATTAATTGATTATGGGAATGATCATACATCTATTATAACAAAAATAGAAACAAAAAATGCTTTAGAAGAATTAGATGAAATAATAAAAATAAGTGATGGAATAATAGTAGCAAGAGGAGATTTAGGAGTAGAAATTCCACTTGAAAGAATACCTAGCGTTCAAAAAACAATAATAAATAAGTGTCATCTGAAATCAAAAATAAGCATAGTAGCAACTGAAATGTTATCATCTATGGAAAATAATATAATACCAACAAGAGCAGAAGTGAGTGATATAGCAAATGCTGTATGTGATGGTGTAGATGCAGTAATGTTATCAGGAGAAACAACAATAGGTAAATATCCAGTAGGAACAGTTATAATGATGAATAAAATAATAGAATCATCAGAAGAAGATATTAATTATTATGAATTACTTGATAAAGCAATGAGAACTGAAAAAGAAGATATAACAGGAGAAGTAGCCTATAGTGTTGTAGAATGTGCATCAAGATTGAAGGCAATTGCAATCGTAACACCAACAATGACAGGATATACAGCCAAAAAAATAAGTAGATTTAGACCAAATTGTCCTATAATAGCACTTACACCAGACTATAATACAGCACATATTCTAGGATTATATTATGGAATTTATCCTGTTATAATAGATGAAACAAAATCATTTGATATGATACTAAAATTATCAAAAAGTGCTGTTTTAAGAAAATTAAAATATGAAAGCAAAGATAAAATAATAATAACAGGTGGTTATCCTTTTAAAGAGGTAAAACATACAAATTTTATGAAAATAGAAGAATTATAAAAAAAGGGGTTGATAGTGTGGATATAATAACAAGATCAAAAGCTAGAGATGAAAACATTATCAAAGGTGATAAATATAGATTTACTGTATTATCAGAAAGATTAATAAGACTTGAATATAGTGATAATGGTGTATTTGTTGATGAACCAACTGAATTAGTTCTTTATAGAGATAACGAAAAAGTAAAATTTGAATTTCAAGATAATGATAAATATATCCTTATAAGAACAAAATATTTTAAATTAACATACTTAAAAAATAAACCATTTAGTGGAAGTAAGATAAATCCTATTGCTAATTTAAAAGTAGAATTATTAAATTCTGATCGTATATGGTATTATGGACATCCAGAAATTAGAAATTATGGTACACCATATTTATCATTTGAGGATACAGATAATAAATTAAAATTAAAAAAAGGTCTTTATTCAATAGAAGGTTTTGCAAGTATAGATGATTCAAAAAGTAAAATTTTAAACCAAAATAATGAGTTAATCTCTAGAGAAGGAAATAATATAGATATATATTTATTTATGTATTTAAATGATTATTTAGATTGTTTAAATGATTATTATAAATTAACAGGATATCCACCATTAGTGCCAAGATATTCACTAGGAAATTGGTGGAGTAGAAATCTAAATTATAATGATTATACAGTAAAAGAAATAGTAGATGAATTTAGTGAAAAAGAAATACCACTATCAATTTTATTGCTTGATAAAAAGTGGCATTTAAATGAATATAATGGTAAAACAGTAGACACAGGATTTACATGGAATAATGATAATTTTGTAAATCCACAATATATGATAAATTATTTACATTCAAAAGGAATAAGATTAGGACTTAATATAAACCCAACAGAAGGAATATATCCATTTGAAAAAAATTATAACAACATAAAAAATGCATTAAATATAGAAGATGAAATAATACCATTTAATGTATATAATATTAACTTTATAAGAGAATATTTTAATTATTTAATTAATCCTTTAATAAATGATGGTGTAGATTTTTTATGGTTAGATATAGATTATAAAAAAAATAAAGATATGTTATGGGCATTAGATAATTATCATTATTTATATAGTTCATTAGATTATAAAAAAAGACCATTTATTTTAACTAATAATTCCAATATAGCTGAACATAGATATCCAGTAACATATTCTGGAAAAACTATAGTTAGCTGGGATACACTAAGAATGATACCTAAATATAATATGCTTACAACAAATATAGGAAATAGTTTTTATGCTCATGATATTGGTGGATATTATCAAGGAATGGAAGATAATGAACTATATACAAGATTTGTTCAATTAGGAATATTTAGTCCAATTCTTAAATTTGGAAGTGATGATGGAAAATTTTATAAAAGAGAACCTTGGAAATGGAGTTATAAAACATATAAAATAACAAAAGATTACTTAACATTAAGACATAATTTAATACCATATTTGTATTCAGAAAGTTATAAATATCATAAAGAAGGAAAACCGCTTATAATACCACTTTATTATGAACAACCAGAAGCATATGATGATCCAATATATAATAATGAATATTTCTTTGGAAGTGAGTTTTTCATATCACCAATCTTAAAAGTAAAAGATTATGTAATGAATAGAGTTATACATAGATTTTATTTACCAGAAGGTACATGGTATGACTATGTAACTGGAAAAAGATTTGCTGGAGGAAAGCAATATTTATCATTCTTTAAAGATGAAGATTATCCTGTATATGTAAAAGCAGGTGCTATAATACCTTTAGGACATAATGAAAATATAAATGATACAAATCCACCTAAAAATATGGAAATTCAAATATTCCCAGGAAAAAGTAATACTTATAAATTATATGAAGATGATGGAATAAGTGAATTATATAAAAAAGGATATTACCTTTTAACTGCAATAGAATATACATATGTAAAAAATAATTATACCGTTATTGTAAGACCATTAGAAGGAAAAAGTGGGATAATACCAGATAAAAGAAATTATAAATTTAATTTTAGAAATACAAAATATGCAAATGATGTAATGGTATATATAAATAATACTAAAGTTGATTTTAAAAAATATTCTAAAAATACAAGTTTTATAGTAGAAGTAGAAAATGTACCAACAACATCACAATTAACTGTTATATGTAAGGGAAATAATATTGAAATATCTGCTGAGAGAATTTTTATGGAAGATATTGAATCTATAATATCAGACCTTCAAATTAATACAACAATGAAAGAAAAAATAGATGAAATATTAAATAGAAATGAACCAATAAAGAAAAAAAGAATAGCAATAAGAAAATTAGAAAATAATGGATTAGAAAGAAAATTTATAAAACTATTTTTAAAACTTTTAGAATATCTAGAAAATGTATAAGAGAAAAATTCTCTTTTTCTTTACATAAAAAAAATATTATGTTAAAATTTATAATGTATTAGGAGGGTTTTATGATAATATTTAAAGAAGGAAAAATGATAGATACATGCAACATGAATAATAATCATTTATATACATATGTATCAGATAATACTATAATATATAAAGTAGAAGTTAATTTTGAATTATATAATATAAATGATTTTATGAAAGAATTAAAAGAATTTAGTGAAGAAAAAGAAGGATATGTAGATAAAGTAAAATATGATGTTTTCTTAAAAAAACCAATTGAAGAAAAACCTTATGATGAAATAAAAGAATTCTTATGTAAACCAGAAGATAAAGAAAATACAGCTAATTTGCTTGAAAATGTTTATATACATAATGTATATTTAAAATGGAATGAGTATCCTAGTGTATATCATGAACTAAAAGAATTGATAGATTTTAAAACACAACCAAGAGTTGGAAAAGAAAAAAGCATAGATTTAAATCATTATTTAGAAAAATTAGAAAAATATGATTTAAAACAAGAATTTTTGCAAATATTAAAATTTGATATAAGAGAAACAATAGAAAAAAATAAATTAGAAGGATTATTGTGCTATGACAATAACGGTTTTGTAGATATAAGTAAAGCAATAGAAAATGCACAAAAATATTTAGAATATGGTCAAAAGAATGCTGTACTTATAAAAAAATTAAAATAGCTTGTAAAAAAATAAAAAAAGTAATATAATATATAAAAAACATTGAAGAAAAGTAGTAATAATAAATATATTATTTAGAAAAAAAGTGGTTGATGAAAACTTTTAATATATTATTATGAACTTGTTTTGGAGTTTTATCGGATAATTCCGTTATAGATTAGAGAGCATAAGTCATTATGAAATAAGGTGGTACCACGATTAACTCGTCCTTATATTTATAGTGACTTTTTATAATAAGGAGGATAAATGGAAAATATAATATTTAGTTTAATAACTTTTATAGCGATATACTTACTATATTTTATATTTGTTATAAGTAAAAAAAACAAATTAGAAAAATTTGAAAATAGTATGTATGTAAACTTTTTAGTAAACATATCAAAAATAGATATAAAAAAAATAGATATGAAAAAGTTAGCTCATATATTAGCACTTTCAAATTCATTTATATTAGCATTTACAGTATTTATAGTAGAATATGTAGATAAATTATTCTTAAAACTATTAGTAGGATTTGTAGTAATACTACCATTATTATATATAACATATTTTATAATAGGAAAAATATTAAAAAATAAAGGAAAGAAGAGATAAAATGTACGATTTTAAAAAAGTAGAACAAAAATGGCAAAGATATTGGGAAGATAATAAAATATTTGAAGCAAAAACAGGAAGTGAAAAAAAGCCATATTACATTCTTGTTGAATTTCCATATCCATCAGGAGCTGGATTACATGTAGGACATGTTAGAAGTTATACAGCTCAAGATGCTATTGCAAGAAAAATGCGTATGCAAGGGTATAATGTTTTATATCCAATGGGATGGGATGCATTTGGTGCCCCAGCAGAACAATATGCAATAAAAAATCATATTCATCCTAAAGAGGCTGTAAAAGAAAATATAAAAACTTTTAAAGGTCAAATGAAATCATTAGGATTTTCGTTTGATTGGTCAAGAGAATTTTCAACAACTGATCCAGAATATTATAAATGGACACAATGGCAATTTCTTGAATTTTATAAACATGGAATGGCATATAAAGATTGCGTAGCTGTAAATTGGTGTCCAAATTGTAAAACTGTACTATCAAACGAAGATGCAGCTGGTGGAGTTTGTGAAAGATGTGGTACAGGAGTAGTACAAAAAGAAAAATCACAATGGATGCTTAGAATGGGTGATTACTCAGAAGATTTACTTAAAGGATTAGATGATACTAATTTCGCACCTAAAGTTAAATTAGGACAAATTAACTGGATAGGAAAAAGTACTGGAGTAGAACTTGATATTGATATTGTTGGTGGAGGAAAGTTTTCAATATTTACAACTTGTATTGAAACAGTATATGGTATAACTTTCTTTGTTATTGCACCAGATGGAAAATTAATAAAAGAATTAATGCCAAGAGTAGAAAACAAAGAAGAAGCTCTTTCATATATAGAAGAAACAAAGAAAAAATCAGCTATGGATAGAACAGAACTTAATAAAGGAAAAACTGGATGTGAACTTAAAGGTATTAAAGCAATTAATCCAGTAAATGGAAAAGAAGTACCAGTTTTCTTAGGAGATTTTGTATTAGGAGATTATGGAACAGGAGCAGTAATGGCTGTACCAAGTCATGATGAAAGAGATTTTTTATATGCTAAAGAACATAATATTCCAATGATTCAAGTAATTGAAGGAAAAGATACAAGTGAACATGCTTTTGAAAAACAAGATTATTTAGGAAAAGAATGTAAATTAATCAATTCAGAAGAATTTACTGGACTTACAGTAGAAGAAGCTAAAGAAAAAATAACAGAAAAATTAGTAAATAAAGGAATAGCAAGACGTGTAAATAATTATAAAATGCGTGATTGGATATTCTCACGTCAAAGATTCTGGGGAGAACCAATACCAATGATTAATTGTCCAAAATGTGGATGGGTTCCAATGGATGAAAAAGATTTACCATTATTACTTCCAGATGTAGCAGAATATGAACCAACAGAAAATGGTGAAAGTCCACTTGCTAAAATAACAGATTGGGTAAATACAAAATGTCCAAAATGTGGATGTGACGCTAAAAGAGAAACAGATACAATGCCAAACTGGGCAGGATCAAGTTGGTATTTCTTAAGATTTATGGATGCAAATAATGATCATGAATTTGCAAGTATGGATGCTATGAAATATTGGAATCGTGTTGACTGGTATAATGGTGGTATGGAACATACAGCAAGACATCTATTATATGCAAGATTCTGGGTACAATTTTTATATAATATAGGATTAGTACCAAATAAAGAAATGATTTGGACTCGTGTATCTCATGGTATGATTTTAGGATCAAATGGAGAAAAAATGAGTAAATCAAAAGGAAATGTAATTAATCCAGATGATATTGTAAATGAATTTGGTGCAGATACTTTAAGAATTTATGAAATGTTTATAGGGGATTATCAAATGGATGCAGCATGGAGTACAGATTCACTTAAAGGATGTAGTAAATTTATAGATAGAATAATAAAATTAGGTGAAAAACTAAATGGTTCTAATGAATTTTCTAAAGATACAGAAATATTAATGAATCAAACAATAAAAAAAGTAACAGAAGATTTAGAAAATATAAAATATAATACAGCTGTATCATCACTTATGATACTTCTAAATGAACTTGAAAAACAAAAAGAAATATCTAATAAAGACTACAGAACATTATTACTTATTTTAAATCCAATCGCACCTCATATAACAGAAGAATTAAATGAAAAATATAATTTGGGAGAAGTAATATGCAAATCAAGTTGGCCAACTTATGATTCAGAAAAACTTGTAAATGATACTTATGAAATGGTTGTACAAGTAAATGGAAAAGTTAGAGGAAAAATTGAAGTATCAATTGATACTAAAGAAGAAGAAATGAAATCTTTAGCAAAATCAATAGAAAATGTAAAAACATTTATAGAAGGAAAACAAATAATAAAAGAAATAGTTGTTCCTAAAAAATTAGTTAATATTGTAGTTAAAGATTAATATTTATAAATAAATTGAATTAGGTAAGTTTTATTTGAAACTTATCTTTTTTTGTCAAAATATAAAAGTATCAATTTATTTTAAAGTATGATATAATGAATTAGGTGATTATATGAGACTAAAATGTGTAAAGGGAGCAAAAGAACGAGTAGAATCATCTTCATATTTAGTTTTAGAACCATCTAAATATAAAGGTAAATATAAAGATTTATTTAAAAATAATAATCCTATATATATAGAAATAGGAATGGGTAAAGGTAATTTTATAATCGAAAATGCTAAAAGATATCCTAATATAAATTTTATTGGTATAGAAAAATATGATAGTGTAATAGTTAGATCTGTAGAAAAATTAGAAAATTTAGAATTATCTAATTTAAAACTTATAAGAATGGATGCTAATAAAATTAATGATGTTTTTGATAAAGAAATCGATTTAATTTATTTAAATTTTTCAGATCCTTGGCCAAAATTAAGACATGAAAAAAGAAGACTTAGTAGTCATGAATTTTTAAAAAAATATGATTTGATATTTAAAAATAAAAAAAATATTATAATGAAAACTGATAATAGAAAACTATTTGAATATTCAATTGTTTCATTTACAAACTATGGATATAAAATAAATGATATATCTTTAAATCTATATGATGATGATATAGAAAACAATATACCAACAGAATATGAAATAAAATTTAAAAATAAAGGATTTCCTATATATAAAATAGATGTAGAAAAATAGTTTACATAACTATACATAAAAAAATTTAAAAATAACAAAAAAACTTTTTAATAAAAGAAATATTTGATATAATCTTAGTAAGAGTGGTGATTTATGAAGAGAATAACTATTCTACTTTTAGGGATTTTACTTTTTACAGGTTGTACTGTAGTTAGAATAAATACTAAAAGTATAGACAATATTTTAAATGTTGTTTTATCAAAAGATAATAAGCTTTATAATCGTGTTGGCAAAGGTTATAAGTATTATGTACCTAGAGGAGTAACATATATAGATACAAGCGATTTAAATGATAAATTATATTCAGATGGTAATTATTATTATTTATATATAGATGCAGTTAGTTATTTTTATAAAACTAAAACTGATTATGCAGAAAATAATAACGCTTATTATTCAAAAAAAATAGAAGGAAAAAAAGAGGGATATTTAGAAATAAATAAAGTAGGTTCTAAATATAAAATTGATTTCTTTTACAATTATTCTAAAATAGAAGCAATAGTTGAAAAGAAAGACATAGAAAAAGTAGTACTAAATGCTTCATATATTTTATCAACGGTAAAATTTAATGACAATATAATAGAATTAATGCTTAATAGTGATTATTTTACAAATAAAGAAGAAAAATATGAAAAATTTATACCTAAAACAGAGATTGATAAAAATATATTAGGATCAGAAAATTAAAAGAGGTGAAATTATATGGGATTATTTGATAAAGTAAAAAATTTATTTACAGAAGAAGTAGAAGAACCAATAATAAAAAAAGAAGAACCAAAAAAACAAGAATCAAAAAAAGAAATAAAAAAACAAGAAAGAAAAATAGAAATAGCACCAGCTAGAAGAGAATCTACAATACTATTAGAAGAAGAAATGGAAGAAGTAGTAAAAGAAGAAAAACCAGTACTTCCAATATATTTTTCAGATGAAGATTTTGAAGATTTAGAAAAACCTAAACAAAAAGAAGAAAAGAAAATAGAAATAAAAGAAGCATATAAAGGTAGAATAGATGAAGTAAAAAAAGAAGAAAAAAAATACTTTAAGCCATCACCAATAATATCTCCTGTATATGGAATATTGGATAAAAACTATAAAAAAGATGATATAACAACTAAAGAAAAT
The DNA here is from genome assembly GCA_017936845.1 of Bacilli bacterium. Taxonomy (GTDB): domain Bacteria; phylum Bacillota_I; class Bacilli_A; order RF39; family UBA660; genus OMSK01. Next base: position 67,853 of record JAGBES010000013.1, read on the forward strand.
ACTATAATACATAGAAGTGAAAAAGTAACAGTAGATGATATTAGAAATAAAGCATATGGAACATTAGAAGATGAATTAGAAAATAATTTATTAAATGATCAAATAATAGAGACAAAAAAAGAAGATACAGGTATTGATATATTTGAAGAATTAGAAACAAGAGAATCAAGAAATAGTAAAATGGATTTATTAAGAAATGATTTTGAAATAGAAAAAGAAGAAATAGAAGAAACAGATTTATCATTAGAATTAGAAAAACAAAAACAAAAAATAGAAGAAATTAATGAAATAATAAAAAATAATATAAGCCCAGATAAAAAAGCAGTAACATCAAGAAAAATAGATAATATATTAGAAGAATTAGATGAAATAGAAGAATTAATACCAGAAAAAGAAGAAAATAAAAAAATAGAAACAGAAGAATTAATAGAAGAATCACAAAAAAATATGAATAATGAAGAAGAAATTGAAAATAATAATGATGAAATAGAAGAAAGTGATTTGTTTAATTTAATAGATTCCATGTATGAAAAGAGGGATGAATAGTGGAAGCAAATATATTTTTCCAATACACATTATTTTTATTAGGTAGTATACTGTTAATAGTGTTAATATTCTTAGGAGTAAAAATGATATTAACTTTAGATAAAGTAGATAAATTAGTAGAAGATATAAGTGAAAAAAGTAAAAAATTAGATGGTGCTTTTGGAACAATAGATAAAATAACTGATGCTATTTCATCAGTTAATGATAAATTTATTGGGATAGCATTTAATTTAATAAGTAATTTTGCTCATAGAATTAAGAAAAGAAAAGAAAGGGATGATGAAGATGAGTAAAAAGAAAACACTAGGTACATTATTAGCAGGTGTAGCAATAGGTACAGGATTAGGAATTTTATTCGCACCAAAAAAAGGTAGTGAAACAAGACGTGAATTAAAAGAAAAAATGGATGAATTAGTAAATAAAGCAAAGCAAATAGATGCTAAAGAAGTAAAAGAAAACATAGAAAATAAAATAGAAGAAATAAAATCTGAATTAAAAGATTTAGATAAAGAAAAAGTTCTAAAAATAGCAAAGAAAAAAGCTAAAGATATTCAAAATAAAGCAGAAGATTTAGTAAATTATGCTGTAGAAAAAGGAACACCAGTACTTGAAAATGCTGCAAATGCTGTAAGAGAAAAAGCAATAGATGTAACAAAGGAAGTATTAAATAAATTAGAAGGAGAAAAATAATCCTTCTTTTTTTATACTCTACGATTAGTTTGTTGACTTTATATAATATTTTTGACATACTAGATTTGAAAGGTAGTGTTTTATGAATACAGAAAAGATAGGTAAGTTTATAGCACAAAAAAGAAAAGAAAAAAAATATACGCAAAAAGAATTAGCTTTAAAATTAGGTGTAACAGATAGAGCTGTATCAAAATGGGAAAGAGGTTTAGGATGTCCTGATATTTCTTTATTAGAAGATTTATCTAAAATACTTGATATATCAATAGTAGAACTTTTAAATGGAGAATCAAAAGAAGATATAAAAATATTAGAAAAAGATTTAATTAATTCAATGAAGATATCAAAAGAAAATGAAAAAAATAGAATCATTAATAATTTTAATGTTATTTTGGAAACGATTATTATAATAGTGATTTCTATGTTAGTAATATTAAATATAATAAACAGTATAGAATTAAATAAAAAAGAAACAAATGAATTTAATAATAATATTACAGAAAAAACAAATAATATAGAAAAATATATAAATATTATAAAAAATAATAAAGGTAAATATAGTAATGAAGATTATAAAAAAATAATTGCTTATGTTAATGATTTAGATAAATTATTTTCTAAAGAAACAAAAGAACTTTTAAATAAGAAAGAATATAATATAAAAGACTATTATGAATTTGAAAAATATTACTTTGATAATTTTTCTGCTGATTATAATTATTTAAATAAATCATTATATTATACATTAATAAAATATGATACAAATATGGTTGATAATATGCTTAAATATGAGCAAATAAAAGATAATTTAAGAAATATATATATTGGTATTGTAAGTACAACAAGTGATTCATATAAATATGGATTAAAAGAAAAATATTTAATGAATGTAAATAGTTTCTTTATGTGGTCATATATAAACGAAGAACAATTATTAAAAGATATTATAGAAGTAGGTGATATGAATGTATAAAAAAAATATATTAAATATATTATTGATTTTAACTACAATAATATTGATTATTTCATTTGATGCTTTAAATGTTTTTGATACATTAGTATATTTAATGCCATTACTATTTAGTATAAGTATTACTATGTTTATGAAAAGAAAAGAAGTAAATAAATGTAAATCAATCTATAATGTTATTATGATGTTATTAATAGTATTTAGTTTCTTATTTTTAGGAATTTTAAGTTATTCAAATATAACTTGTTTAATTGATGAAAATTGTTCAAGTAATTATGAGATAGAAGGATTAATACTTCTAATAACAATTCTTTATACATTGTTATTTACAAATATTGTTGATATAAAATTAAAACATAATAAAATGTATAATATATTACTTTATATAATATCATTTGTTGTATTTATAATATATGGTAGATATTATTTAGATAATGATTTTTATCATAATTACATAAATTTAAGTAAAGAAGATATAAATATACAAAGTAGTTATATTTATATAACACAAAATTATATATATTTTAATATAGTTTATCTATGTTTATTAATGTATTATTTTGTAAATAGAAAAAAGAATAAATAAGATATTTTCACATATAATTAATTGAAAGAAAGAGAGGAATTAATTATATGGAAATACTTAAAGTAGGAACAAAATCAAATCCTAATTCAGTAGCTGGAGCTTTAGCTAATCTATTTAAAGAAAAAGGAACTATTGAAATACAAGCAATAGGAGCAGGAGCACTTAATCAGGCAATAAAATCTATCGCAATTGCAAGAGGATTTGTCGCACCCTCTGGTAAAAATCTTGTATGTATTCCCGCTTTTACTGATATAGTAATAGATGGAGAAGAAAGAACAGCTATAAAATTAATAGTAGAAGCTAAATAGCTTCTTTTTATATTGTTTTTTAAAAAAATTTTATATATAATTATTATAGGGTGAAAATATGAATGATGTAATAGATAATAAATGTTTAGTGTGTAATGCACCAATTAAATTTGATCCTAAACTAGGTAAATTTAAATGTGAATATTGTAAAAGTGAATTCACTGCTGAACAATTAAAAAATATGAATGATGAAAAACATAGTACAGAAAAAGAAGCAATAGAAGATGAATATTTAATATATAATTGTCCAGATTGTGGAGCTAATATCATAACAGATAAAGAAACAGCCGCAACTTTCTGTATATATTGTGGAAATACTTCAATTATAAAAAATAGATTAACTGGTAAATTTGCTCCAAGCAAGATAATACCATTTAAGAAAACAAAAGAAGATGCAATAAATGCTTTTAAAAAATTAAAAAAAGGTAGACCATTAGTACCTAAAAGCTTTGTTAGTGAAAAAAACATAGAGAAAATAACAGGAGTATATATTCCATTTTGGTTATTTGATGTTGTTATAGATGGTTCTTTAGAAGCAAAAGGAACAAAAGTAAAACATTGGTCTTCAGGTGATACAAGATATATAAAAACAGATTATTATGAAATGATAAGAAAAGGAAATATGAAATTTAATAAAATACCAGTTGACGGTTCAACAAAATTTATAGATGAAATAATGAATACAATAGAACCATTTGACTATAGTGAATTAATTGATTATAATCATGCATATTTATCAGGCTTTCTAGCAGAAAAATATAATGTAGAAAAAGAAGAATCATATGAAATTGCTAAAAATAGAGCTTTAACATCAGGTAAAGAGATAATGTTATCTGATATGACAGGATATACAAACAAAACAGTAAAAAGTAATAATTTAGAAGCAAAAGAAGACAATACAGAATATGCTTTACTACCAGTATGGATGGTAAATGTAAAATATAATAATAAGTATTATTTATTTGCTATGAATGGTCAAACAGGTGAATTTATAGGTGATATACCTCTTGATAAGAAAAAAACTGTAATAATGGGAATAGTTTCATTTATTGTTTTGTTTTTACTTGTTATTTTGGTAAGTTATATTATATATAAGGTAGGTAATAATTAATGAAAAAGTGTAAATTATTTTTAATATTAATTTTATCATTATTTATAAATATAAATAGTATAAAAGCAGATACAGAATTAAATTTAATATCTAGTAATGAACCAATAACAAAAACAAGAACAAAAGAAAATAATTATGGTGTAAATAAACATTGGATTATAAATGATAATAATTTAAGTAATGTACTTTCTACTCCTTATGTAGATTCAAGTGAAAAAGTCTATGATTTTGCAAACATATTAACAGAAGAAGAAGAAAAAACAATATATACATATTCAAAGGAATTTATGGATAAAACAGGTATGGAAATGATTTTTGTAACAGTAGATATGCCATATAGTTATGATTCAAAAAATGAAGAATATGCAGCTGATTTTTATGATTATAATGACTTTGGATTAGATTTAGAACATTATGATGGAATACTTTTTTTAAGAAATAATTATTCAGCTGATAGATATTATGATATGTATACATTTGGAAGTGCACAACTATATTTCAATCAAAATAGATATGATGATGTTTTAGATACGATTTATTATAAAATTTCACATGATGATTATGTAAATGGATTTAAAGCCTTCAAAGATAAGTGCTTATACTATTATAATGAAGGAATTCCTTCTACATATAAACATAGTTACATTGATGAAAATGGATTTATAAAAAAACACTATGTAGCACCATATTTTATAGCTTTTATTATATCTTTAGTAATTACAATAATTATATTAATTATATTAATAAAGAAAAATAAAATGGTAAAAAAGGCTACTGAAGCATCAGAATATATAGATAAAAAAACAATTAACTATAGTATTAAAGAAGACAAATTTATAACCTCAAGAACAACTTCATATACAGTATCTTCATCAAGTGGTGGAGGACACTCTAGTGGAGGAGGAAGAAGCCACTCTGGATCAAGTGGTGGAGGACACTCTAGTGGAGGAGGAAGACATGGATAATGTCTTTTTCTTATTAATAAACTTGAAAAAAATATACATTAGTGTTAAAATAACCTAGAAAGAAGTGATATTTATGGATCAACAATTTAGAAGAGATATCATTCTAGAAAATTACCAAAATCCAATGAATAAAGGATTAATAAATGATGATTCATATATAAAAGTTAATACAAATAATGAATCATGTATTGATGAAATAGATTTGATGGTAAAAATAAAGGATGGAAAAATAATAGATGCCAGATTTGATGGAGAAGCATGTGCTATATGTACATCATCAACATCAATTATGATAAAAATGTTAATAGGAAAAACCCTAGAAGAAGCAATAAAAATATATAAAAATTTTAATAAAATGATAAATGAAGAAGAATACGACGAAGAAATATTAGAAGAAGCAAATGTTTATAATGATACATATAAACAACCAAATCGAAAAAAATGTGTATTACTACCTTGGTGGGGATTTGAAAAAGTAATAAATGAAGTAAAGGAGAGATAGTATGAATTATGAAATAAAAAAAGTAGAAATAGGAAAATTTAAAGGAATAAATGTAACAGGCAAAGTTCAATTAGGTAATACAATTTATAATGCAGAAAAAATAATAACAAAAGAATTATTATGCATTATAGATAATGAAAAAAATGTTGCTGTTGATATAACAAATTTAAATAATACTTATGTAATAATAAAAAGAAACAAATATAATCAAATATTGCCACAACAAAATATAGAAGAAAATAAAGAATACGCTTTAAAATTAAAAGAATTAAAACCAGAAGATATTAATTTATTAACAAAAATAAAATATAACTATATTGTAAATAAATATGATAAACAAGAAAGAAGTAGAAAATAAAAATGTTTGAATATACTAATTTTTTAATAATATTAAAAGAATTAAAAAAAAGGGGAATAACTAAGTTTAATTTATCAGATTTAGAAAATGATTTATATATTTTAAAAAAAAATCCTAAATATGAATGTTTATTCACAAATATAAAAGAAAAAATAAATAAATTAGATTTGTCTTATTTCATAAATAAAGCAGAAAAAGAAGGATATATAGTTTCACTTGATTATGATATGAATATAAAATATATGACAAAAATGAATATAGATAAAGAAAATGAATTAATAAAAGAATTAGTAAAAGAATATATAGAACAAAAAAATATTTATAAAAAAGAAAATATAAAAATATATAAAATAGATTCTAATAATACATATAAATTAATTAAGAAAAAAAATATAAATAAAGTGATAACTTTAAATGTAATAACAGATGGAAAAATTAAAAGTGTAAAAAAAGATAAATTAAACAATGAAGTAGTAGATATAGAAGCTTCAACATATGCAGTTGAACAAAAAATTGTAAATAATAAATTAGATAATCTAATAATTTATACAATGATAGAAGAACAATTAGATGAAATAATTGAATACTCTACACAAAATATAATGAAAGAAAAAACATTAATAATAAAAAAATTTTAACATAAAATAATGTAAATGGTGATATTATGAAAACATTAGAAAAATTAAATGAAGAAACCGTTTTAGAAATATCAAAAATAAAAAAAGAACCAAAATGGATGACTGAATTTAGATTAAAATCATATAAAAAATTTGAAGAATTAAAAAATCCTAAATTTGGACCACCATTAGATATAGATTTTGATATCATAACCTATTATAAAAAAATAGCAAATGAAGTAGAAAATAATTGGAATAAAGTAGATAAAAAAGTAAAAGAAACATTTAGTGACTTAGGATTAATAGAAGCAGAACATAAATATTTAGATGGTGTAGGAGCTCAATTTGATAGTGTTGCTGTATACCATAATATGATAAAAGAATTAGAAGAAAAAAATGTTATATTTTGTGATACAGATACAGCTTTAAAAAAATATCCTAAAATATTTAAAAAATATTTTAATAAACTAGTAAAATATGATGAAAATAAATATACAGCACTAAATGGAGCAGTATGGAGTGGAGGATCATTTATATATATTCCACCTAATACTAAAATAGATAGACCACTTCAAAGTTACTTTAGAATCAATAGTAAAAATATGGGTCAATTTGAAAGAACTTTAATAATAGTAGATGAAGGTAGTGAATTACATTATATGGAAGGATGTACAGCTCCCACTTATACAAGTGATTCATTACATGCTGCTGTAGTAGAAATATATGTAGAAAAAAATGCAAAATGTCGATATACAACTATCCAAAATTGGTCAACAGATGTTTATAATTTAGTAACAAAAAGAGCTATTGTAGAAGAAGGCGGATTAATGGAATGGATAGATGGAAATATTGGTTCAAAAGTAAATATGAAATATCCATGTTGTATTTTAAATGGCAAATATGCAAAAGGTAATTGTATAAGTATAGCACTAGCTTCAAAAAATCAAATACAAGATGCTGGGGCTAAAATGATACATTTAAAACCTAATACTACAAGCAATATAATTTCTAAATCCATTGCTGTTAATGGTGGAAATGCAACATATAGAGGAATGGTAAAAATAACAAAAAATGCTCAAAATTCAAATAGTACAGTAAAATGTGATACAATAATAATAGATGATGATTCAAAAAGTGATACAATCCCAACAAATTTAATAGAAAATAATTCATCATATATTGAACATGAAGCAACAGTTGCTAAAATATCAAAAGAAAAACTATTTTATCTTATGAGTAGAGGAATAACAGAAGAAAAAGCAAAAGAATTAATAATTATGGGATTTATAGATAGATTTAGAGAAGAACTTCCTATGGAATATGCGGTAGAATTAAACCATTTACTAAAAGATTATTTTTAATAAAAAAATAGATTTGCAATAATAAAAAGATGAAATAAAAGAATTGTTAAACAAATAAAAGAAAAGTGCAAAAAATATAACTAAAAAAAAGGAAAACTGTTGTTTGTTTTCTTTTTTTTTATATGATAAATTCTATCTGTAAGGAGGTGATAAAATGCTAAATCAAACTGTAATAGTAGGAAGACTTGTAAGAGACCCAGAATTATATGAAACAGAAAATGGTAATAAAGTAACTAATATAACAGTTGCTGTACCAAGAACATATAAAAATGTAGACGGAGAATATGATACAGATTTTATTTCTTGTACACTTTGGAAAGGAATTGCAGAAAATGCTGTAGAATATTGTCATAAAGGTGATTTACTTGGAATTAAAGGAAGACTTCAGTCAAGAAATATTGAAGAAGAAGAAACAAATAAAACTATAATGGAATTAGTAGCAGAAAAAGTAACATACTTATCAAGTAAAAAAAATTAACTTTTATTCATAATAATATCAACTCTAAATTAAAAATTCTTATAATATCTTTAAAGTTTAATCATAGAAAAACTAGATTTCTAGTTTTTTTATATTGAAAAATAATACTATATATGTTAAAATTACAAAGGATATTTAATTTAAAAAAATAAACATATATTAGTAGTAGGTTGTGATAAAATGTTAAATAATGAAAGAAAAATAATAATTGTTAAGAATATTATTTTTAAAGATTTAAAAGAAGATAAAATAGTATTAAATAGAGATATACATTTTAAAAGACCATGCTTAATAATATGTGAAAAAGAAGATAAAAGATATATGTTGCCAATAGGAAGTTCATCAAGAAATAAAGATTATAAAAAAGAAAATATAAAATTAACTAATTATGATTTAATAAATAGATCATTAAAAAAAGAAAGTTATTTAAAACTGGATAGAATAATAAAAACCGATATATATTATAAAGAACCATTAGATGAATTAGATGAGATAAAATATTATAAATGTTTATTAAAATTTATAAAATTTTATAATAATTTAAATATAAAAGTAGAAGAATATGAAGAAATAAAAGAAGAAATAGAAAAACAATTATATAAAATAAAAGTAAAAGAGAAATTAACTATTTAAAGTAAACAATTGTATAGTTGTTTATTTTTTGTTATAATCAAAATGGTGATAATATGAATATAATAGATATAATAGTAAAGAAAAAAAATAAACAAGAATTGACATATGAAGAAATAAAATTTTCTATTGATAATTATTTAAACGGTAATATAAAAGACTATCAAATGAGTTCTTTATTAATGGCAATTGTTATAAATGGAATGACAGAAGAAGAAACAATTAATTTAACTAAAATAATGATAGATAGTGGTGAAGTAATAGATTTATCACAAATAAATGGTAAAGTAGTAGATAAACATTCAACAGGAGGAGTAGGAGATAAAACAACATTAGTATTAGTACCTTTAGTTGCATCATTAGGAATTAAAGTAGCAAAGATGAGTGGAAGAGGGCTTGGCCATACAGGAGGAACAATAGACAAGTTAGAATCAATAGAAGGATTTAACGTAACATTAACAGATGAACAATTTATAGAACAAGTAAATAAAATTGGTTGTGCTATAATAAGTCAAACAAAAAATATTGTTCCAGCTGATAAAAAACTATATGCTTTAAGAGATGTAACTGGTACAACAGAATCAATTCCCTTAATTGCATCAAGTATTATGAGTAAGAAAATAGCATCAGGAGCTAATTATATTGTAATAGATGTAAAAGTAGGAAATGGAGCTTTAATGAAAAATATAGAAGATGCTAAGACACTTGCAAATCTTATGATAAAAATAGGAAATGCATATAATAGAAAAGTTGTATGTGTACTTTCAAATATGGAAGAACCATTAGGTAAAAATATAGGAAATGGTCTAGAAGTACAAGAAGCAATAGAAACATTGAAAGGAAATGGACCAGAAGATTTAACAGAACTTGTTTTAACATTAGGTTCTATTATGACATCTTTATCTCTTAATATAACAGAACAAGAAGCAAGAGATTTATTAAAAGAAAACATAAAAAATGGAAAAGCACTAGAAAAATTTAAAGAACTTGTAATATCACAAAATGGTAATATAGAAAATATAAATATAGAAGAAAATAAAATATCGATTAAAAGTACAAAAGATGGATTTATAAAAAAGATAGATGCATATAAATTAGGTGAAATTGCTCGTTTAATAGGAGCTGGTAGATTAAATAAAGAAGATGAAATAGATTATGGGGTAGGATTAGTTTTAAATAAAAAAGTAGGAGATTTATTATTTGAAAACGAAGAATTATTAAAAATATATTCAAATAATAAAAATATTGAAATAAAAAAAATAACAGATTGTTTTGAAATTGTAGAAGAAAAAATAGAAAAACCAAAACTAATTATTGAAATAATAAAATGATGTAAACATTTGTCAAATTTTTTGGAATTGCTTGAACATAAAAAGAATATGTTATATTATCATAATAGGTAGGTGATAATATGATATACCCTTCTATAGATAAATTATTAAATGAAGTAGGTTCTAAATATTTACTTGTTAATATAGTTTCAAAAAGAGCTAAAGAACTAATAGAAAAAAAGAATTATCAAATGAAAGAAAGTGAATATAAATCTACTAAAGAAATAGGAAGAGCTTTAGAAGAAATATCAAATAACTTAATACATTTAAATTAATGTATTTTTTTTGTATACAAATTTTTGTTCGTGTGATATAATTTAATTGGAAGTGATCTAATGAAAATAGAAAAAATAAAAAAACTAAATAATGGAAAATATAAAATAGAACTTGATAATAAAGAAAAGATAACAACTTATGAAGATGTTATATTAGAAGAAAATATTCTATTCAAAAAAGAATTAAATAATGAAATTATAAATAAAATAAACATTAAAAATGATTATTATAAAATATATAGTAAAACATTAAAATATATAATGACTAAATTAAGAAGTGAAAAAGAAATAAACATATATTTAGATAAACAAAACATAGAAAAAAAAGATAAAGAAAAAATAATTAAAACATTAAAAGAAAATAGATTACTTAATGATAATAATTTTTATATATCATATATATCAGATAGATTAAGACTCTCAAATGATGGGCCAGATAAAATAAAAAATGATCTACTAAATCATAATATTGATATAAATAAAATAGAAGAAGAATTAGATAAATATAATGATTTAATATATGAAAAATTAGAAAAACTAATTATAAAAAAAACTAAACAATTAAATAAGTATTCTGAATATATTTTAAAACAAAAAATAAAAGAGTATTTTATTAATTTAGGATATAAAAAAGATATGATAGAAGAGTTATTAAATAATATTACAATTGATAATGATGAAGCTTTAAAAAAAGAATACGAAAAACAATATAACAAATTAAGTAAGAAATATAAAAATGAAGAATTAACTTACAAAATAAAAAATAATTTATATCAAAAAGGATATAAATTAGATGAAATAAATAAAATTATATAGAAAATATTTCTTTTAAAAAATATCATAAAATTTGATTTATTCAAATTTTTTTTGTTATAATATTCAAGAATAGAGGTGTATTATGAAAAAACCAGAATTACTTTCTCCTGCTGGAAATATGGAATGCTTGAAAGCTGCTATAGAAGCAGGATGCGATGCTGTTTATTTAGGTGGAAAACATTTTGGAGCTAGAAATTATGCAGATAATTTTACCGATGAAGAAATGATTGAAGCAATTAACTATGCTCATTTATATGGGGTAAAAATATATGTTACCGTAAATACTATGATAACAGAAGAACTAGTAAAACCATTTATAAAATATGTAGAATTTTTACATAAAAATAATGTTGATGCTTTAATTATGCAAGATATAGGTATGATTGATTATGTAAGACAAGTTTATCCAAATTTAGAAATACATGCATCAACACAAATGCATATTCATAATTTAGAAGGAACAAAATTTGTAGAGAATCTAGGTATAAAAAGAGTGGTGCTTGCTCGTGAAACAAATATAGAATTGTTAAAACAAATAAAAAAGAATACTAATATAGAACTTGAAATATTTATACATGGAGCTTTATGTGTTTCATATTCGGGACAATGTCTAATGAGTAGTTTAATAGGTGGAAGAAGTGGAAATAAAGGAACATGTTCACAAAGTTGTAGAATGAAATATGATTTAATCCATGAAGGAAAAAAAGTAAATGAAGATAATTATTTACTTAGTATGAAAGATTTAAATACTTTAGAATATATTGGAAATTTAATAGATATAGGAATAGATAGTTTAAAAATTGAAGGAAGAATGAAAAGTAAAGAATATGTATACTTAGTTACAAAATTATATAGAAAAGCAATTGATTCTTATATAGAAAATAACAAAATAGAAATAGATAATAAAGAATTAGAAAATCTAAAAAAAATATTTAATCGTAAATATACAAAAGGATTTTTAAACAATGAAGAAAATAATAATATAACAAATGAAGAAAGACCAAATCATTTAGGAATAAATTTAGGTAAAGTAGTAAGCGTTAAAAATAACTATGTAAAAATAAAATTAGAAAATGAACTAAATTTAAAAGATGGTATAAGAATACTAAATAAAATAGAAGATGTTGGAACAACTATTTATAAAATGAAAGTAAATAATAATTATGTAGAAAGCGCTAAAGTTAGTGATATAGTAGAACTAAGATTTGAAAAAAAATTACATCTAGAAGAAAATGATATTGTTTTAAAAACAACAGATTATAAATTAATAAATAATATAGATGAAGAAATAAATAAAAAGAAGAGAAAAATAAAAATAAATGGTAGTATTAAATGTAAAGTAAATGAACCATTAGTATTTAAAATAAATGATTCAGTACATAATATAGAAGTAAAAAGTGAATATATAGTAGAACAAAGTATAAAAAGTCCAACAACTAAAGAAAGAATAGAAGAACAATTAAAAAAACTAGGTAATACAGTTTACGAATTTGATAAATTAGATTTAATGATAGATGACAATATATTTATAAATATTAAAGAATTAAATGAAATAAGAAGAGAAGCTATAGAAAAATTAAATAATAAAAGATTAAAAAAACGAGAATATATAAAAAATGAATATAATAATGAAGTCATAGAATATCAAGATACAAAAGGTTATACAGCATATATTCATAATATGGATAATTATATGAAAGCCAAAGATAAAGAAGAAATAATAACAGATGATATAGATTTATATAATGAAATAATGTTAGATAATAAAGTAACATTAAAAATACCTAGAGTAATATATGAATATCCTAATTATAATGTAAAAGTATTAGTAGGAGAATATGGTTCATTAAATATATATAAAGATATGATAAGTGATTTTTCATTTAATGTTGCTAATTCATACTCAGTAGCATTCCTTCATAATCATAATGTAAAAAGAGTTACTTTATCATTAGAACTAAATGAAGCTCAAATTAAGAATTTAATAGAAAATTATAAAGAAAGATATAATAAATTACCTAATTTAGAAGTTATAGTATCATCAAGACCTGAAGTAATGGTATCAAAATTTAATTTAATAAAAAAACATAATATACCTAATAGTGAAAATTATTTAAGAGATAAATTTAAAAATAATTTCAAAATTAAAATAAAAGATAATTTAATGTATATATATCATTATAGAAAAATAGAATTAGAAGATCATAAAAAATTATTTGATATGGGAATTAATAGATTAAGATTAGAATATGATGAATAAAAAATAAAAATTTATAGAAACTAATATTAGGTGATACTATGATATTAGTTTATATAGAGGATAAAAAATTACTTACAAAAATAGTAAGTTATTTAGAAAATGCTTCTTTATCTTATACAACAGATTTAAAAGTAGAATATGAATATCTTTTAATAGCAGAAGCAAATAACAAAATAATAAAACTATTAGATAATATAGATCTAAAAACAAAAAAAATAATATTTATATCATATTTAGAAGAAGAAAATATCCTTAAAAATAAAATAAGTGATAAATTGAATAAAATATTAAATAAATGTTATAAAATAATAGTTAGTTTACCATCAATAAAAAACATATTGAAAAAAATAACAAAAAATGAAATAGTAATTATAGAACATGAATTACCAATTATAAGTATAAGTAGAAGTAATAATGAAATATATAATAAATATAAAATAAGTAAAAGAAAAAAGAAAATAGTATTATTAGATTTTGACTATAATAATATCGAAATAATATATGAAATAGCTAATAAATATAAAAGGATTAATTTTGTCTATATAGGATTTAAACCAGATTATTTAATAAAAGAAAAACAATTAAATTTACTTTATAATATGCCTAAAAATATAACAATGGTTAAATATTATGATTTTAATATATTAAGCGATATATGTAAAATAAGTCATTTAATAATTAATTTTGAAGAAATATTCGATATAAAATATTTATACATGATACTTCTTTTTAAAAAACAACTACTAATAAAAGAAAGTAAAATGTATGAAGATTATTTAATAAATAGTAAGAATTCATATATATTTAAAGATAATAAAGATTTATTAATAAGAATAAATAAAATACTGTCTGATAGAGTAGCAAACCTATCAGATAATGGATACTTACTTATTAAAGATAATAATTTTAATGAAATAGCAAAAAAATATAGTTTTTATATAAAATAGACTATATTTTTTTTGCTTTTTATGTTATTATAAGCTGCATTAAAGGAGGATAACATGAAAAATTATAATGAATTTTTAAAAGCAAAAGAATTAATAAAAGAAGAAAAAATAAAAGAAGCTGAAGCTATATTAAAAAGATTAATTAAATTTGAACCAAAAAATTCACATATTAAATTTGAATTAGCTAGATTATTTGTAAAAAATGAAAAAACAAAAGAACAAGGCAAGAAAATGTTGGTAGAATTAATTGATACTGATAACGATCATTATGCACTTATTGAATTAGCTAAAATAGAAGAACAAGATGAAAATTATGAAACTTCAAAATATTATTTAAGTCAATTAGAAGAAGATAATATATATAAATTATTAGAACTTGGTAGAGTAGAATATAGACAAAAAAATTTTATGAAAGCTCGCGAATATTTTGAAAAAGTATATAATATGGAATGTAAAGAAAGCATATATGCTGTAGATGATTTGATGTTTTTAAATTTAGTTGAAAAAAGATATGAAGATGCTTATGAAATGTTTCATATAGTAAAAGAAAAAAAAGTTTATGATTCAAGAGAATTAAGAAAAGTAGAAATTTTCTTAAAACATAAATTAGGTTTATTAAAAGAAAATGAATATCCTAATACATATTTTTGTAGACAATTATTTAATTATGAAGAAAAAAAAGCAATAGAACATATTAAATTACATTTAGATGAAAATGAATACAAAGCAGAACATACAACATATAATAAATCAATAAATATAGAATTATTATTTAGAGATATAAGATTACTTATTGAAGATATGGAACCTTATAAATGTGGTTTAGCTGATAAATATATTATAGACTATGACTATATAGTTGGAGAAGTAGATGGTGTAGAAACAAATAAAATAGAAGTCACAACTTTTTCTAATTCAAAAGATATAATTACTATGTTTCCAATTATTAGTGAAGAATTAGTTATAGAATCAAAACCTAAAGTTAAAGAAATAAAAAGAGAAAGTAGAATAGATAAATTTAATAAAAAGTATAATTTAGGTTAAAAATATAGTTATAAGACTATATTTTTTTTGATTTTTCCTTTATAATGTTAATAGGTGATAGTATGGAAGATAGAATATTAGAATTATTAAATAAGGAAAATACATCATATGAAGTAAATGATATTTTTAATATGCTTAATTTAAAAACAGTAGATGATTTTAAAGAATTAATAAAAACATTAAATATGTTAGAAGATGAATTAAAAGTATATAGAACAAATAAAAATAGATATATGTTATTCAATAATAGTAATTTAAAAATAGGTATTATGATGGCTACAAAGAAAAATTATGGTTTTGTAGATATTGAAGGAGATGAAGATGTTTTTATACCTCCAATGTTTATTAATAATGCTATAGATGGAGATAAAGTAGTAGTTGAAATAACAAGTAAAAAAGGAATGAAACTAGAGGGAAGAATAGTAAAAATAGTAGATCGAAAATTAAAAGAAATGGTAGGAGAATTCTACTATAATAATGGTAAGCCTTCTATTAAACTAGATGATGAAAAAGTAAAATTGAATATAATTATTGATAAAGAAAAAACAAAAGGAGCTATGGAAGGACATAAAGTAGTAGTAAAAATAACAAATAAATTAAAAGATAATAATTATAGAGGAGAAATAGTAAAAATAATAGGTCATAAAAATGACCCTGGAGTAGATATATTATCAATTGTAAATAAACTAGGAATAGAAGATACATTTAGTGATGAAGTAATGAATGAATTAGATAGTATTCCAGATAGTGTAAAAGAAGAAGATTTAAAAGGTAGAACTGATTTAAGAAACATGACTATTTTTACAATAGATGGTGATGATACAAAAGATATAGATGATGCTATATCATTAGAAAAATTAGAAAACGGTAATTATAAATTAGGAGTTCATATAGCTGATGTTTCATACTATGTAAAAGAAGGAACAAAATTATACGAAACAGCTCAAAATAGAGGTACAAGTGTTTATTTAGCTGATAGGGTTATTCCAATGATTCCACATAAGTTATCAAATGGTATATGTTCATTAAATCCTAATGTTGATAGACTTGCTATGTCATGTGTTATGGAAATAAATAATAATGGAGATGTTGTAAATTATGATATATTTGAAAGTGTTATAAGATCCAGAAAACAAATGACATATAAAAAAGTAAACAAAATAATAGAAGAAAATATAATACCAGAGGGATATGAAGAATTTTCAGATACATTAAAAGAAATGAAAATACTAGCTGATATTTTAAGAAAAAATAAAGAAAGAAGAGGCTATATTGATTTTGATATAGATGAAGCAAAAATAATTGTTAATGAAAAAGGAGAAGCAATAGATATTGTCTTAAGAGAAAGAGGAGCAGGAGAAAAATTAATAGAAGATTTTATGATTGTTGCTAATGAAACAGTCGCATCACATATCTATTTTATGGAGCTTCCATTTATATATAGAGTACATGGAGAGCCAAGTGAAGAAAAAATAACAAAATTTTTAAACTTTATAAGTAGTTTAGGATACCAAGTAAATGGTAAAATAAAAGATTTAACACCTGTTGCTATGCAAAATATACTTGAGCAGTTAAAAGATAAAAAAGAATATCATATCTTATCATCCATGTTACTTAGAAGTATGCAAAAGGCTATATATGATACAGTAAATATTGGACACTTTGGACTTGGAAGTAAATGTTATACACATTTTACTAGTCCAATAAGAAGATTTCCTGATACTACTGTGCATAGATTACTTAGAAAATACTTATTCAAAAAACAATTAAGTAATGATTCTATTCAATATGAAGAAGAAAGATTACCATTAATAGCTGAACATTCATCTAAAAAAGAAAGAGATTCTGTTGAATGTGAAAGAGAAGTAGATGATATGAAGAAAGCTGAATATATGGAAAAACATATAGGAGAAATATATGATGGTATGATTAGTAGTATATTAAGTTTTGGAATGTTTATAGAACTTCCTAATTTAGTAGAAGGTTTAATTAGACTAGATGATTTAACTGAAGATCATTATGTTTTTGATGAATCAACAATTTCACTTATTGGAAAGAAAAATAAAAGAGGGTACCATCTAGGTGATAATGTTAGTATTATCGTAAAATCAGCTAATAAAGAAGCAAGAACAGTTGATTTTGTATTAGATACAGAACAAAATAGAAAAATATATATGAAAAGGAAATAAAATATGAAGAAGTTTTTAATAATATTGTTAAGTTTAATAATTATAGGATTTGGTGTAGTATTAGGAATATATTATACTAAAAATTTAAAGTTAAAAGATAAAAAAGAAATAGAAACAAAAGAAGAAAAAAAAGAACCAAAAATAGAAAATTATAAATTGTCACTATTTGCTGTAGGTGATGCTTTAATACATGATGGTGTATATATAGATGCAAACACTTATAAAAAAGGTAGTGATGGATATTATATTTATGATTTTTCTAAGATGTTTACTTATATAGCCGATATAGTAAAAGATTATGATTTAGCTTTTTATAATCAAGAAACAGTAATAGGTGGTAAAAATTTAGGTCTTTCAAATTATCCATGTTTTAATTCACCAGATGAAATAGGACAAAATTTAGTAGATATTGGATTTAATATGGTTAATTTAGCAACTAATCATTCAAAAGATAAAGGAATAGCTGGTCTTAAATATTCATCTAATTTTTGGGAGAATCAGAGTGATGTATATGCTGTAGGAAGCTATACATCTAAGGAAAAGAAAGAAGAAGCAAAATATAAAACAAAAAATGGAATTAATTATGCCTTTTTTGGATATTCCACAGTTACTAATGGATTTACAATAAGTGATGAACAATCATATTATTGGGATTTATATGATAAAGAAAAAGTAAAAAATGATATAGAAAAGGTAAAAGATAAAGTTGATGTTATAATTGTATCAATGCATTGGGGAACTGAATATACACATGTTCCAACTGCTGAAGAAAGAGAAATTGCTTCATATTTATCTAGTTTAGGAGTTGATATTATAATAGGACATCATCCACATGTTATACAACCAATTGAATATGTAGGGGATACTTTAGTAATATATTCCTTGGGTAATTTTATATCAGCACAAGATGGTACAATGAAACGTGTTGGTATGATGGCATCTTTAGATATAAATAAAACAGTAACAGATGGAAAAACAACAAGTGTAACAATTGATAATGTAAAAGGTGATTTAATTTGGACTTATTATAGGGGTTATAAAAATTTCCAAGTTATTCCATTTAATAAATTAGATAATACTAAATTAAATGAATATGAAAGTATATATAACCAGTATAAAACAATTATAAATAAAACAAATGATAGTAGAATACAAACTGGATTTTAGGTGATATAATGATAGAAATCAACAATAGAAAAGCAAAATTTGATTATGAAATAGATAGTACTATAGAAACTGGAATAGTTTTAAAAGGAACAGAAATAAAAGCAATTAGACTTGGTAATGCTAATTTAAAAGATAGTTATGCTATTATAAAAAATAATGAAGTCTTTTTGCTTGGAATGCATATTAGTCCTTATAAAGAAGGAAATATATTTAATCATGATGAACTTAGAACTAGAAAACTTTTACTACATAAAAAAGAAATTTTAAAACTAAGAGATAAATTAGAAATTGAAGGATATACTTTAGTACCTATAAAATTATATTTTAATAAAAATAAAGCTAAAATATTATTAGGGGTTGCTAAAGGTAAAAAATCATATGATAAAAGAGAATCTATTAAAAAAAGAGATATTGATAGAGATATAAAAAAACAATATAAAAATTACCATTAAGGTAATTTTTTTAATATGTCAAGTATATGTCTTCCAGAACCCAATAATTCTAATCTTTCACATGTTTTAAAATGATATTTTAAATATAAATCAAATGTTTCATCATCCATTTTATTAATAGTTTTCTTTATATATTCACTAGGTCCATCTTGTGATATTATTTTAACTCTAGATAAATTTGCTTTATCTTTTAAGTAATTAATATCTTCTAATCTAACAAAAGAATATAAATCATCTTCTTTAGGATTAATTTTAAAGTTTTCATCTATTTGATTTAATTCATTTAATATATTATTATCAATAAATCCATGTTCTATAATAGCATATTCGTTCATACAATAACTAATAAAAATATATCCATTAGGTTTTGTAATTCTCTTAGCTTCAAGTAATGCTTTTAATTTATCTTCCATACTAATTAAATGGTAGAGTGGGCCAAATAATAAAGTTATATCATAAGAATTGTCTTTTATTTTTTTTAAATTAGTAGCATTTCCTAAAAAACATTTAATATTTTTCTTTTCAATTTGTCTTAAATTATGTTTTACAAGTTCAACAGCAGTTACATCATATCCTTTATCATAAAAATACTTAGAATATTTTCCTGTACCAGCTCCAATATCAATAATTTTATCATTATCTTTTATATATTCATTAATATATTTAATAGCTGTTAAAAATTCAACTTGTCCATGTTTAGAATTTAATCTTTTTTCTTCATTAAATTTGTTATAATATTTTATTAAATTTTCTTCATTCATATAAATCACATTAGTATTATAACATATTGAAATATAAAAAGTAATATGTTATAATCTTTTTACTGGGGATGCTTAGGTTTCGACAGAAATATTTAGGTTTAGATTGCAAGTGGAAGGTACTCCTTACGTACACAAAAAAAATAAACGCAAACAAAGTTAAAAATGCATTTGCTTCAATGTTCACTAAGAACGCTGTAGCATTCGCCTAATTATAATATAGAGGCATGCGCTTTTCTAGATTTTTCTCCTATTGGAATTTAGAAAGGCTCGATTTAAATAGGATATATTATTACTTAGTCTTGAAGTAATAATGAAATTTAAAGACTTACTAAATAATTAGTTGTTCACTACTAAAATTATTTAGGACATATAATAGTGAACTAAACTTGTAGATATCTATTCTGATGTATTTTTGGACAGGAGTTCGATTCTCCTCATCTCCACCATTAAAGAATCTGGTTGAACTTTGGTTCAATTTACTAATAAATATCAATTCTAGAAATGGAATTGATTTTTTTGTTTATTAAGAAAGGGATGAATTTATGGTAAGAGTAATAACACAAGAAATTGAGATTGACGAATCATTAAAAAAGAAAATAGAATTTATATGTAGTTTTTGTAATACTACACCAATAATTGAAAATGGTAGTTTAAGAACAATAGAAAGAACTAATCTAGCATATGTAGAACCTCATAGGATAATAATTAAGGGAATAACATTTTTAGCCTTTAATTATGAAACTAGTATATATGTAGAAGATTTAAGTAAAAGATTATTAATAAAAGATTTAGAAGATTATATAAAAAGTATTTAATTAAATATATCAATTCCATTTAATTTTATACGAAAGTATTGACTTTTGATAACTTAATGATTATTATATATAACCAATAAATGACAAGCAGTATCAGTCTTTTATTAGAAAGAGAGGTACAACTATGGTCAAATACATACTGGAATTGAAACAAATTTATGTAAATAATTATAGAGGAGTCAAGAGCATTACTTGTTAGTGCTTTTGTCTCCTCTTTTTTGATATTTGAAGGAGGAATAAATATGAATGAAGAAAAGAAGATAGTAGGACTTTATATAAGAGTATCAACAGAAGATCAAGCAAGAGAAGGATTTAGTTTAAAAGAACAAGAAGAACGCTTAAGAGCAATGTGCCAATATAAAGGATATGAAGTATATAAAGTTTATAAAGATGCTGGAATAAGTGCTAAAACTGGTAATTATAGACCTAAATTTGAAGAACTGTTACAAGATATAAGAGAAAAGAAATGTAATACTATTGTTGTATTAAAACTAGATAGATTAACTCGTTCTGTATATGACTGGGAAAATATATTAAAGTTTTTAGAAGAAAATGATGCTTATTTAGATTGTGCTAATGATGATATAAATACTACTAATGCAAATGGTAAAATGATTTCAAGAATATTAACAAGTGTATCTCAACAAGAAATAGAAAGAACAAGTGAAAGAACAAAAATAGGACTAGCTGGAGCAATTAAAGAAGGACATATACCAGGACATTGTCCATTAGGTTATAAAAGAGTTGATAAAAAGATGGTTCCAGATCCACTTACAAAAGATATAGTAATAAGAATATTTCAAATGTATTTTGAAGGTAATTCATATCAAAAAATAGCCAATAAGTTTAATGAAGAAAAAGTATTAAATAAAACTAATTGGAGAGATAATACAATATTAAATATGATTTCTAATCCACTTTATAAAGGTGATTATTTACATGGTAAAACAGGAAAGAAAGCAACTTATTATGAAGATGTAATTGAGCCAATAGTATCAAAAGAAATGTGGGAAAATTGCCAAGCACAGCAAAAGAAGAATTCTAGAAGTTATAGTAGAAATAAAACATATTTATTCTTACAAAAATTACTATGTCCAAATTGTGGTGCTATTC
>JAGBES010000014.1 GCA_017936845.1 Bacilli bacterium
CAATGGTTCATCTAATATATAAAGATCTGCACTCCTTGACATTACAAGTACTAATTGTACTTTTTCTTGCATTCCTTTACTCATTTTAGAAAGGTTTTTATTAATATCTAAGTCTAAGTCTTTTAATAACTTCTTTGCTTTGTCTGCATCAAAGTTATCATAAAAATCATTAAAAAAATCTATTACTTCTGATACTTTCATTTGTTTGTTTAAGTATGTTCTTTCTGGAAGATATGCAATAATTTTTTTAGATTCTACACCTACTGAATTACCATTTATTTTAATCTCACCATTTGTTGGAGTTAATAAATCATTAATAAGTTTTATTAGAGTTGTTTTTCCTGCTCCATTTTTACCAAGTAATCCAATTATTCTACCACATGATATTTTTAAATTAACTTCTTTTAAAACTTCTTTATCATCATAAGACTTACTCAAGTTTTTAATCTCAACTAATTCCATATTATTCATCTATCCCTTCTAAATATTTTATAGAATCCGCTTTCCCTAAACCAATTCTTTTCATTCCTTGAAAATAACTTTTTGCTAGTGTAATTGCATATTCATCTTTTAAACTTTCAATTAATTTCGCATCATTTGTAACGTATTTTCCATTAGTTCTTTCAGTATAAATTAAATTCATATCCTCAAGCTCTGTTAAAGCTTTTTGCATTGTGTTTGGATTCACTTTAAAAGTAGTTGCAAAATCCCTAACAGATGGTAACTTATCTCCAGCTTTAAAAACTCCTGATATGAGATAAATTTTTAAGTAATCTAATAATTGTATATAAATTGGTATATTATTATCAAATGTAAAATCCATTTCGCACCTCCATTGTATTATTTACTTAATACAATAGTATTATATTTTAATTTATATTTTTTGTCAATAAAAAAGCCGGAATTTAATTCGACTTTTAAAATATTATTTTATTTCATGGTATCTAAAAGGTATCTAATTTCCTATTCTTCCCTTAAAATTATTTATGTGTATTCGCAAAAACTTGTAATTGCTTACTTTCCGCAACTCGCCTTATACTTGCGACCTGAACCACATGGCGTTGCCTCATCTTTATTTGTCTTTTTTCTACCTAAATTTCTTCATTTTCTCTCTTTACATTATCACTTTATCACTAAAAATTTGTAATTTTTCAAAAATAGGTATCTAAACTAATCTATAAATTGTAATTTGTAATTAAAAGATAGATTTAAAATTAATCTACCTTTTGTAATTTATTTATTCCAACTATCATATATAAACCTAATATAATAATTACTATTCCTATACTAATACCAGTTAATCCATTCATTAAATTTGAATTATAAACTTCTGTTTTAGCATAAGTATCTAATAATACTATTTGTGTAAGCATTATTGAAGTTAAAGCATTTGCAAAATTTGTTAGTTTTACTGCTTTTAATATAGGTGTATGATTTCTTTTATATTTAATCATTCCATATATTGCAGAACTAATAGACCAAAATGCAACAAGTGCTACTAAATAAGTTAAATATTCATGCATTGCTGTATTTGTTCCTTTATAATAAATATAAACATTAACAAAGAAATACATTATTCCTAACACCACTAATAATATTCCATTATTAAGATAATTTTTATAACCAATCTTTTGTAATTCTTTTTTATCATTTATCAACTTTGTTTTTCTATAATCTCTTATAGAGAAAAATCTAGCAAATGATAAAACTATCATAAATATTGCATTGATAAAAAACCAAAGTGATGGTAATGTTAATGACAATACAAATTTTACTATTGCCATAAATATATTTCCTATTGTTGTAAACACCAAGAAGAACATTATACGATCTTCTTTTTTTAACTTTTTAAATTGTTCTATTCTTTTATTCATTAGTTTTTATTACTTTTTAAATATGAATAAATTGGATAATTTAATACACAAATTAGAAGTCCTACAACTCCTGTAATCATACCAATAATCATATCCATTTTTTCTGGACTATCAACCATTATTTTACTCATACCAAATCCCATAATTAATGCACCAACTACACCAATTATCCAAGTTAATACTAATCCCCAATCAGTTTTCTTATTACTAACTTTTTTAGGATGTTCTTTTCTATAAATAGGAATGATACATAATAAAATTATAAATCCAATTATTGATACAACTATACCTGCTGTAAGTAAATTCCATTCAGGAATTAAACACATACACATTCCAACAGCAAATATTAAACCACCAACAGTTCCTAATATTATTTCTAATAAAGTATCCTTCTTCATTTATTCCTCCATTAATTAAATTCCATATTTATTGTTAATTTTTTCTGTTGCTTTTAAAGATTCTTCTATTCTAGCTTTATTTTGCTCTTCTAATTTTTCTTGTTCTTCTTTAACTCTAACTTTAGCTTCATCAATAGTTTCTCCATCTTTTTTTAAGAAAGTATCAACAAATTTATCTTCTATTTTTTTGTATCCACCAACTACTGAATCTTCTACTTTTTTGTATCCACCTACAACAGCTTTTTCAATTTTAGACATAAATTCACCTCCAATCGCAAAAGACAACACTTGTTGTTTTTTTACATTTATATTATAATATTTTACGAAAAGAAAAAACAACCAACAATTTTCAACATCTGTTGGAATAATAAAATTAGGAGGCAATTATGAATAAACCCAATAATCAAAAAAGAAAGAAATCTCAAGAAAATATTGAGAAAGTTTTTTTACAACTAATACAAAAGAAAAACATTGAAGAAATATCAGTATCTATGATTTGTGAAATGGCAAAGTTAAATCGTTCTACCTTTTATGCTAATTATATTGATATATATGATCTTGCAGAAAAAATTAAAAAAAATATGGAAGTTGAATTTGCAAAATTTCAATTATCTAATAAATCAAAACAAAATACCAATGGATATTTAAGTTTATTTAAACATATAAAAGATAATCCAATATTTTTTAAAACATATTTTAAATTAGAAGCTATTTCTATGAGTCCTTCGACACAATATAATATCGAATTAGCAGAAAAGTATTATGATAATAAATATATAGACTATCATATAGAATTTTTTAGAGCTGGATTAAATGCTATTATAAAAAAATGGTTATATAATGATTGTAAAGAAAGTCCTGAAGAAATGTCTAATATATTAGAAAGTGAATATAAAAATAAGAATTGACCTTAAAATCAATTCTTTTTTACTAATCATATTAACAAATTACTATTTGGTATTATAAATCTGTAATTATTATATCATGTATTTGATTGATAATTACAGACTTTTTTACTATGATGTAAGAGGATTGGTTAACGAATTACTATTGGAGTTTCTATACTCGCACGATAAAGTGTTAACTAACCTCTACATTATATATTCGATTAAGCAAGTTGAGTTAAATACTCGCATAAAGAACCAAAATGAAAATTTGTAGAAGAGTTAGATCCAATCATTATTATTAAAAAAGGAGAAATTTATGAAGTATGGAGTTGGAATTGATATTTCAAAAGGTAAAAGTACAATTGCTATTTTAAGCATAGAAGGTGAAATAATTAAAGAACCTTTTGAATTTTATCATAATCAAAAAGATTTAGATAATTTAGATTTATTATTAAACAATTATTCTAAAGAAGATTTGAAAATTATTATGGAAGAAACTGGAACATACCATTTACCAGTACTATCTTATCTAATAGATAAAGGATATTGTGTTATTGCTGAAAATGCGTTTAGAATTAAGAAATATTTAGACAGAGGTTTAAGAAAAGCTAAAACTGATAAAAAAGATTCATTAAAATTAGCAGAATATGCTTGTGATAATTGGTATAAATTAAAAATGCCTATTATAGAAGATAAAAATTATAAAGATTTAAGATTTTTATCAAGGCAGTATTTTGCTTTCAATAATATTAAAACACAACAAAAAGTTAATTTTTCTAATTTAACTGATATGTTATTTCCTGGTTATTATCAATTATTAGATGAAAATAATTATATACTTGGTTTAAAGGTGTTTCAAAAATATTCAATAGATATAATCAAAAAGAAAAAGTTAGAAACTTTTATATATGAAGTGGATAAAATTGCACAAAAAATAGGACATAAAAGAGCTGGTATTACGTTTGCTAAAAAAGTTTACGAACTAGCAAAAGAGTCAGTTCCATCATGTCCATTCTCTGAATATACACAATTAATTATAGACAATTGTGTAGTTGCTTTAATCCAATCAATTGAAACAACTAAAAAAATTATATCAAAGATGCAAGAAATTGCAAATACATTACCAGAATATGAAACTGTAAAAACTATGCCTGGTGCTGGTCCAAGACTAGCTCCACTATTAATTGCTGAAATTGGAGATATAAGAAAATTTAAAGATTCTAGTAGTCTAATTGCTTATGCAGGAATAGATGCTCCTCCATATCAGTCTGGGCAGTTTGAAGCAACTAATAGGCATATTTCTAAGCGTGGTAATAAATACCTAAGAAAAACAGGATATGAGGTAATGAAAGCAATTAAATCTTTTTATAGTACTGGTAATGAATTTTATGATTATATGGTAAAAAAAGAATCTGAGGGTAAAAAGAAAAAAGTTGCCAAAATAGCAGCTTTAAATAAATTCTTAAGGCAATATTATGCCAAATTAATTAAATTGTATAATTAATTTTTTTAGGACCTATTTTAGGTGTTTTTGTCATGCAATAATATACTTAATTAAATAATTTTATTTTTTTATAAAAAACTATTGATTTATATTAGCAAGTTTAT